>WIAF01000004.1 GCA_014055465.1 Nitrospira sp. CR1.1
ACGGGAAGCGGTTCGATATGTACAACGATACCGTGTTGGGCTTCAACAAGTCGGGCAAGGAAGTGGCGCGGATCCAGGTCGAAGAGCCGATCTACATTCGGCCGGCCGAACGCGTGAACTGGCTGTAAGACTCATACCACTGAGAGGGGGCAACCGCTCTCAGTGGTGAAGAGCCACAGCACAACGGAGGCAGGAAGTTCGAAAGGGCTTCCTGCCTCCGTATTTTTGCAGCAGAACAACGCGCCAATCCTCTCCACTCTGCTTTCTTCCCCTCCCACGGCACGACGTAGAGCCTTGCCTCAAGAGAATGCCAGGATACACAGCGTACCCAAGTATCTGTGAACAAACCTCATTGGATCCGGCCGCAGAATGGCTCGAAGAAACACCCTCATACACCGAACAACATGGGCCAGCAAATGGTGAACCTTTGGAGGCCCAAGCTGCCACCTCCTGGACAGCGGACGGCAATCACCCGAAATGTTGACAGATCTCAGGACAGCCGGTATACTGGCCATAGTTGAGAACGGTTATCAGTATCGGAAAAGTGTTCGCATTGCCCGGCCGAGACAATCGACCATCAGTGGGAGACGCCACTCATGTATGTCTGCTTATGTAAGGGCTTAACGGAATCAGATGTGCGGGAAGCGGGCCGTCAGGGGTCCCTAACCACAAGACAAATTATCGCTGAGTTCGGTTTGCGAGAAAATGGTTGCTGTGGTCGTTGTGCCAAAAATATCCACGAACTGGTCGCACTCGCGAAGAGCCATCTGGAGAATGCCTGCCGCAACCCTGTTTCATCCTAACTGCTGAAACGTCACTCATTTTGGGCTCGACCGCACCAGACCTTCTTGCAATTCAAATCCGCGCTTGACTGCGCCGGCGACCTCAGCTACACGTCTTCCCAATTCACGCGCGCTGGAAAGTTCCTGCTCATCAATCCCAGGACTATTGCCTTCCGTTGTGGCAGAAGCTCCAAATGCACCGCCGCCGCTAACAGTGATCATATAATTTCCCAGCATCGCGGCAAGAATAGAGAGCATCGTCAGCTCTTTCCCGCTGGAAATCTGACCGCCGGTTGCGAATGCCGCCCCCACTTTGTTCTTCAGCTTAAAGTCGGGAAAGACGCCGAACTTGAACTGCCAGTCATCGATAAACGCCTTGACCTCCCCGGCCATATTCGACCAATAAACCGGCGACCCGAGCACAATGGCATCTGCAGCAAATAACTCCTCTGCCGTCACATTCCCTACACGCCGGACGACGACCTGCGCGTGAGGCACCATTCGAACCCCCTCGGCAACCGCCGCAGCCATTCGCTCAGTATTCCCGGTGCGTGAGTGGTAGGCCACCAATACCTGAATAATTGTCGGACTATCGGCCGCTGCGCCGATGGCAGGCCATGGCAGAATACAGGCCGTGCAGAGAAACAGCAGTCGCCACATCAGAACCATAACCGACCTCTTGGTGACTACCAGAGCAAGGCTAGCATCGGCAGGGCCAAGCCCTGAACGGCATGGCAGGAATCTCTATGTTTCCGATCAGAAGATAGGAGACGGGAACTTTATGAACACGATATGCGCGAACCGCACACCTAGCGACGAATCACTTCCTCATCCATATGCTCTTCAACCGATACCTGGGTCAATGTTCCGCGATAATCACACTTGTGGCAGCGGATTCGAAATTCTTCGATCCACTTTTCCTGCACATATGATTGGCGACACTTCGGACAGACAAACACGCCTCGCATGTACACCACACGTCGCGTTTCTTTCATGAACAGCCTCCATCGAAGTCTAATTGATATGCCGAGGATGGCATAGGGGCCGGCGGAATTGCAAGGCGGCATCCTGACCCTCCGGACTCGACTTCCGCTATCTTGACGGCTCACAAGCGGCCCGTTAGGATGCGGCCATGAGACACTCGACACATGATCCTTATGAAACACGCCATTCCACAGGCTTTAGCCGCTTGGCAGGTGGCTTAGTGGGCCTGGTCGTGCTGGCGATGAGCTGTTCAACCTGGGCCGCTGATCCACCACCTGAAACCCTCATTACGGTCAAAACGCCGAATGGCACACTGATTCAGGCAGAATTAGCCGATACGGCGCTGAAACGAGCACAAGGCCTGATGTTTCGTGAGCACCTCGCGGACGATCGGGGAATGTTGTTTATCTTTGGCGACGCCCAGCCGTGGACCTTCTGGATGAAAAATACTAAAATTCCTCTCGATATCATCTGGATGGATGCAAAAAAGACAATCATTCATATCGAACGCCACACCCCGATCTGCACCAGACAGGACGACGGCTGTCCGCAATACCATTCCGAAGAGGGAGCGCTGTATGTTCTTGAACTCGGGGCTGGAAGGGCGGCAGCACTGCAACTTCAACGAGGCGTCAAGCTGAGCTTCAAACAACCCTGATCGAACTCAAACGGTCACGTCGTCTTGCGCGTTCCGCAGAAAAACCTCTGAATGCGCTCCACGAGAGAGCGAGTGTGCGTGACAACCGACAAGGCCGCCGCATCGCGCGAGAGCTGCGCCTTCGCCGACGCCGTCGCAGCCTGTCGACGGGCAACGATCTCTCCGATCCTCTCGATTAGCCGCCGGTCCTCCTGAATGACTTGCAATAAGGCCTGCTTCCCGACGGCAATGACCGATAACTCCGTCGCAGCCACCACCGTGGCCGACCGCGGCTCGCCGGTTAATAAAGACATCTCACCAAAAAACTTTCCCGCCTCAAGCGTCGCCACAGTGGTAGTCAGCTCTCCCTGCTCCAATCGGACATCGGCGCTTCCGGAGACAATAACGTACAGCACATCTCCAGAATCCCCTTGGCGAACGATTCGCTCACCGGGCAAGTACAACTCCCATCTCGCACCCTGTGCCAACACTTCGATTTGCCTTGTATCGAGCGTGACCAAAAAATCAACCGCCGTCAGTTGCCCCATGATCCGTTCGACTGAGTAGCTGCTGGGAGTGCCGTCCCCATTCACAGTTTGATGCACCACGCGTTGCGGAAAGGGAATTTCGATACCCTTGCGCGCGAAGGCATGCCAGATATAGGTGCGCATGACACTCTCGATCGAGTCCCGTTGTGAGAAATCTCCGATTGGAAACTTAATACGATATTGAATGGCCGATTCATTAAATGCCGCGACGAAAGCGGACGGCTTGGGATCCGGCAACACCCCCGATACCGCAGCCGCGGTCTCAAGCAGCGTAGCGCAGACCTGTTCAGGCGGGGTTCGATACGCGGCTTCGACAAAGACATTGCAAAAATGCGTCGTGGTCGGTCTGGTGAAATTGGTCACTCCGCTTTGAATCACCAGATCATTGGGCAACGACACCAGATCGTGAGATCGAGTCAACAAGCTGACGTGTTCCATGCCGATGTGAGAGACCACTCCTTCTCGATCCAGCACCGTGACCCAATCCCCCACCTTGACGATCTTTCCAAGCTCAATGCCGGAAAAAAATCTCGTCAACGTATCCTTCAACGCCACCCCGATCATCGCCGCCGCCACTGTTGGGAGCGCCACGAGCGCCACGAGGTTGATCCCCATGACCAACCACAGAATCACCACACCGGCTGCCACGACTTCCGCGCCGATGAGTAACTGTCGGACGATGTCAGGAATGTATCGCTGACCTCGCTCGATCAGCCATTCGCCAATGATGAGGGCATCAAGGATCGTGAAGAGGAAGAAAGAAGCGCCCAGCCAGGCCGCCACATCAAGACAGGCCCGGACGAGATGGGGAACGGGCGTCACGAGACCGCTGTGGCCGACCAGCGCCGCAATGACGAAAAATACGCCCACACCACCGGCATACAATGGCAGGACCGGAACCGGCTTGCCGCGCCGGCTGAACAGGTGGATCAGGCCGATCAACACGACAGCCGCGCAAGCGAGGATGGCCAGAATGGCGCCGACAAGGGTTCCCGGATTCATGCGGACATCATCCACTGAGGGAAGGATCGCACAGAGAAACCTTTCGGGCTACGCGCGCTCCTGCCAGGAACGCATCCGGCGCACGGTGATCACACCCTCTACCTGTTCAATCGCCTTGAACACCCTCGACAGATGCGCCGTGTCCACCACCTCGACGATGAAATCCAGCATCGCCTTCCGATCTTCGCGCGTCGTAATTTCAGCTCGACTGATGTTGGCCTGGCATTCCGAAATCGCCGTAGAGACATGCGCTAACACTCCGGTTTTGTCCACCGCGATCACTGAGACCTTCACGGAGTGGGTGCTCGGCGTAGACTGATCCCATTCAACTTCGACCAACCGGTTTTTATCGTAATCCAACGCTTCGAGATTGGGACAATCGACGGTATGAATCGTGAGCCCGCGCCCCCTGGTAATGTAGCCCAAAATGCGGTCCCCGGGAACGGGATTGCAGCAACGGGAGAGTTGCATCAGGAGGTCGCGCGCACCTTTCACCTGAACACCGGTATCATCGGCGCGACCGGCCGCTTGTTTATGCGGCGCCGGAGCTTCCGGCGTGATGGTCGGACCTTCCGCCTGCGAAGGAGGCGCGATTTTGCTCATCACCTGAGAGGTCGGCACATGCCCGAACCCCACGGCGGCGGCAAGTTCCTCCGGCGTTTCATATCCGACCTGTTTGGCCACGGCGAGGAGTTGCTCCGACCGCATCATCTGAGCAGGCGCCAGTCCATGCCGCCGGAACTCAGCCTCCAGCAACCGCTTGCCGATCTCGACGCTGCGAGACTGTTCTTCTGCTTTGATCCAATGCTTGATTTTTGTCTTCGCGCGGGAGGTGCGGACGAACTTCAGCCAATCCCGGTGGGGCGTTTGATTCGCCGCGGTCAAAATCTCCACCATGTCTCCGCTTTCCATCGCATGCTTGAGCGGCACAATCTTGCCATTGACCTTGGCCCCCACACAATGGTCTCCGATCTCCGTATGGACGGAATAGGCGAAGTCGACCGGGGTGGAACCCTTCGGGAGTTCCTTCACCATACCCTGCGGAGTAAACACATACACCACGTCATGAAAAAGATCGAGCTTGACCGAATCCATAAACTGGCGATTATCGGGCAGGTCTTGATTCCACTCCACGAACTGCCGCAGCCAGCTGAAGACTTTCCCGTCTTTCTCGTCGATGCGTCCGTGCTCCTTGTATTTCCAATGCGCGGCAATCCCCTGCTCGGAAACTCGATGCATCTCCTCCGTGCGAATCTGGAACTCCACGTGCTCGCCCTTAGGCCCTGCCACCGTGGTATGCAAAGACTGATACATATTCGATTTTGGAATAGCGATGTAATCTTTAAAACGGCCAGGCAGGGGACGCCACAACGAATGGATGACCCCGAGCAAGGCATAACAGTTCATCTTGATATCGGTGATGATGCGTAACGCGGCAAGGTCGTACACCTCCTCAAACGAGATCGACTGCTTCTCCATTTTCTGATAAATGCCATAGAGATGCTTGGGTCGACCGGACACCTCCCCATGCAATCCGGCCTCCGCCATGGCCTTCTTGACCATGTCGATGACTTCCAGAATGTACTGCTGCCGATCTTCATCCCTCTTGGCCACGCGCACACGCAGCAGTTCGTAGACTTCGGGCTTGAGGTGCTTCAAACAGAGGTCTTCAAGTTCGTTTTTGATCCAACCGATTCCCAAGCGATTGGCCAACGGGGCATAAATCTCCAGCGTCTCTTGGGCAATCTGCCGTCGCTTCCCTTCGCTGAGATACTCCAGGGTCCGCATGTTATGGAGCCGGTCCGCCAACTTGATGAGGACGACGCGGATATCATCCGCCATCGACAACACCATCTTGCGGAAATTTTCCGCCTGTTTTTCCTCATAGTTCCGAAAGGTGATCTTGCCGATCTTGGTGACGCCATCGACCAGGTGCACCACGTCTTTCCCGAACCGCTGCTCCAATTCAAGCGGAGTCGCCAGTGTATCTTCCAGCGTGTCATGCAAAAGACCGGCAACGATGGCCGTCACATCCGTTTTCAGATGGGTCAACAGCCCGGCCACCGCCAGGGGATGGCGAAAATACGGCTCGCCGGACCGGCGCATTTGCCCTTCATGGGCCTTGGCCGAAAAGTCATAGGCCCGGCGCACGAGGTCCACATCCGCCTCGACGTTATAGCTCTTGACCCGCTCGATCAATTGATCGAGTTCTGTCACGGTCTCGTGCGGCATACTTAGGACACCTCGCCGCTCATGCGTACCGCCTTGATGCGCAGTTGCACGCGGTCATACCCGTTCCACTGATTCCGCTCAGGACTAAAGGCCAGATCGACAGGGCTCCCTGCCTTTAACCCAAGCTCTGCAAATGATCCCATGCGAAAGCCGATGCTATCGAAAATGAATGAGCGGCCCTGCCGTACGCGCAGCTTCAGATGTTTTTCACCGACAACCCGCGCCTCTACCACATCGAGACCGCGAACGGCCAAGGTCGGTTCCGGATTGCCTGCTCCGAAAGGATGCAAGGACTCAAGTTCCTGGATGAGATCGAAATTCACGTCCGTCAGCTTCACCTCCGCATCGACGTGCACGGTCGGTCTGACAAGGCTGCCGGTAGCCCACTGTGCCGCCACGTCAGAAAACCGCCGGCGAAACTCGTCTAATCGCGATTCCCGAATGGTCAACCCCGCGGCGTTCGGATGGCCGCCAAAGGCTTCCAGGAGATCCCGGCATGCCGACAATCCCTGATACAGATCAAAACCCTCCACTGTCCGGGCGGAGCCTTTACCGATTCCCTTCTCATCCACCGCGATCACGATGCTCGGGCGATGAAAGCGATCGACTAATCTGGCGGCGACAATCCCCACGACACCCAGATGCCAGTCACGCGAGCCCAGCACAATCGCGGCAGCCGGTTCGTCCTGTTGGAGCTGAGCCCCGGCCTCCGCGGTAATCCCCTCCTCGATCTGCTGGCGCTGTCGATTCAACTGTTCCAACTGTTCGGCAATTTGCATCGCTTCCCTGTCGGATTCGGTCGTCAGCAGTTGCACGCAACGCATCGCATGATCTAGCCGACCCGCAGCATTCAGCCGGGGCCCCAAGCGAAACCCGATCGTTTCACTGGTACACGCTTTCGTGATACCAGCGACCTGCTTCAAGGCACGGATTCCGCAGCGGGCGCCGCGATTAATCTGCATCAGCCCCTCCCGCACTAAAATACGATTCTCATCCTGGAGCGGCACGATATCGGCCACCGTCGCCAGAGCCACCAAATCGAGACAGGATTCCGGATCCACCTCACCTGACCCGTATCGTCTCTGATAGGCCGAGACCACCTTATACGCCAGGCCTGCGGAACAGAGTCCTGTAAAGGGATAGCTGGCATCGCACCGATGCGGATTAAGTACAGCAAGGGCAGCGGGCATCGTCGCATCGGTTTGATGGTGGTCCGTCACCACCACATCCATACCAAGCTCTTTGGCGACCGCAATTTCATGATGCGATGTCGTCCCGCAGTCCGACGTGACCAGCAACGTAATGCCTTCCAGCGCCAATCTCCTGATTGCCCCCTCGTTGAGACCATATCCCTCGCGCACCCGGTGAGGAATGTATCCGCAAGCATTTCCCCCGAGTCCCTGGTAAAACGACAGGTACAGGCTCGTCGCCGACACGCCGTCCACATCGTAATCTCCATAGAAACACACGCGTTCCTGGCGAGCGAGCGCCAGATGAAGTCGCTCGACGGCTATGTCCATATCAGGAATCAAGAATGGGTCGTGGAGCCCGTCCTGCGCACTGGACATCCAACGAGTCGCCTGGTCGGGAGTCGTCACCCCGCGAGCGAGCAATATCGATGCGGTCACCGGCGAGATCGACAGCGTTCTGGCGAGACTGCTCTGCAAGACCGCATCAGACGGTCTGAACACCCAGAGTTTTTCGAGCATGGCCCCTCTGTTTAGAGCTGGAACATTCAGAAGTTACTGAGAAGTAAGGGGAATGGTATCGACTCACCCCGCCTTTGTCAAACAGGGCATCAGCAGGACGACGGCATAGCGTTTCAGTGATGTTGATATCGCGAAGGTGGGCGGACGGGAATCCAGAATGGTTACGAGTGGGCGCCTGGGGACTGAATAAAAAGGGAGGGGGACTATTCCCCTCCCTTCTGCACATAGTTCTTTACAAATTCTTCGGCATTTTTTTCCAGGACGTCATCGATTTCATCGACCAATTTGTCGATGTCTTCTTTCATCTTCTTCCCCGATTCGACGACTTTCGGGTTCGGCTTCACCTCTTCTTTGGCGTGCGACTCTTTTCTGGATTCCGGTCTCCTCTCCTGTTTCTCCATCGGAGCACCTCCAGTTCATTCGGACGCATTCGAAGGACCCGCTTCCGTCACCTTACTCTAGGGTCCTTGAACGCGTCAAGCCGACCGGCGAATGATGCCGCCTCCTCCCATCAACCAAACCAGGCCCGCAACAATGTACCACCTGCCGGCAAGAAGCCGGAGGCCACTTTCAACATCCGTCTATTTGACGATCAGCGAGACAATCAGCAACGCCACAATGTTGATGACTTTGATCATCGGGTTGATCGCCGGACCTGCGGTGTCTTTATAGGGATCGCCGACCGTATCACCGGTCACCGCAGCCTTGTGCGTGTCCGTACCTTTTAAGCCCTGCTCCTCGATATACTTCTTAGCATTGTCCCAGGCACCACCGCCGCTCGTCATTGAAATCGCGACGAACAGCCCGGTGACGATGCTCCCGACAAGCACGCCGCCCAACGCTTGCGGCCCAAGGATCACTCCGACAAGAATCGGGGCCACGACTGGGATCAGACCGGGAATCATCATCTTCGCAATGGCTGCCTGGGTGACAATATCGACGCAGGTGCCATACTCGGGTTTCCCTGTGCCTTCCATGATGCCCTTGATCGTCCGGAATTGGCGCCGTACCTCCTCCACCACGAGACCCGCCGCCTGACCGACTGCCTTCATACAGAGCGCGCCAAAAATGAAGGGCAGCATTCCTCCCAAGAAAAGCCCGACCAGGACCGATGGATTAGACAAGTCGAATGTGCTGGCTTGCGTTCCCTTGGCGACTTCTCTGGCGAATTCCGCAAACAACACCACTGCCGCAAGGCCGGCAGAACCGATCGCATACCCTTTCGTCACGGCTTTCGTCGTGTTGCCCACCGCATCCAGAGGATCCGTAATATCGCGCACTTCTTTCCCGAGATGGGCCATTTCCGCGATGCCGCCGGCATTATCCGTAATGGGCCCGAATGCATCGATTGCGACCACAATGCCGGCCATCGACAACATCGAAACCGCCGCGACGGCAACGCCATACAACCCGCCTGATGCCGCCCCGCCGCATATCCAATAGCTGCCGAGAATCGCCGCGCCAATCACCACCACCGGCGCCGCCGTCGACTGCATCCCCACCGCCAATCCGGCAATAATATTCGTGGCATGCCCCGTCTCGCTGGCCTTGGCAATATCTTTCACGGGCGCATACGACTTCGAGGTGTAGTAGTCCGTAATGAAGACCAGCGCCAGGGTCACCGCCAGCCCCATGAATGCCGCCAGGTAATAACTGACGCCACTCACACCTCCGACCCCCTCCATGATGTGTGAGGTAATCGGGAAAAAGGCCACCGCCGCAATGCCTCCGGCAACAAACAAACCCTTGTAAAGCGCCGGCATGATCTCGCCGCCAGGACTGACTTTGACAAAGAGGATGCCGATGATCGTGGCAAAGATCGTTACGCCGCCCAAGGCGAGCGGATACAAAATCGGGGCGCTGACGCCCTTGAACATCGTAAACGCCAGCACCATCGCCGCGACGGTCGTGACCGCATAGGTTTCAAACAAGTCGGCCGCCATCCCCGCGCAATCACCGACATTGTCGCCGACATTGTCGGCAATGACCGCGGGATTACGGGGATCGTCCTCGGGAATCCCTGCCTCGACTTTACCAACAAGGTCTGCGCCCACATCGGCTGCCTTCGTATAGATTCCGCCGCCGACGCGCGCAAATACGGAGATCAAACTGCCGCCGAAGCCCAGACTGAGCAACGCGTGAATCGCTTTCTCCTGACCCGCCAACTGCGAGGCGATGGTATAGAAGCTGGTGATGGCCAACAACCCCAGTCCGATCAACAGCAAACCCGTGACCGCGCCGCCGCGGAACGCTACGGTGAGAGCGGCATTCATGCCGTTGTAGGCTGCTTGCGCAGTCCGCACGTTGGCTCGAACCGCGATAATCATCCCGACATATCCGGCGAGGGCCGACGCTCCGGCGCCGATCAGAAAACCGACCGCCGTTAGCATGCCGAACTTATCCGACACGGCGCCCGCGCCCCACAGCCCGACGAACAACACCGCGGCCACCACACCTACCGTCCTATATTGACGGTTCATGTAGGCGCCCGCTCCCTCTTGAATGGCTTTGGAAATTTCCTGCATCTTCGCGTTGCCGGCATTCAGCTTGAACACCCACATGGCGAGATACAGGCCATACACAATACCAGCCACCGCCGCAACCAGAGCAAAGGTCACAATCGCTGAGTCGCTCACAGTGTTCTCCTCCTGTTAACAGATGGTGAAACTGAGAATCCAGCTGACGTGTTACGGTAAAGATTCGCCGTGAAGATGACCTCATCACGCGCAATGATTGATGAATGTCACAGGTGCTTCGCGGCATGAACCCATCGCGGACTGATTGTGCAGCGGGAATCACCGCCGCATGCCCGACAACTGACACGGTCGCGAACGAGAGGAAAAGTGGCGCCATTCTATAGGGCTGGCCAAGGCTGATCAAGGCGAAAGATCGTGGAAGAAGAAACGGGACAGCACCACCAGGGCGGTTTGCGCAAGGATATCGAGTTTGTTATAGTGCGCGCGAACTGGGGAGGGCTGTGATGGGATTCGCGCCGGAATACATCCTGATCGATCAGCAGAAGTTCAGCAAAGCCAAGCTGTCGCTGGACAACCACGTCTACAAAAATTGTGAGATCGACG
This sequence comes from Nitrospira sp. CR1.1, assembly GCA_014055465.1. Classification (NCBI taxonomy): domain Bacteria; kingdom Pseudomonadati; phylum Nitrospirota; class Nitrospiria; order Nitrospirales; family Nitrospiraceae; genus Nitrospira; species Nitrospira sp. CR1.1. The sequence continues at coordinate 10,975 of WIAF01000004.1, forward strand.
ACTGCGATGTGTACTATAGCGGCGGGCAGTACGAATTAATCGACACGCATATCACCAATTCGCGACTGATCCTAAACCATCCTGCCAAAGGCATCTACAGCGCGATTCAGATCTTCAAGATGAAGTCCCCGGGTTCCAGCATCATCTCCGAATAATTCGTGAACATGGGACGTGAGAGCAGTTCGAGCGAAGTCCTCAGAGGCCTTCGCTCCGATGCCTCTCGTTTCTGCGCGTACGCTGCACGCGCAGAAGCTACTTCGCAACCGGAATATTCTCGCTGAACTTCGCGATCGGGATGGACTGAAAGACGGGGTCCTGGGCGCCCTTTGAAGACTCCGCCTCAATACGCTGCAGAAAGCTTGCCGGTCCTGTCACCGGAGCATAACTGAGCGCCGCTTCGACATCAAAAGTTTTGGTGTCCTTGGGTGTCGGAAAGCTGAAGGTCTCCACCCGGTTCTCCTCCGGCTTGAGGACCGTTTCGTCGAGCACCTTGACCGCCTCAAAATCAAACACCGTTGTCTGGCCTTTGGCATCAGCATAGGTCCGGCCATAGATGCGCTTGTCGCTGAAAACCGTCTTCAGATTCTTCCCCTTCACGGTCAATTCCAGCACTACGCTCGCCCACCCGGGATGGGTCGTCGGCAGATTGTGGGGCACCAGGCTCTGCACCCCCACCGTGACAGAGGTCTTGTCGCCATCCACCTTTGTCACAACATCCAGCTTGGCGGCCTCCTGCCTGAGCTGACCGATACGTCCAGGGAATGTATGGTTGGCGACCTTCCGCTTGGCTTCGCCATTGGCCGACTCTCCGACCTGTTCAGGCATATGACAGGTCTGGCACTCCTTTCCGGATTTCACGGCTTTGCTTTGGTCCCAATTGCCCAGGAGATCGTTCCTTTTGCCAAGGTCAGCCGCAACGGGCACGACCTGATGACAATTCAGACACAAATCCGATTTGTGGAAAAGGGTCGACTCCATCGATTGATGGGCCAGGTTTGCGGCGAAATCTTTGTACGGCCCGTACATGGTTTTGTTGCCGAGATCATACTTCGGTTCCGGCGACTGCTTCGTCCGATCGACCTGTTTGATGAGATGACATTGCGCGCAGGCCACGCCATCCAAGGAGGGCTCTCCGGATTGCGCTTGAGTCACAAATAACTGAACCTGGTCGGGGAACTCCCGGACATGGGGAGCATGACAGCGGAAACAGAGGGCCTTATCTTTTCCGGCCGGAGAAGTGAGATACACATCCAGGGCGGCGCGAAATGTCGGTGTATGGATCGACTTGGAGAGGGGCGATGTTTCCCATTCCTCAAACACCCGCTCGTGGCAGCGCTTGCACTTTCCGGAACTGGGAAACGATTTTTGGATCGTCAGCTGAGCGTTGGCATCCTGGGCCAGCCCTTGCTGCACACCATAACCTGCCAACCCGACCACCATCAGCAACGCGCTGATGAGCAGCCCCTGCAACAGACCTCGTCGATGTGTCACCGTTCGCATATCCTCCGCACATGGTACGCACCTCGCTGCCCGTCGTGGCTGGAACCGGCAGGGGGCCTTACAGTGATTTGGCTCGATAGGTCAGCACGCGAGGCTGAATATACTCCTCGATGACCTTCTTCGCGACCGCCCGCTCCTGATCATTGAGCAGCGTGGCCAGATACTTTGCTTTCAGTTCCGGTTCAGGTTCCGGAATCAACGCGTAGCTGAGGACGACTTCAATCGTCGCCGGCTCTCCTCCGTCGGCCGGCAGGGTCTGCGAGAAAGGCACCCGCCTGGTATTGCCGCCCTTGATAAAGGGATCAGGAATCGGACCGCGCAAAATCTTCTCGTACGGCAATCCGAATTGTTTGATTTCTTCTCCCAATACCCGGCCTTGCGCATCCTTGGTCGTGATCGAGAGGAAAAATTGCTTTAACACCGGGTCACCGTCGGGAAAACTATGCGGGAGACTGCCGACCTTCACCAGCACCGTTCCCTCCACCCCTGCTCCGGACTTCCCCGCATCGATATCGATACGCGGCATCCATTCGGCTTGCAAGTTACGATTTTTCAGCAGCGTGCCCGGAATGACGACTCCGCGGAACCAATGCCGCCCGATGGCGCGAGTCATGGCGCCACGTCTCGACGTTGAGCTCCCTGTGGAGGGCTCCATGTGGCAATCCTGGCAAATCGTGCCATGCAGAATTTCTCCGGGGAGGTCTTTCTGCGTGACATCCTTGACCTTGTCGAAATGGCAAGAGGTGCAAAAATTCGCGCCACGGAACAGCGGCACCTGTGTTGCCGGATGCACCAGGTTTTCCTCAGGATCGGTGTAAGGACCATAGAGCATCTCGCCTGGCTTCACCTTGTACGTTGGCGGCGGCAGGGGCGTCGTTTCCACCGCGTTAATGAGGTGGCAGGATGCGCAGCCGATACCCTCGACCTGCGGTTTGCCTGACAGAACTTGCGCCGCAATCTTTTCGGCATGTTGAGGAAAAACCGTGACTGCCGGCGCATGGCAGGACAGGCACCGCTGCCGTTCATCCAGCGAGGGATTGGTCTGCATCCATACGCCCAACACCGTGCGGAACACCGGCGATTCAAAGGATGTGCCGTGCAATAAGGCCGCATCCACTCGACCGAAGGATTTGAGGTCAGGCGTCTGCTCCCGCATCCCCTTCCACTCTTCGTAGTGCCGGTCATGGCATTGCTTGCAATCTTCAGAACGGATAAAGACCTTTTCAATCTCCGCCACCCAATCGGCTGGCGCCTGGCCATCCGTCTTCTGCGCGATGGCCCGCTCATGAAACGTGACCGTGAGCACTGCAAATATCAACAGGAGCCCGCTCATGGCCAATTTCTGGATGGGTCGCCCGTTACCGGTCACGTGTCGCTCGCTCCATTAATCCCGTTTGCAGCCGACGAAATGAAAGTTCACGCCCCATCCCACCGGATTGCCTGGATCAGCCGGCTCATAAGTCCCGACGGTAAAATTACATTCCTTCATCGCGACTTTGACGGCCTTGCCGAAATCGATCAGGTTGCGGACTTCCTTTTTATCGATCTCTTTGATGACGGACCGGACCTTAATTCCGGCATAATCGGCCCGTGAATTTCCGATGACCTCAAAGACGGCGACGCCTTCCGCACGCTGAAGTTTGAGCTCCTTTTGGACCTCTTCGTCGACTTCACCAACCGCGATGCCGAATTCTTCTCCGAGCTGAATGGCTTCCTCCACTGTCATGTCGCCATTGCTGCCCGGGTCTGCGGCGGCTGGAGTATTCCAGACTGCGGCAATAAGGAACACTCCCAGGCCACACACACAAAGAGCCCTTCCGAGGGAAAGGGCTCTGTTGTGAATCACGCGATGGATCTGAAACCTGTCCTCCAAGAGAGCGCCTCTCGCTTTCGCCTACCAAGCCGGCGCCGATGGCGCCGGGCTTTTCCCTCATCCTACCAGGAAGAGTTACGTCTTTGTGACCGGATCCAAGGCGAGTTGAAACCAAGGGGCAATCGCCTTTTGCCCGTTGCGTTCTTTATTCTCACCATTCCAGACTGCGAAGGATACCACTTGGATACGCCCAGGAATCAGCTTCGCTTCATTCTCCTGCTCCTCACTCGACAGGGGACGGCGCATCACGACGCGCCAGATGCCGTCCTTCCAGGTCGCCTTTCCCTGAACACGCCCCTGCTTTTCTTTCGTGGTCAGGGTGCTGAATCCGCCTCCGATCAAATCCTCCACCGAGGAGGCCCGCCGCGGAATCACTTCGAACCGCCTGGGCTCACTCCCGCCGGCCTTATCCTTTTCGGTGGTTCTCGCTGCCCGCCGGTCAATGTCGCTCTGCCAATCGGCTTTCCAGTGCCAGATATTGATGTAATGGTCCAATTGTCCCATACAGAAAAACGCCGGAGCATCACCGAGCGGCAACCCCAAGGCTACTCCATCTCGAAATGTGCCGGGCGTCAACCGATCGTTTTTCGTATTGTCCTGCCATTCCAGCAAGAACGCGATATCGGTGCCGTTGTGCAGGGCGCGTACCGTCAATGCGTGAGCTGTTGGTTCCGGCCATACCGGACGGGTAATGATCTGGCCGCTTAACGGCAGGGTCATCGGCGCGATTTTTTGCCAGAGCGGATCTTCCGGGGCCACGGGAATATCTCCCGAGTGAACCTGCGCTCGGATAATCATGCCTTCGGAGCTGACGATGGGAATCCCGAGACCACCCAGAATGAGGGCGAGAACCAGCAGAACGGAAAGAAGACTCAACAACCTGGTGCGGGATGTGTGGACCGACGTCATTCGCCTCATGTCCCGGCGCGTGGCCTTAGTCGTGAAAACGCCCTCGCCCGTTCCCTGTACGGGAGCATTGATTCCGTCCTCCAAGCGTTACCACAACTTGGCGCGACGAATCTTGTTTTCACCCCGCTCGCAGATATACAAACATCCTTGGGAGTCGAGCGTCAACCCCACCGGAGCATTCACCACCGCCTCAATAGCCAGCAGTCCGTCTCCATGCTTGAGTGCGCCGGCTGCGTCTTTGGCGACAAAACGAGCGGCACCGCAGCCACCCATATTCTTGTCGTCATATCCGCTATCCCCGTTCCCGGCCACCGTGCTGATAATTCCCGTCTCGGCCTCGACCTTGCGAACGCGATGGTTGCCGGTGTCGGAGATGTAGGCATGGTTGTGCTGATCGAACACAATAGCTTCCGGCGCGTGCAACATCGACTTGGCCGCCGGCTTTCCATCGCCATCGTACCCATAGCGGCACACACCGGCAAGCGTAGAGATCAGTCCGGTCTGGTGATCAATCTTGCGTACGCGATTGCTGCCCTTATCCACAACGTACACATCGCCGGCATTGTCGACGGCGATTCCGACGATATCATAGAGCCGCGCCTCAAGAGCTGGCCGACCATCATCCAGATACATGGAGAGATTGAGCCCATCCGAGCACACAGGCATGAGCCAGCCGTTATCGTCGCTGAAATCGATACCGATCGCATCCCCGGACAACACGACCAGATTACGCGCAACCAGAGGCTGCTCCCTGGCCTCATCCTCAGCCGTCCAGGTGCCCGCAATGGTTTCCACGCGACCTGTCCGTGAATCGTAGCGGCGAATCCGGTGTGCCTGCGTGTCGGCGATATACATGACATCGTCCGCGTCGAAGGCAATGGCGGCAGGCCACGTGAGATTGACATCCAACGCCGGTCCGTCCCCATTGAAGCCATGCTCGCCGGTCCCCACCACGGTCGTGATGATTCCAGTCTCACGATCAATCTTCCGAATCCGGTTACTGCCTGAATCGCACACATACAGGTCGTTCCTGGAATCACAGGCCACATCCAGCGGCAGATACAACCCTGCTTCCCCACAAGGCCCTTCGTCTCCGCTGTAGCAGGTCTCCCCGATACCTGCGAAATTATGGACGGTGCCTTCTGCCAGACTGACGCGGCGAACGCGATCAGATCCTGACTCGGCGAAGTACAGCCACTTTTCTTCCCGATCCAGAGCAACGTGGTGCGGGAGGGGAATGCCGGCCTTCACGGCGCGCTTGCCATCCCCCGTACTCCTGGCCTTTCCATTTCCGGCAAAGGTTTCGATGTATCCGGGAGCTAATTGAACATCTGTTTCCATAACGTTGTGCGTCCGTTCTAGGCTAGGCCCGAATTGTCGAAAATCTTATGCCTGCGCGCGCGCGGCAGGAGGCGCCGCAGCGACTTGTTGCTCCACAACAGGTGTGGGCATTGGAGCCGTGGGTTGCGCGGCGATAGACTGTGCCTGCACGGGTTCGGCCTGTTGCTGGGCTTGCGCCTGCGCTTCGGCTTCGATCGCATCCGCTTCATGAACGGATTTCTTGAAGCCCTTGATGGCCTTGCCGATTCCCTCACCAAGCTGCGGCAACTTCCCGGCCCCGAAGATAATCAAGACAATAAACAGGATCAAGATCAACTCTGTAAAACCAAGGCTGCCAAACATGGTGTGTCTCCTTTGCTCACATGTTCAGGATGCGGGTCCCTCTTTGGCCTTCTTTGCAAATCGTTCCTTCAAACGCTGCCTGGCCTGCTCGGCCTGCTCGAACATTTTGCACTTATCGTAGACGCTGATCAAATTGTAATAGGCGAGCGGCTCGTCCGGACTGTGTTCCACCGCGCTCTCCATCACCTTAATCGCCAAATCTGTCTTTCGGTGATTGAGGGCGATTTCCATGAGCTTGAAGCTCGCTTCTAAGTGCTTCGGGTCCAGTTCGAGGACGCGCAGATAACACTGAATCGCCATGTCCATGGTGTTGTAGTCGGAGACTTGGGGATTATCGAGCTCTACGTAGACGCCGGCAAGATTGTACCATGCCATCGGATCGTCCGGCGTGATCTCAACCAGCCGTTCATAATAGTTCTTCGACTCCATGTACTTTCGCTTGTCCGCCTGCACCCGGCCGAGATTGAACAGCGCCAAGACATCATAGGCATGCACGTCGAGCGCACGCTTAAACTCCGCCTCCGCCTCGTCGATCATGCCCTTCGTCGCATAGATGGTCCCGAGGTTGGAGTAGTACATCGCCAACGAGCGATTCATTTCCGTTCTAAGCCCCTCGGCCATCTCAATTGACTTCTTCACTTCCGTCAGCGCGTCGTCCAACCGCCCTTTACTGAAGTACAGCTCACCCAATCGGCAACGTGCCTGAAAATCATCTGGCTCGGTTGTGAGCAGCTTTTCAATCTCAGCAATTTCCTCATCAGGATTTAACGGCTGATCGCCGGGATCCACTGCCGCACTCCCCTGTTCCGCCCCGCCAGTCTGTGTGTGTTCGTCCATAACAACGTGTCCTAATCTGGGTGAGTCAACCATTAAATTGGTCCGCCAACGAGAGACTCCTGCGTGCCGACGAGTGGCGGCCTGCTCAGTGTCGCCTGCTCAGTAACCGTTCCCTTCGGGCGGTCGAGTGTCAATAACATTACCCCAAGAATGACCATTAACGTCAAACTGGAAAACAACAGCGCATAGCCGGCGATAAACATCAATGCCAGGCCGTATCCCGCAAGACGTCCCATTGTCACGAGCCTGATGACCGTGTAGGACCAGCACAGCAGTCCGGCGACATAAAAGGCAAAGGGTAAATAAAAAGTGTAGCCCATGCCCATCTGAAAGATCCAGCTGATCCCTTCGCCGGCCTTCCGGATGGAATGGGCCAGAGCCGGGTTATAGAGGCCCAGGAAATAATCCATAAACAACAGGCCAAAAAACACCACCGCCGAAACCGCCCCGAACCAGATAGCACGGCGCCTTTGTTGCTTATTCCTGGTACGGAACGACACCCCGCGCCCATATGCCCAAAAGACCAGGATACTGGCCAACACCATCAGCGCTTCGCCGATGCGATTGGCTTCATAGACAAACGGCGGCGCCGCAATCACTCCCATCCATCCGTAGGTGGTGGAGAAGATTTGATAGTACAGCCATCCGGAAATCCCGAAATAATAGACGATACCCATGACGCGTTTGGACCACTCCTGCTGCTGTGAGAGATACTCCAGCATCAGGGCGGTGAGTGCGATGATGGTTACAACATTGTAGGCAATGGAACCGAGCATGGCCGGTTGCACGATGAGAAAGGCAACCGTCAAAATCAGCAGCAGCGCCACACTGGGGATGGTCACGACGTTAAAACCTGTGATCCCTCTTACGCGGGCGCGATTGACCAGCAAGACCACGAGCGCGAGAAAGACAAAAATGGCCACGACATTTAACAGTGCAAACCCGATGGAAGTGAGCAGCTGGAACACCGTTCCGATCCATTCGTGCTGAGCGGCAATCTTGCTGATATGCATGCCCAGACGAGAAACCAGGCGATAGAGAACAAGCTCAAAGAATCCGACGAACAGCACCAGCTTAATGGTGTATTCGAACAGCAATCCCTGATCGTCAACTCGTCCTGTTGGCCGTTCGACGGCGGCGGCTATAGCAGACATCTCCAGCCCCCCCTGGCAAACGTGTTCAACCTAGTCACCACACCGCGCCCAAGGCATCAATCCGCGCGGCCCGCCTTCCGATCTACGACACGGTAGGTTGTGGTACCTGCACCGCTTGCGACTTGGCCCGGGCGATATACAATAGCCCGTCGGCCATAGAATAGTTAAACGGCAACTCGCACACGACTTCGCTGATCTTTTCGTACACCTGCTGGTACAACTGTTCGGCCTGAGCCGGCGTCATACCTTCCTGCACTTCGTAAAAAAATCCGAGACTCAAATCTTCGGTGGCCGGCCGCATGATCCGCCGAATGCCATAACTTCCCGGATCACTCATGATCGGCGCTTCTTTTTCCAAGTCGAAGAGGCAGGGCTGGCACGAGAAGCCGTACGATTCGTGAAGCTTGGTATTTCCCACCACAAAATTCATCGTTTCCAGCGCTTCCTCTTCCTTCTCAGTGGGGAAGCCAACGATCACGTAGCAATGCACCGCGATGCCCAACTCGACACAGTCATCGACAATCCGGCGCACGGATTCCTGCTTGATCCCTTTTTTCATGAAATCCATGACCCGCTGATTGAACGACTCCAGGCCGAATACGATTTTCAGGCAACCGGCGTCCCGCATCTGTGTGAGCAATTCACGCGAGAGATTCTTTTCGAACCTCAACTCGCAGGTCCACCTCACATTAACTTGACGATCGATCATCTGCTGGCAAAGACGCTTGGTGGGCGACAGCGCGAAACATTCGTCGGTAAAGAAAAACGATTGCGCGCCATAGCGCTCTTTCAACCAGACCAGATCGTCCACCGTCTTGCCCGGATCGCGCTGCCGGAAGTTCTGGTGATCCAGCGTCAACGCGCAAAACGCGCAGTCCTTATAATAACAGCCTCGAGAAAACTGCACGGGCAGAACCGGTTCCGGAGACAAATACAGATCGAGTGGAAATCCGTCGTAATTGGGTGCAGTAAGTTGATTGATATTTTCTGAATAGAACGGCTGATTAACCGTGATCTTGCCGTTCTGACGATAAATCAGATTGGGCACCTTGCTGAAATCACGCTTGCCGTCCATCTGATTCACCAACTCCAGCAAGGCAGTCTCGCCCTCGAACACCACGAAATCGTCGACGAGATCGAAAAGCCAGGGACAGCGGCGCAGATTATCGACCAGGCGCGTAAAGATACTGCCCCCGACGGTCACATGCAGTTCCGGCGCATGCTCTTTCATCAATCGACAGAGCGTGAGCCCCGGAATAATTTGCGACGTGGCCGTGATCGAGACCCCGACCAAATCAGGGCGATCGGTCAAAAGAGAAGGCAATACGTGCTCGCGGAAGAGACTGATATAGGGGTTTTGTCCTTCGTCACGGATGGCCTTGACCAAATCCTTCGAGGAGTAGATCGAATAGTCACCAAATTGATTGTCAACGACCGTCATTCTGGTCGGAAAATAGAGTGATGAGAGCACCTCAAGCCACTTATCAATCAGAAACAAGCTGTTGCGATAGGCTTCTATGTCATAGAAGCCTTCTCCGCGCAATGTCTCTTTGGCCAGTTCGATACGCTCGAATAAATAGGGGAAGCGATCAAGGGACTCGATGACCCGCGCGAGCTGCTCCGCACTTCCAGGCCCGGTGTCTCCCGTACGCTCCCGCTCAAGACTCCGCTGTTTCTCTACCAGCTGTTGATAGAGACCGTGAGCAAAGGACTGGGTGAGCACCTTGTCTAACAGCTCAATGCCGAGATCGCGCTGTGAGACATTTTTCACTCCGGCTTGGGTGAGAAAACCTGTGAGAGATGGGAGGCTCAGGTACGGTTGCGAAGGGTGCCACGTTGGTGGAAATAGGAGAGAAACCTTCATAAAATTATCTTTATATTAAGCAGGAAAATCAGTGTTTTCAGGAGATTTGCACCGTATCGGTTTATACACTCCACTCCAGCCCGAAAGCAACCCTCCGCCTGCAAGCCACAAGAAATTCCACCCTCACCCAGACTGCACGCACGTCTCCTCAGAATGCACGAGGGCCCCGAGTCACCTTGCCATCTCTGACAAGAACTCGGGGCCCTCTGCTTTAAATCCTCAACACGTCTCCGCCCGGCACAAGGGCGGGGGCAGGCTTCTTCAGCCCGCTCAGCTCACGGCAACTTCAGCGTGAACCACGTGGAGAGAGACTTCATGCCGTTCCGTTCAATGTTGGAGCCGTCCCACACCGCAAACGCGATGGGCACAGATGCTCCCGCCTTGAACTGGGTGTCGTTCGTATCGCCGGTCTCCAGCGAACGCTTCACGACTACGCGCCAGGTCGGACCGGTATATCCACCGCCCTTGAGGGAACCTGACGGCTCCCACACGCCATTGCCGATCACATCCTGATGGGCCTGGGTGGTCAAGGTGCTAAACCCGTTGGCGTTCAGATCCTCAACGGAGCTGACGCGCAGGGTCGGGTCGGACATGATGTTACCGGACCAGATACCGGAATTGAATGGCCCAAGGCTCCGGCCGATACGATCCGGATAGGTAACTCCACCAGCCGGCTCCTCGAAATAGTAGTCCCAGAAAATGCCGGGATACTGGTCATCCACATCCCACATTCCGGCGCTATCCTTGCCGAGATCCTTCTGCCACTCCGCATTCCAGCGCCAGATATTGACCGTCCCGCCGGACTGGCCCATGCACTGGAAGGGCGGCGCGCCCGCAGTGTTGACCGGGAACATGATGGCTACTTGGTCACGAAAATCCTGCGGACCGATCGCCGTATCGTTCTTGGTCTGGTCGCTCCAATCAAGGCGCAACCCCAAATCCTTCCCATTGCTGACCGCCTTCACAAACACCGATTTCACCGAAATATTCGGGTGCATCGGGGTTGTGATGGTCTGCCCGCTCAACGGGATGATGACACCCGGCACTCCTTCCCAGATGGGGTTTGCACCGTCCATCGGGATTGCCCCCTTGATCGCCTTCACGGGAATGGTCACCGGTTGGCTGACCGCGAGAGGCACCTGCCCGATCGTCAACATGATGCCAACGATCAGCGCAGAGAACAGAATGCCAAACACCAAACGCTTGTTGCGTGTCTGCACCAGTCTCATTGCGTATGCCCTCCTCTGAAAGATTAATAAGAAAAAGAACTAGGAACGTATAACGTCTACCGAAAACCGATACTGCACCGCCCGAAAACCGAGAACTCCTACGCAGTCCCGACTGGGCCCTCGCTCTTTTCGCCGTCCTTCTCTTTTGTCTTCTGATCCATGAAGGACTCAGCGCCGACTTCGCTCAGCAACATACTGAGCTCATTTCCCTTGTCCTGCGCCCCGCACTCGTAGGTTTGACCTTCCGGAGCATTGAAGGTAGCTGGTCTGTAGTCCGCCTCGGAGTAAGGCTGCACGGTTACTCCAAGGAAGGCGACCTCAAAATCCATCCATTCCGACATACAGTCGGCAATGAGTTTGAACAATCCGGTATCGGATTTTTTTGCCAACATCCGGCAGAACAACGGCACCCATCGGCCGATGTGATTTTTCACGAACTTCTTTTGTGCATCGACTACGATTTCGGTCTTATCGACACCATCGTGGCAACGGGAATAGGACTCTTTATAGGTCAGGAAATGCATGAACTCGAGCTCGACACTCAAGTGATCCAGCCGTTCGTGAACGTCCTTTGAAAGCTCGACACCAAACGCTTTGTAGAATCCCGCAATGTCGCCCATGACGTGCGATTGCGCGAACACGTGATCGTTACCAAAAAGGGTCTCGTAGGGCGGACAATCCAACGTGATCACATTGGTGAATACCCGACGGTGCTCGGTCTGCAGATCGCCAATCTGCCAATTGACGCACTCCGCCGAGACCAACTTCTCGATCTGATCGAATTGCTTCTTCATCAAGGCGATCTTTTGAGCGGCACGGTCGCCCCCGATTCCGTCCAACGCGAGCCGCAACCCGTCTAAGGCAGCTCTTCCGTCTTCGACGAACTCACCGCACTGCAGGTAATCCAAAAACTCCTCGTCCTCCGGATACAACAAACTCCAGGAGAACAGAAGATATATCTTGCTACGGTTGAGCGCTCGCTCGACCGCAGGCGAATCCTTGATCGGAACTGCCTTGGGGGGAGCAATTGCGGTGGAGGCCGGGGAGGTAGGCTGCACGACTTGTTTCGATGTCATACGTATCTTGCTCCTCACCTCAACATGTTGCGCATTTTTTCCGCACACTACGCAACATCTGAGTCCTACGGCACAGGAGGCGTATGATAGGTAAAGGAGGGAGGGATGTCAAGCATGAAGTCTCTCTCCTTTGCCGCCGCCTCTGTGCAGTTGTTTCATGAATTTGCATGATGAATCTCACGTTTCAGCCCTCTAACACACGACTGACTCAGTAGCTAATGCTGCCCGCAGAAAGATTTCTCGCTGGGATGACCTTGATTGCAATGCGATCATTGACGGTCTTGCAGATCTGCTCGCACATCCCACATCCGACACAGTGCTCCTGCTCCACGACAAGACGGAGCGCATGGAAATCCATCGAGAGCGCCTCGACGGGGCACTTTGATACGCAGGCATGGCACCCCTGCCCAGCTGTACAAACACGATGAGACACCGTAGCGATGCCCATGCGCACCTCAACACTATCGGCAACCGGCAGAAGCGCGTCCGTCGCGCAGGCGGCAATGCAAGGAAAATCCTCGCAGAGCTCACAGGCCACTTGATTGGCAAAAATCACCGGAGTGCCGTTCGAAAGATCACTTACGATCGCCCCCGGCGGACATGCCTTGATACAATCGCTGCAACGCGTGCAGCGTTCAAGGAAGGCGGATTCATCGACGGCGCCCGGCGGACGCAGCCAGTCCGTCCGCAGGGGAGCGGCCGGCTGCTCGCGGGGCGCATCCTTATGGATGGCAAACTCCCTCGCCGCCTTGGCCACCGAGACCACGGAATCTTTCAGAAAATCACGACGCCCGTATGTGGGATCACCGGCCACGTTGCTCTCCGACTACATGACCCCATCGGCACGCAACTTATACACTTCCACGCAACGATCGCAGGCCCCATATTCGACGTCCCACCCCGGATGGTTTTCGCGGATGAAGTCCAAAATGTATGGCTCCAACTTTGTCTCCATGTCTTCCACCCAGGTATACGTCGGGAACCGGCACAAGGGGCATGGGAACCCCGGCATCAACATGACCTTGTTTTGAGTCTCCGGGATTTCTCCGCCCTCGACATCGACGGCGCGATCCAAAATGCGAAGGGTATCGGTTGCCATCTCCACCAGTTCCGAATGGGTGAAGTAGCTCGTCTGCCACAACCCTTCGAATACTGATTTCAATTGAGCAGGCGGAATTTTGCGATACCAGGAGCGGAACTCCTTGAACCGATCCTCCTTTTGAAGCATCGGCTCTTTCCCGAGCGCAATCAGCCGACTATCGACACTGATATTCCAGAGGATGCGGTAGCGGTGCAGAATGAGGGTTTCCTCGCCGGGATTTTGTCCAACCCTGGTGTCAGGATCGTACCCGAAGGCCGGATCAAGCATATCGTTGATGTGCATGAGTTCGTGACGGCAATACCGAGTCAACGCAGGATCATAGAAGCGCCGTGGAATCAGTTTAATGCCAACGCCCTTGAGCCCCTTTTCCTCGAATTGCTTGGCCAGATCGTGCTCGACGGAACCCCATTTGCGAAGCACGTCTACGCCCTCCTGATCTTCCTTCAGCACTCCTTTGACCAACACGACCCCGACTCGGGCCTTCAGGTCGGGAAACTCGTTGAATGCGTCACGGATGATATCGGAAAAACCCCAGATACCGAACAGGTACTGGTACAGTTTCTTGAACTCCGCTTCGCGATCATCCAGCGTGAATTTCTCATAGATCGGATCAGCCAGTTCGTGAAATTCCTTATAGTACGTCGGGTCCCCTTCCCGCTCCGTTTTTTCAATAAACGAATCGATGACTTCCTGCAGTAAGGCCGGCTGAAATCGGATTTCCATCGACGGCTTGGATACTTCTACCCCGGTAGTCATAAGACCTCACATCTTCGGTTACAATGAAGGGATAACACCTGCATGAGCACTGCGCTTGACTTGCTCACGGTCCTTCTCTTACGATCCTAAAAATAACGGCCGATTATACAAACCCCTCGGCGTTGTTTGCAAACCGCGGAGGGCAGGCCGGGGCCAGCTGGCCCCGCTCACACCAGGGACGAGGCACAGACTTTCTATGAGCAACTCAACGACCACGCCCCCGACAATTCCTTCCGCAGCACCGATGCCAACCGCAGGGGGAAGTCCGGCGACACCGGCTGTCGACCATTTAGATTATTGGAAAACCGGGTTCCGGGAACTCAAGACCTTCCGCGGGCATTCACATGGCGTGTGGACGGTTGCTTATGCGCCAGACGGCCAGACCATCGTCAGTGGCGGCGTCGATCGATACGTCCGTATCTGGGATATTGAAACCGGACGTCTCCTGCGTTCATTACGCGGCCACACCGCCGACATCCGCGCCCTCGTCTTCACGCCGGACGGCCGCACGCTCGCCTCAGGCAGCGAAGACCGAACGATTCGCCTCTGGAATCCGAAGACTGGAGAACCGACCAAGCTCTTATTTACTCGCTACGATCACAACGTGTGCAGTTTGTCGCTGTCCCCTGACGGCCTGATGCTGGCCCGAGGAAGTCACAATAAAGACATCAAGATCTGGGAGGTCACGACCGGAACCGACCTTATGACCCTGTTGGGCAAAGATCAATACGATCACCATTGGTCGGTCTGTGTGGCGTTCTCCCCGGACGGCGTGCATCTCGCCAGCGGGTCCGACATCGGGAAAATTCGTATCTGGGAAGTGTTACCGAGCGGAGAAGAAAAAATCCTCCATAACGGTCATTGGGAGGAAACGGCTGAAGACTCGACGGAAACCCGCGGCTTCTTCATTGAAGACGACGGCGGATTTCAAAAACCGATGGAGTTTTGGATCGGGGCGATGACCTTCACGCCCGATGCCAAGATTCTGATCACCGGCAGCCGCGACAACACCATTCGCTTCTTTGAAATGCCGACGATGAATGAACTCCGCGTCCTTCGCGGGCACAATGGCTGGGTGCGTTCCCTGACCGTGTCACCGGACGGCAAAGTCCTGATCAGCTCCGGGGACGACAACACCATTCGATTCTGGGACATTGCAACAGGCCGGAACTTCAGGACCGACAAAACCCACACCGGCCCCGTACGCGGAGTTGCCCTCTCGCCAGATGGACTACGACTGGCCAGCGCGTCCTGGGATCGCACGGTGAAGCTGTGGGAAGGCGGTCAGGAGCCGGTAGAGTAAGTTACTCGTCTCTCTCCTCCGCCTCGCCCTTGGCGGAGGAGATGCCGTAGCGCTTGCACTTGTCCCACAGAGCTTTCCTAGATAACCCCAGCACAGCGGCTGCGGTGGTTCGGCTGCCGTCCACCTGCTTCAACGCCGCTTCAATGTACTCCTTCTCAAATGCTTCCCGTGCAGCGGCCAGCGTCGCACCGGGATTGCCCTCAGGCGCTCCGGCCTTCGCCGACAAACCTTCCGCGCAGAATCCACAATCCGGCTGAGGCGCACCTCCGAGATACGGACAGGTCTGGAATCCACACAGATCCCACGGCTGCAGTGGCTCTCCGTTTCGTCCCAATCCCACGGCACGCTCGACCATCTGCTCCAACTCTCCGACATTGCCTGGAAACGAAAAATGCAGGAGCAACTCGCGACTGGGCTGAGAAAAGCCCTTCGGGGATTTATTGAGGCTCCCTGACTTTCTCTCCAGGACATGCTCGGCAATGACCAGGACATCCTCCCGTCGCTCGCGCAAGGGCGGCACAACCACCTGAACAGCGGCAAGGTGCTCACAGAGATCCTGTCGAAACCGCCCCTGCACCACCGCCTCCGTCAAGTCCTGCCGCGACGCGCAGAGGATTCGAACATCGACCTCAACAGGTTCTCGCCCTCCGACACGTTCAAATTTCCGTTCCTGAAGGACCCGCCACAATTTATTTTGCAGGACAGAAGAGAGCGCATCCACATCACCGAGCAGCAAGGTCCCCTTATGCGCGAGTTCGAAGCGGCCTCGGCGGCGGCGCAAGGCACCGGACAACGCCCCTTTTTCATGGCCGAAAAGTTCCGCCTCCAGCAGATGATCCGGAAGATCGGCGCAACACACTTTGATTAAGGGCTGATCCCGTCGCGGACTGTTCAAATGGATGGCATGCGCGACCAGTTCTTTCCCGGTTCCACGCTCTCCAACCAGGGAAACCGGCGAATCGGTGGCCGCGACCAGCTTGATCTTTTCCAGGAGCGCCCGCATGTGATGGTTGCGCCCGTGGATGCCACCGAAACTGAACCGGTCTTCCAGCACTTCCTTTAATTCAAGGTTTTCCCGCCGCAGTCCGAGGAACTTGCCTACGCGCTCGACGATCAACAGCAACTCCTCCATTTGAAACGGTTTGGTAATGTAATCGTATGCGCCAAGCTTGATGGCCCCCACCGCCGTATCCACCGATCCATGCGCCGTGATCACAATGACCTCGGTCGTTGGACTCCGTTCTTTGCATGCTTTGAGGATCGTCAATCCATCGGCACCAGGAAGACGCAAGTCGGTAATCACGATATCGAACTGACGCGTGCCCAGGACCGCCAGTCCTTCTGTGCCGGTCGCCGCCGCCATGACCTCGCAACCGACCCCTTCGAGGGCGTCCAGCATAGAAAGCCGCATCAACGGTTCATCATCCACAATCAATATTTTGAGCCCCTTCACGAAAACCTCCCAATGGCATAACGTTCGGTCGAGAGCGGAATCGAGACGATAAAGGTCGTGCCCTTTCCGACTTCACTTTCCACCACAATCCGCCCCCCATGCCGCTCGACGATGCCTAAACTGACGGACAATCCGAGCCCGGTCCCCTCGCCCTCATTTTTGGTGGTGAAAAACGGATCGAAAATCCGCGGCAGAACAGATGACGAAATGCCGCACCCGGAATCCTGGACTCGCACCAGACAATGGGCCTCTTGCACTGTCGTGCGGATGGTCAGTACGCCGCCGTTGCGCATCGCCTGAATGGCATTCAACACGAGATTCATCAAGACCTGTTCCATCATATGACGATCGATCATGATTTCTGGCATGTCGACGGCCAAGTCCGTCTCTAACCGCACCCGGTGAGGCACCAACAGGTGGTCGATCAGCAACAAGACGCGATTGACCACCTGATTCATATCGGCCAGCGCAAGCTCTGGATTGTGCTGCTGCGAAAAATCGAGGAGCTGCCGGACAATCCGCTGCACTCGACGCAATCCGTCTTCCATCGACGCGAGATATTCTTCCTGGCGTGAGGGTGACAGTGTCCCCTTACGCATATTGTAGAGACAGTTCAGAATGCCACCCAACGGGTTGTTGATCTCATGGGCGACCCCTGCGGCCAATTTGCCCACCGATGCCAGCTTCTCGGAATTTCTGATTTGCTGCTCGAGTTTCTTCGTGTCGGTCATGTCACGGGCGATACCAAGGACTCCAAGAATTTCCCCGTCGACCCCATGCAGCGGCGACACACTCACC
Source organism: Nitrospira sp. CR1.1 (assembly GCA_014055465.1). Lineage (NCBI taxonomy): Bacteria > Pseudomonadati > Nitrospirota > Nitrospiria > Nitrospirales > Nitrospiraceae > Nitrospira > Nitrospira sp. CR1.1. Next base: position 28,512 of record WIAF01000004.1, read on the forward strand.
ATGACAGAACGGGGCTCTCCGGATTTCGTCAGCACCTCCACCTCATAAACCTGCTTCACACCAATATCCAGCGTCGATTTCAACCGGCGGCCCCGGTGCCGCTTCGACAGCAGCCCCAAATACGGCCGCCCCAACAGGTCTTCCTTGGCATACCCCCAGGCCAGAACCTTGCTGTTGACATATGTAAAACACTGTTCACTATCGAGGGTATAAATGACGTCATTGGCATTTTCCAGCAGGTTCTCAAGGTACTGCTTGGTCTCTTCGATCTCGCGGGTACGCTCGCTGACTTTCGTTTCCAGCTCCTGCTGATAGGTATGCATCTGCCGCTCAAGCCGCTTTCGATCCGTAATGTCGCGAAGCTGCACCATCACCCAGGTATGATCGCTGCCGCGCACCAAGATTACATCCATCTCCACCGGCGTTTCCTTGCCGCCGGCATCACGCACCGTGATTTCCTGCGTCGGCACCTGACGTTCGCCGGAGTGGATTTTTGCCAGCAACGAACGCATTTCCTCGTGATGCGTCGGCAGGATCACCTCGAGAATGCTGTTCCCCACCACCTGTTGCTCGGAATACCCCAGCGCCTGCTCCTCACGCTTGTTCACAGCGACGATCACACCGTCCTCGCCCACCATAAACACAGAGTCGGCCACCAGATCGAAGAGCGCCTTATATCGCTCCTGCGACGCCACCAGCTGCTGCGTTCGCTCATTCACCGCCTGCTCGAGCCGGGTGGTGTAGCGATGAATTTGCTCTTCCAGCAGGCGCCGCTCCGTCACATCGCGGACAAAGGCACGCGAATGGACCAGTCCGCCGCCGCTTTCGAACAATGCCGTCGAATGGATTTCTACGTCGATCGGATGCCCGTCTCCCGCCACAAACACCGTCTCAATCGTGCTGCGGCCTTGCGAGACCAGGCGCTCCAGATACGCCAGCACCTCGGCCTCGCGCCCTTTGGGAACCAGATCCCAGAGATGCATCTGAAGCATTTCTTCCAGCGAATAACCCAGCTTATCCAACCCGGTTTTATTCACATGCACGAATTGGCCGGCCTTGTTCAGCTGATAAATCATCTCCGGAGAATGCTCGATGAGATCGCGATAGCGCGCCTCCAACCGGCGAACATCCTCCATTCGGTGTTCGATCTGTTCGAACGACACGCGTAAGTTCGCCGCCATCTTATTGAACGCGTCAGCGAGTTGTTCGATTTCGTCACCGGTCTTAAGGTCCAACTGCTGATCTAAACGGCCGCTCCCGATTTTCTGCACGCCCTCATGCAACAGGCCGATGGGACGGGCGATGCGACGAGCGACCGTCAGACCGGTCAGTAACAACGCGGCAAATACCCCAAGTCCATACACCGCGACCTCTACCACGAGCCGCGAGAGCGGCGCGTAGGATTCGGCGGGATCCTGCCGTACAAAGGCCACCCACCGTTTGCCGCCCAGACTTTCCGGCGTGAGATCAGCCCCCAAGCGAACCGGCGCGAAACCCACAATCGAATTTATTCCGCCATGAGAATCATTCTCGGCGGTCGTCCAGCCGGCCGCAGCCGCGTTGATCGCATTAATCAACTCGGGTTTGACCACATGTTCCTCTGGTGACAAGATCGGACAGACAATCGGCGCGCCGTCAGAGGTGAACAACATGGCATGCCCCGTCTGACCCACCGTTGCCTCAGACACGGAGTGGAACAGGGTGTCCCGGCGGAGGAGCACCGTGACCGCGCCGATCGTCGTATGTTGTTCATCATCGACGATCGGCGCCGATACATTGACCACATGCGTGCCGAAGGCGGGGTCGAAGAAGATGTCGCTGACAAAGACCTTCCCCGTTCCTCGCTTCATGAACGCTTGCCACCAGGCCGTCTTGCCATAGTAGTACTCGACTTGTGGAATGGAACTGACCACAAGCGCGCCGCGGTTGTCGGTCACGAAAATGCCCACGTAATCGGCTTTCCTGATATCGTGCCATCGGATCAAGTAATTGGTCACAATGCGGTTGATGAACAGCGGAAACTCGCTTTGCTTGTCCCGCTGGCGCCACCGCTGTTGCCAGGCTTTGATCATTGACTGGACGGTCTTTTCGTCCTTGTCCAGATAGGTGCGGTTGGATTCGGTCACCGAGGTGCGGAGAAAGGGTGTGGCGGCGAGCTGCTGCGCTTCGTTAATTCCACGCGTGACCTGCATCTCGATCCGCCGGGCGGCCTCGACGGCCACTTCCTTGAAGTTGGCGCCGATGGTCTCGCGCAAAGCCCGGCGTTCTTCGAGATAGGTCAGAATGAGAGAAAGACCTAACGGCAGGAGGCCGACCATCACAATGGCTGTGATGATTTTCCGCTGGAGGCTGTGTGACCGGCTCCAGAACAGCATGCGTGCTGGTACCCTGACTAATGGCCCTCTCATCACAGGAGGTAGGGCCCTAGGCCCGGCTCGGACGAGCCGAGGCCTAACGACGCTTGAGGAGGCTTCCGGCGCTGCCGGGCCACAACAGCAGCAACGGGCTTGCCACGAAAATGGACGAATAGGTGCCGAACATCACGCCCCCGAGCAAGGCCAGCGAGAAATCATGTAAGACCTCGGCGCCTGCCAGCACCAGCGGAATGAGCACGATCACGACGGTCAAACTGGTGACGATGGTGCGACTCAGGACCTGGTTGATGGCCTGATTGATAATCGTTTCCTCATCTTCCCGCCGGCGCGTGCGGAAATTCTCACGGATCCGATCGAATACCACCACAGTATCCGTTAACGAGTACCCGGCCAGCGTCAGCAGCGCCGTGACCACCAACAAGGTGATCTCCTTATCCAAAATGTAGAACACGCCCAACACTGCCAGGACATCGTGGAATGTCGCCAGCGCAGCCGCCACTCCGAACCGCAGTTCAAACCGGACCGCAATATAGAGCACGATTCCGACGAACGAGATCAACACGGCAATCATGGCATCTTCTTGCAGCTTCTTTCCAATCGTCGGGCCGATCTCCATGCTGGAATCGACCACAAACTTGTTGCCGGGAAATTCCTTGCTGAACACCGCCATCACCCGTTCCGCAACCTTCTCTTCAATCGTCGTCGAGGCTTTCACGCGAATGAGCAGCTTGTTGTCCTGCGTGAACTCCTGCAACTCGGCCGATCCCAGACCATTGGTTTCCAGCGCGCGCCGGGCTTCGTCAATTCTGATCGCCTGATCAAATTTGAGCTGCACCGCCGTCCCGCCCGCAAAATCGATTCCCAGATTGGCCGCCCCGCGCGCGATTTGCAGCACCGCGATGACGCCCAGAAAAGCCAGGATGCCGGAAAGCGCAAAGGCGATCGTGCGCTTCCCCATAAAATCGATATTCGTCCTTCCCAAAATCTCGAACATACCGGCTCCTTCCTAAATGCTGAGCTGCTCAATTTTCTTGCGCTGATTAAAGAGGTCGAAGACCACCTTGGTGCCGACCAACGCCGTAAAAAGATTGATCGCGATGCCAAGGCACAACGTCACGGCAAAACCTTTGATCGGTCCGGTGCCGAACAAAAACAGCGCAAAGCCGGTAATCAATGTCGTGACGTGCGAATCGACGATGGTCAAAAGGGCTTTATCGTACCCGGCATCAATTGCCACCCGGACCGCTTTCCCTTGTCGCAACTCTTCGCGAATGCGCTCGAAGATCAAGACGTTGGAATCAACGCCCATCCCGATCGTCAAAATGATTCCGGCTATCCCTGGTAAGGTCAGCGTCGCATTCAACGCGGCCAGAGACCCGATCAGACAGATGAGGTTCAGCATCAACGCCAAATTGGCGATGACTCCGGACAATCGATAGTAGGCCGCCATAAACACGATCACGAGAAGTCCCGCAAAGAGGGTCGCTTTGACGCCTTTCTCAATCGAATCCTGCCCGAGGGAAGGACCGACCGTAAGATCCTGAATGATCTTCAGCGGAGCGGGCAGGGCTCCGGCCCGGAGCACGATGGACAGGTTGTTGGCCTCTTCCATGGAGAACGTTCCCGTAATCTGGGCTCTTCCTCCGCTGATGCGCTCCTGGATGACCGGCGCCGAGTAGATGGTATTGTCGAGCACGATCGCCATCCGCTTCTTCACGTTCTCGCCCGTGATGCGATCAAACTCCCGCGCCCCTTTCGCATCGAAGGTCACGGACACATAGGGTTCATTGAACTGGCCGATGGAGACCCGGGCATCGCTCAATACATCGCCGGCCAGCATGACCCGCTTTTTGACCAGATAAGGGGCCAACCATTCTTGTCCGCTCTCCTTTTCGACGATCCGCTCAAACAGAATCTGATCGCCTTCCGGAACCTTCCCCTCAACTTGCTTCAGAAACGCGTCCTCACGTTCCTTGCCTTTCTGAATCCGGCCCGGCAGATCCAGCTTGAGTTGGTTTTCATCGTCCAGCAGTTTGAATTCGAGCAGGGCGGTTTGCTTGATGAGGTCCTTCGCCAATTTGGCGTCCTTAATTCCGGGCAGCTGCACGACCACTTGCTTCAACCCCTGGCGCTGAATCAACGGCTCCGCCACACCGAACTGATCGATACGATTGCGAATCGTTTCAAGCGCCTGGTTGATGGCGGAATCCTTGATGCGTTTAATCTCGGCATCCCGCAACTCCCACACGACTTTGTTCGCAGAGCCGGCGGCCTCGACCTCCACATAGGTCGGGAAGTCATCCAGGAGCTTCTGCACCTGCGCTTTCAGTTCAGCATTTTGAAATCCGACGGTGATTTGCGAGGCTCCCGTCCGCTTGACCGATTCGGCGGGAATCTTCTTTTCGACGAGAAGGTCTTGAAGACCCGCTGCCGTTCGTTCCACCGCAATTTCAACCGCTCGATCTTCCTCCACCTCCAATACCAGGTGAATGCCGCCTTGCAAATCCAACCCCAGGGTAATGCCCTTGTCCGGCAGAACCTCACGAATCCACCGCGGCAATTCCTTGTAAAGAGGTTGGTAGGAGGGCAAGAAAAAGATGATCGAAGCGACCACCATCGCCACTAAGGCCAACAACCGTCCGCCGACTTTTTTCATACGTGCGCCAATCCTTCCCGTCTCCGTCGCGTGCGTCAGTCTTCTTCTTCACCGCGCAGCCGAGCAATATGCTCTTTCTGGATTTTGATTTTGGTCGTATCCGCAATTTGAAGCGTCACCGTCTCTTTTCCCATGTTGGTGATCGTGCCCCAAATGCCCGAGGCCGTCACCACCTTGTCGCCCTTCTTCAAGGTTTCCAACATCGCCTTCGCCTGCTTCTGACGTTTTTGTTGCGGAAGAATCAGCATAAAATAAAAAATGATGAAGATCAGAACGAAGGGGACCAGCGACAAGAGGCCTCCCCCCGCACCCGTACTCCCCGACGTTCCCTGTGCCCATGCCACCGAATCCCACATACAGCCCCCTGCTTGTGCCCTTACGACACGTTTGTATGGTCAACTTCTGACCGCCCCTCGCCGCCCGGCCGGTCCACGATATACGTCCGGTGAAACTCGCGGCGAAACTCCTGAAATGTTCCGCCCCGCACGGCGCTCCGGATTTCTTCCATTAACTTCGCAAAAAACCACAAATTGTGAATCGTATTGAGACGCGCGCCTAACATTTCTTTCACGCCGAACAAATGATGCAGATAGGCCCGCGTGTATCGGGTACAGACCGGACACCGGCAGGCCGGATCGATGGGCTGTTCGTCCCGCGCATACCGGGCCTGCTTGATCACCACACGTCCAAAGGAGGTAAAGAGCCACCCGGTACGGCCGTGCCGCGACGGCACCACGCAATCGAACATATCGATCCCGCGCGCAACGCCTTCAACCAAATCCTCCGGCATGCCTACGCCCATCAAATAACGCGGCTTGAGGAACGGCAACTCGGGTACCGTGACATCCAACATGGCGTACATGTCGGCCTTGTCCTCCCCAACGGATAAGCCGCCGACGGCATAGCCATCAAACCCGACCGAGACCAGATCGCGCGCGGACTTCACCCGCAAGCCCTGATCCAATCCGCCCTGCACGATACCGAACAACGACTGATCCGTTCGACGCTTGGCCTCCACGCAACGACGCGCCCAGAGAGAGGTCCGTTTGGCGGCGTCACGAACCTGATCGACAGACGAGGGCAAGGCCACGACATGGTCGAATGCCATGATGATGTCCGCGCCCAACGCTTCCTGAATCTCAATCGAAGTTTCGGGGCTGATGAATCGTGAGGACCCGTCGATATGCGATTGGAACACCACGCCCTCGTCCGTCACCTTGCAAAACTTTGCCAAGCTGAACACCTGGAAACCGCCGCTGTCGGTGAGAATAGCGCCTGGCCAAGCCGTGAAGCCGTGAACGCCGCCCAACTCCTCCACGACTTTGTGGCCGGGACGCAGATACAGGTGATAGGCGTTATTCAAGATCAGCCCGTAGCCCATCTTGAGCAGTTCTTCCCCATCGACACTGCGCACATTGCCGAGCGATCCGACCGGCATGAAAGCGGGCGTCGCCACCTCGCTGCGCCCGGTGGTAAGAACACCGACCCGCGCCCCCCCGCCTGCGTCCTCATGGGTAATACGAAACGACAACATCCGATCGGCAGTCCTACATCTGCTCCGGGGCCGAGACACCCAGCACCGTCAATCCATTGCGGACCACCTGTTGCACCGCCCACATGAGGGCCAGCCGCGCCCCTGTAAGGCCTGGCGGCATCGCCTCGGACACCCGCCTGGTAGACGCCGGTGGCTCGGTTGGGGAGGCAGGGGTCGCGTCGAGGTCGGCTGCCGGAGGCAAAATCCGGTGTTTGTTGTAGTAAGGATGCACCAGGCCCGCCAGCTCCCGGAGATAGTAGGCCATCCGATGCGGCTCCAGCTCCACGGCGCCGGCCTCCAGCACCACCGGAAATATTGACAGTTTTCGAATGATCGCGAGTTCATCGGGATCTTCCAACAGCTTTAGGTCGGCCTCATTCGGAAGCGGGCAATCGATGCCCCGCGAGACCGCCACACGCAAAAGACTGGCGATCCGCGCATGCGCATACTGCACGTAATAAACTGGATTCTCCTGCGACTGCTGCTTGGCCAACTCCAGATCGAAATCCAGGTGCGTGCTGGAGTCGCGCATGAGAAAGAAAAATTTAGCCGCGTCCGCGCCAACTTCGTCCATGACTTCGCGGAGGGTAATAAACTCTCCGGCCCGCTTGGACATTTCGACCTTTCTGCCGCCTCGGAGAAGATTCACCATCTGCACCAACACGACCCGCAGACGCTCCTTCGGATAGCCATAGGCCTGCACCACGGCTTGCATCCGCGGGATATAGCCATGATGGTCGGCGCCCCAGACATCAACTAGGAGATCAAATCCACGCCGCAGCTTGTCGCGATGGTAGGCAATGTCGGAGGCGAGGTAGGTGTACTCCCCCTCCTGTTTGCGGACAACCCGATCTTTTTCATCACCGTAGGCTGACGAGCGAAACCATTGCGCGCCGTCCTGATCGAAAAGAAGGTCCCGGTTTCTCAATTCGTCCAATACCTGCTCGACCGCACCCGAGGACAACAATGAGGCTTCACTGAACCAGGACTCGAACGTAATGCCGAAGGTTTCTAAATCCTGCCGTATCAGAGCCAGGAGTTCCCGGTATGCGAATTCCCTACTTCGCTGCTCTGCATCACTCGAAGGCAGGGAGAGCAGCGCCGCACCTTGTTCTGCCTTCACGTGCGCTGCGACCGCGCGAATATACTCTCCCTGATATCCATCTTCAGGAAACGGGACTGCCTGTCCGCACGATTCGAGGTATCGCGCGAGGACCGACACTCCAAGCAATTTCATTTGGCGGCCCGCATCGTTAATATAATATTCGCTGACGACCTCATGTCCTGTGGCACGGAGGAGGCGAACGAGCGCCTGCCCAACGGCAGCACCACGTCCATGGCCAACATGCAAGGGGCCAGTCGGATTGGCGCTGACATATTCCACCAATACCCGGCGTCCTAGTCCCACCCGGCTGTGACCATACTCTGCCCGCTGGGCTTCAATGCGTCGCAGAACTTCTAACCAGAGATCAGGTTTGAGCGTGAAATTGAGAAACCCCGGACGCGCGATATCCACTCGAGCGAACAGAGCTTCTCGTTCATGAATGTGATCCACAATAATCTGAGCAATTTCGAAGGGAGGCCGTCGCTCGGAGGCAGACAAGGACATGGCCACTGTGCAGGACACATCCCCCCACTCGGGCCGCTTTGGCGCCTCAAGGTTAATCACCGGCATCTGCTCAATCGTAAGAACTCCTCGTTGTTGAGCCAGGCGAAGCGCGCCGGTCAACGCTCGGGCAACCTTCTCTTGCACCACTCCCTGAGCCACAAGAACCCCTCTAAGTCTGCGTGGAAACAGCGAAAATTAATCTCGAAATCTAACACACCGGGATGCGAGAGACAAGATGACGAGATGTCCGAGAGAACTATGACCGCCTCATCAATTGGGTACGACAGGCCTCAATCATGCGATCCGGAGGGATCTGAAGACAGGCTTGCTCATGGCAAGTTTCAACTTCACTCCAATTCGAGCAGGCGCATGGCATGCCGGTTATGACCGATACCGTGGAACCAAGTGGAGCCCAGCGGGAAGCCTGAGTCGGACCGAAACACGCTACGGTGGGAATGGCTAATGCGGCAGCGAGATGCGTGATGCCCGAATCGTGTCCAAGATACAGCGCCACCTTCGCCAGAACTCCAGCGACCACAGACAAATTCAGCTGGCGAATGACGGGTACCGGCCTGGTCAGAGATGAAAGCACCTTCGCAACCTGCTGACAATCAGCTGGCCCTTCGAGGAGCATGGGAGTCATCTCGGCCTCGATCAACCACTCAATGACCGTTGCAAGGCGCCAGGCGTCCACACACTTGTGAGCACTGCCGCTTCCCGGGTGAATCAGGACCAATGGCGATTCGCCACACCAGTTCCACGATTGCAGGATCTCTTCCCCCCCCTTCGCAAGCTTGGTGGGCAGGATCAAGGTCCGGGTGAAGCCTTGCGAGCCACTCTCCATTCCGATAGCTTCGAAATAGCGATCTGCTTGATGGGCCGCAACTAAACCAGAGGCGAACGGGGATTGTAAGTTGATGTGTCGAACCCCTACAGCGCGCAACGTATTGGTCACGGCCGCTTCCGCATCTCGTAGCCATCCCACCACTATCTCGCATGTACCTAACCAAGTCTTGAATGGACTACTGAGACTTTCGGGGCCCGCAAACAATTGACTCAGGTACATCCCTTCAAGAGGAAACGTCCGGTCGACCTCCTTGCTCTCGCACAAAAGGGAGCCGACAGCATTTGCCGAGAGCAGTGCGATTTCATGTTGAGGATATTGGCAGCGCAGTGTGTACAGCACAGGGCGGGCCAACAACACATCACCCAAGGCCCCAGGATGAATGACCAACACCCCTATTGAATCACCACCACTATTTGCGCGAACTGTCACGGACGAGCAGAACGTGGCGACTGGACCAAAGCCAAGTCGTTCGGAGTATTGATATTCTGGAACGAGCGGAACCCTGGGCCGAATGCCAGGAAATCATTTTCAGTCAATATCGTCATACGCAGTTCTTTCCGCTGAAACAATCTCTGAATCTTGAGTTCCTTTCGCTGGGCCATCGCTTGAAGAAACGGGGCACAGCGCTTCGAATACACCGCCTGCATTGGCTGAAACCTCCCTGCCAATCTAGCCACTATCACGTCAGCTGTCTCATCATGGGACAGCATGAAGCGGATGACTTCTGGATCCAAAAATGGCATGTCGCACGCTACAGCAAATACCCTCGGTCGTGATGCGCTCATCAAACCTGTATATAGCCCTCCCAAACTACCCGTGTTGGGGACCAGGTCATAGGCCACACGGCAGCCTTGCACATCAAGCATTTCGATAGGCTCAGCAAGAACAACAATGTTCTCCGCAAAGGTAACACGCAACAGCGACAACGTTCTTTCGAACACACTTTCGCCCCCAACCCGCATGAAACGTTTATCCTGCCCCATTCGTCGGCTCCTACCGCCGGCGATCAGGATACCTGAGACATCGTCTATCATGACACTCCTGCCCCACTGCACGTAACACAACAGGTCCAAAAACAACGAGGGGGTGAGTTGCCTCACCCCCTCGCCATCACACCATACACTCGCTGCTATCGCTTAAAGGACCTTGCCTTTTTTCTTGTTGGCACGGCGGGTCAACATCCAACCCTCAAGGAACACCACGCCAACTGCAATAACGGCCGGGTAAATGTACACTTCCTGTGGAATCGGAGGTTGAAGGATCGTGTAATAGAAGGCCGATACGGCCATCTTGCGTCCTGCATCACCGTTATGTCCATCCCAGGCGAAAAACACCATAGGAATGTATTTACCGATATCAAACCGGGTGTACTCATCATAATCATCCTTGTCGCCCTTGAGTGGGCGGGAGATCATGACAGTCCACTGTCCGTTTTTCCACTCTGACTTTAACAACTTAACCTTCTCTTCGAAGTCATCACGCTCTTCAAAATCCTGATCCCATCCAGTACCCTTGAAGGAACGCAACGAGCCGTCCGCCTCCCACTTCAGAATGTCGGCGTTGAACTTCGCATCTCCCCACAAATATCGTGGTTTAAATGGAGCAGGGATTTCCTGCCACTTGATCGGGAACTGGAAGCCAATGGCATCGTTATAGACGGCATAATTGTTCTGAGCCGCAGCGATGGACCCTTCTTCACCCGTCTTTGGTGCTTGCTCCTTCACGCCGAAGCTTTCGACGTTCACCTGGGTCGGAGCCCAAGGAAGCTTGCCTTCTGCAATGCTCTTCGTCCGGTCATCCCATTGGATCAAGTACACGACGCTCTTTTCGTTATAGAGCGACTTGACCCAAATATCGTCGATACGATTCACGAAGTTACGTGGCTTATGAGTGATTTGACCACCCATGGCAACATACCGACGACCCTGCTTCTTCCACATTTCGTTCTCAGGATCGCTCGAAATTTCCCCTTCGACGGGAGCTGATGGAACCACGAAATTGATTTTTGGCTTGTCAGTCAAAGGATCGATGCCGAGAGGCTTCCCTTCCTCATCGCGTTCGCACAAAGAGTTCACGAAATTCGCAATATTCCAACGCTCTTCTACTGACGTGCTATCCGCAAATGACGGCATCGGCGTTCCATTGACACCGGTTGAGAACGTACGGAAAATATTCCGGACGTTGTACGGATCCTGACGACTTCCACGGAAGTTCCAGCATTTGTGCCAATTGGCTGGCTGAATAGAAAACCCCCAGTCATCCTTTAGATTAAAGGCATTGCCGTCTCCGCGCCCTTCGACGCCATGACATTCAATACACTTCTTATCCACGATCAACTGCGCGCCCTTCTTGATGCTATCTTCTGTAGCCTCGGCGGGTTTGATCGTGCCGAGCTGAAGAATGGTCTGACTCTCAGACTGCTTGTCCGTAAATTTGCGGTCTTTCACTAGTTGCGTCGTCACAAACGACAGCACTTGAATCCGCTGCTCTTCGGTTAAGATACCTTCCCATGGTGGCATTGCAGAGCCTGGGAGACCGTGAGTAACGGTATCGAACAAGTCGTTCTTACCGGAATCAGGGGTCTTTTCATTGTAATTGAAGAGAGGCAATTCTCCACTCGCCGTATGGCGAATTTTGAATGTCCCCTGATTAAAGTTTCTCGGACGCGGCCAAAGTCGATCGGCACCTGGGCCGTCACCGGCCCCATCAACGCCGTGACACCACACGCACTTCGTGAAATACACGCGCTTTCCGGCTTCAATCATATCTGCCGGCGGAGCCGGGGCCAAATCCCCTTTTGCAAAACCCTCAGGAAGATCTGCCGCTTGGCCGATCCCAACCGCACTTGCGGAAAGGAGAAGCGCACCAAGGGCAGCCCCGATGATCGGGGATGCTTTTACGTTCATACGAAGTTTGCTCATTGTTAACCTCACCACCTGTTCTCCCAGGTTGTTTGTAAGATTCAGAATTAGTCCCATGTCCGAGGATAGTATCCCGTGTGCCAATATTCGAACAAGATCACCTTCCAAATTTCATCAGTGGTCAGGTGCTGTTCCCATGGCGGCATGACGGATGCCCAAGGGAATCCTTCGTTCGGCAAACCAATTCCGCCCTTAGCGACGCGCCAGAAAATGAATGTCTCTTGCAACTGCGCGATCGTTCCCGGGTCAGTAAAATTCGCGGGGATCGGGTTGAACGCGAACGCATGAAGTCCACGGCCGTTCAGATTGTCGCCGTGGCAGAAGTGACAATTCTGGAAGAAGATTTCTCCGCCTTCCCGAACATACTTCAAATATCCTTCAGCCTTTTCATCCCAGGGGTTGGCATTTGGAGCCATCAGCCGTCCCATTCCCTGCTCAACGATCAGCTTATTGCTGTAGGCCTGATCATACTTACCCTCGAGATTGACACGGTAAGGGTTCTGCGAGGTTTGCAGAGTATAGGTCTTACCATGAACCTTTGTGCTAGCCGGAGGCGCCGGGTGGACCGTTCGCAACTCGATCGGCTCATCGACGCTAGGCTTCATGGTCAGAAAGGAGAATCCCCCGATGAGCAAGGGCAAGAGGATCAGATACATGGTGCGGAGAGCTTTGTGAAAGCCCGTGTTGGCATCAAGCACATTAAGGATAGGTTGGCGAAACTTCTTCCAATCCTCCTCGTTGGCTGAAACCCACATAAATACGGCCACAAACGAGACGGTCCCATACATAGCACGCACGCTGAAGGGGATCGGCGGATATATACGGAACTTGAGATATGTCTGAACGAATACCCAAAACAGTACGCCCTGCCAAAACCGCGGGAAAGCTATTCCCATTGAATTGAGCAGATAACTCAGGCCAGCAAAACCGGCCACAAAAACAGCCAGCTCGCTCAACACCTGCATGGGCATGTAGCCCTCAACGAGCCTGACGGTGTTCGAGGGAACGACTCCGAAGATCATCCCGATCAACATGAGCAGTCCCAGGACGCCAATCAGTGCCCCGACTGACATTAATGCTTTCATGTCCTCATCTCCCTTTCTTCCGCAGTAGCAACCAGATCCCTCTTCGCCGATTTAGGAAGCCTTGGGAGGCTCTTTACCTTCCTGAACCTGCGACAGATAGTCTACAAGCTTCTTGAGTGCGCCAGCGCTAAGCTTTTGGCCAAATACTTTCGGCATGGTATTATCGGGAAATCCCTTAACAACATACGCGCTGGGTTCAACGATTGATTCCATGATGTAGTCAGGAACACTTTTCGCTTTGCCCTTGTAATCTTTGTCCTTAATTCGAAGGGGAGCATTAGTGCCCTCGACCAATTTCGGACCGATCGTTCCGGTCGCCCCTGCGATCCCCGGAATCGTATGGCAAGCCACGCACTGACCTTTGGCAAAAATCTGGTCGACTGGCTCAGTCCCATCAGCCATCAAGGCACTAGCACCAGGCTTCGCATCACCCTCTGTAGGTGGCTTGGGACGGTCAGCCTCAGGAATAAATTTCTCGTATGACTTGACAATTTCATCAAAGCTCGGCGCATCCCGACCTTCTCGAACATAGAGCCACGTGTCTACTGCAGCAAGCTCTGGCAATGATAATGAAATCGGCGGCTTGTGAATGGACGGCATAGGACTGACTTTGTCATTCGTACCCTTCACCCCATAACCTGCAACTACGAAACAGCTTGGGCATGAATGGGATTCGGCAATATACTCCTGGGCGTTTTCAGCGGTTCCTGATCCTGGGAATGCCTCCTTCTGATCGAAATCGCGCGCCGCCGGGTTACCCTTATGGTACTTCGGATCTTCAATTTGAGTTCCAGCGCGCTCGGGAAGTCCATCAAGGTTTGGCGCTCGCTCACCCAGCATCCCTTTATGGAAAGCATGACACAACGGGCACTGACCTTTTCCGATCGCACCCTGAACCTTGTTCTGACCGACGCCGCCAAAAATAATCTTCTCCCCTTCGTCAGCCAATTCGGTCTGGGGCATATTGCTGAAGTCTTTTTTCTCTTCGATGGGCGGAAATCCACCTTCCACCTGAGGCAGCCAATTCCCATAGCCAGAGAGCGCCGCAGCAATGAAAAACATGAAGCCCCCGATTTTCAGCAATGCGCTGATATTCGTAAAATAAAGGGCCATCATGAAGGTCATGGATGTGATTAAGACAAGCGAAACCGGCAACAACCGAGACTCGGCGAAGAAATTCATCTTGTAATTTGCGATTGCCATAAACAGCAGCATCGCGCCGATGATCCCAATGAACGTCTTGAAGACCGCACGCTTATTTGCAACAGGGTCTGAAATGGAGGCCTTAAAATAGAACATCAGGGCAACGAGAAGCCCCAATGCTGGCCATCCCATAGCTAAGGCCGATTTAATGAGTTCAATCACAGCTCAAACCTCCTGGGAGAGGGGAAGGCTCTGGTTGTTCGAACAACACAGACACCTCCCCTCATTGATTCATTTCTTGCGCTTCGATTAGTGACCAACTGCCGGCGCTGCCGCCCTTCCAGGCACAGCCGCTTTTGCTTCAACCGGCGCCTTCTTGGCAGCAAGGGCCCCCAACCAAAACACGAACATAATTGAGATCCAGAAGAACAACACGTTGGCTGAAATCATGTTTGCCGCAAAACCTACGGTGTGCGTGTAGGCCCACGGTGAATTGTCACGCATGATTTCGTTGACGTGCCAGAAGAGCCTGACTGACGACCTGATGTATCCCATCAGTCCCATCATCCACGTGAAGGCCGTAGCTAGCATGATGAGCGCGTATTGCGATCGCGCAGAAATCTTTCCCCACTCGATCGGACCCATCTGCTTTGCACCCTTCATCATCACGCTATTGAGCGCGAACATGAAGAACAGGCATGACAGGGTGGTGGCCACCTGCGGCACCGACAATCCGACGCGCACGTTAGCGGGAATGTAATACCCGTATATGGCCAACATGATGATGTTGAGGTATGCAAAGAAAAAGAAGCATCCCATAAATATGTTGCCAAACTTCGACCACGACACGGTCGAGACCTTATTGCCCCGCATGTACCAGACGAAGCTCAACACCGTAGTCGTGATAATCACGTTAATGCCGCCGTTTTTGGCCGACATAACCCCGTAGTTACCGAGCACGGGGTGCTGCTGGCCACCCATCGCCTTCAACTCGGCCGGAGTCATAACAATGGTGTGCGGAGTGATAAACACCAGGAATCCACACGTGAGCAGAAAGACAAGATACTTAATGTAGCGTTGGTATTTTTCGGCACCACGCATCCGGCCAAGCGCCTGCCAGAGGTAGTAATTTGTGCTAAGAAACAAAATGCCGATCATGGTTGCCTGGATGATAAACAACCAAGCCAGCAAACCGCCCATCAACGTGATACCCATCTGCTGACGATAGGCATACACTTCACGCATCAGCCAGTAGCCAGCGAACGGAAGGGGAATTAAGAACGCGACGCCAAGGGCCATGGCGATATAGCCCATCCAGTCATAGTGCGCGCGCTCCTCATCAGTTTTGGCAGATAAAAATCGGTAAGCAGAATACGCGGCCACCACACCGCCACCGAAAGCCATGTTGCCAAGGATTCGATGTAGATTGAGAGGGTTCCAAAGAGCAGTGTGGATTACGTGCCAAATGTTACCCAGATACCGGCCCTGCTCGTCAACTCCGGCAGGCGACATCATGAAGCCGATCCACGAATTCGCAAGGAACATCAAGATTGTACCGATCACGTTCAGGACGACCGACATACTGAGGTGAATCCACTTAAGGAAGCCCTCCTTCATTTTGTCCCACCCGTAATAGTAAATGTACAACGTACCGCTCTCAGCCACGAACATCAACGCATAGATGTGCATGACGGGCCTGAAGATACCGGAGAGGTACTGGAAGAAGGCAGGGTAGAGAGTCAGAAAAGTGAAGATCAGGATTCCGCCCAAAATCGCGGTTAGCGAGTAGGCCGTCAAGCTGATCTTAATAAAGTCGTAGGCCAGCTGATCATATCTTTTGGCCATTGCCTTGTCTTTACTCACCACGCCCATGAACTCGATGACCATACAGAAAATCGGCACAGCCAAAACGAAGCTTCCATAGTAGAGGTGCTGCTGGTTGGCGAACCAGAGAAGCACGCGACTCTCAAAGTTGTAGCGCGGGTAGTCCTTCTCACTGTCCGTTGTCTTTGGCGCCGGCGGCCCAGAGACAATACCTTCCGTTTTGTAATAGACATCCTTGCCCTTCTCAACCTTTGCTTCACCACCCTCCTTCTTGGCGTCAGCAGCTGGAGCGCCACTGTCACCGGCAAGGGCGGGGATCGCAACCAGAATGGGCAGGAGGAGGAGGCCGATCATCGCGCATAGCGCCATGATCGACATCAACTTCGTGCGGGTTACAGAGCCCATGGGTTACCTCCTTGATACATCGCGTACGTGAACAACAAAGTCAAAAGCCTTATCTCCCAGCACTTACTTACGAAGGAGATACCAAAAGTCCAAGCCTTGCGCATCCATCAAAAAGTGATCAACAGCGGCAAAGAACGAGACGCAGATCAAGATCGATACGACGAAATACACAATTGTTTGGCCCATCACAATCCCCCTTCAACTTGATAAACATTTTCCGAGGCCGGGACGAGGATCAGCAAGGACACTGAATCCCTCCGAACCAGTAAAAAAACCAGATGCTGACTGCCAGGGTGATGTAGAAAATCATTTTCCCGATCTTGATTGAGACGTCGTCCTGAGCAGCTTCCATCTTGATTCCCCCAACGGTTTAAGTACGTATTTTAAATTGACACACCAACTATGCTGTGTTAATCAAAATCCCTCACTCAACTGATTTTTAAAGGGATTTTTATGGCGAAAAACTCAAAAGTGTTCGACATTATAGTTTTGGCCGGAATGGTTGTCAATATCATTTTGGCCGTGTTTCTGATCCTCTACTACTTTGATTTCCTGTAATTTTCTCACTCCTCACGCCCGCAGACTCAAAGGCATTGCCCGCACTGGATCGGGCGCAACGAAACCCAATCGTTTCGTCACGAAAGTCCGCCATCATTTTGCTTCGAGCGGTGATACGCAGGTCAGATCCTGAACTCGTGTATCCCGCTCCCCTCAATACTTTGTACGTCCCGTATTCGGGACTTTCTGGATTCCGGTCTGAAGCTGCCTCGTAGGCCCCCTCGAGATACCAATCCTCCACCCACTCCATCACATTCCCTGCCCCGTCCATCACCCCATAGGGGCTGGCATCGCTTCGCACTTTCCCCACCGGGGCAGCGACCTCAAAACCATCGTTGATACGGGCCCAATTTGCGCCACCCGGCATTTCCACGTTGCCCCAGGGCCATAGTCGACCGTCAGTCCCTCGCATGGCTTTCTCCCATTCAGCTTCAGTCGGCAAACGCCTCCCCCGCCACTCGCAATAGGCTTTTGCATCATCCCAGGAGACATAGACCGCGGGTTGATTGACCCCTCGCATGCGACCGGTATTTTTCGCATATCGCGAAGGTGGCCCTGACTTGCGATGGCCGGTAGCCCTCACGAAAGCTGCATACTGCCCATTGGTCACTTCGTATCGATCGATGGAAAACTCGTCGAGATAGATTTTTCGCTCCGGCTGCTCATCGAATCCCCCCTGACTCGTTCCTCGAATGAACGGTCCGGCAGGAATGACGACAAGCTCTTCCTCCAACGGCTGCTCCGCCACGGAGGAGTCTGGAGCACCACTCGCAAAATCCTCTTCCGAATGTTGCGACTCGGCCTCAAAAGGGGTGGAAATCGTTCCGCGGAGAATAGCGATGATAGGCAAACTGGCGGCAAACAGCACCGCGAGTAGAAACACCACTTTGAAACGCGTTTCCAGCATGTTCCGACTGATTACTTCACGGCCATGTCGGCATCAATGTCCTTCGCGCAACGAAACCCAACCGTGATGTCATGCCGCCAGGGTTTCGCCTGAAACCGCTTGGACGAGCGCACATTTCGTTTCGTTTCCCTCCAGGAACCGCCGCGAATAATCCGCTGCTCGCCCTGGTCCGGCCCCTTTGGATCCCGATACGGCGAAGCCCTGTAGAAACTCTCGTCATACGCATCCGCAACCCATTCGCCGACGTTCCCCGTCATGTCGTAAATCCCGTACGGACTGCGCCCGGATTCGAATGATCCGGGAGGAGCCAGGTAACGAAATCCATCTTCTGTTCCGTCGATGTTTGCGTATCCGGAAACAAATTCATCACCCCACGCGTAGCGGCGCTTCCCTTCGCCGCGAGCGGCCTTCTCCCACTCGGCCTCAGTGGGCAACCGTTTACCGGCCCATTTGCAGTAGGCTTCCGCGTCATCCCATGTCACTGCTATTGCGGGATATTCAGGCTTGAGCAATTTGGCAGGATCGTCTTCAAAGACCTCGATTTTTCGCTTTACCCGCTTCGTCATCTTGAGAAACCGATCATATGAATCCTGCGTCACTTCGTGCTTATCCAGGAAATAGGTCTTCAAATAGACTTGGTGCTCGGGTTTTTCATCCGGATCACTGTCATTGTCACGGCTACCCATCACAAACGGCCCCTCGGAGACTTGCACCATTTCCCGACCATCATCTCCGATAAATGTCTTATACATAGAAAAATCCTGCGCTGTCGGCGCGGCGACAGGCTTGGCTTCCGTCACGATGGAGAGGGCCAATTGGCGCATCTGCTTGGCTTTATACGATTCATAGACCAACCCCCCGATCATCAAAATGAACGACCCGAACACAAAAATAATCGACCCGATGAGTACGCCTCGGTTTTCCATCGCCTTACTCGCACCTCATGGTTTGGTCACTGCGGAGTGAACTGCCTCTGCGTCCCCACTCTCCTCCGCCTGTGCGGCTTTTCTGGCCGCCCGCACATCCAGCAACATCGAAATCTGCACACCGAGAAAGCCGCCCATCGCCGCACCAGCTCCTGCCCCAAAGGAAACCTTTTCACTCCCGGCGATCATCCAGGCCAGTGCGCCTCCCAAGACAGTGCCCACCAAAATACTGACGAGAAACCTCCGTCCGCCCAGATACCCAACCACCGCCCCAAGAGCCACCCCCAACCCAGCGGTCACCGGAATGGACGAGGCACCAAGGAACGATCCAATCAGGGCGCCCACCGTGGCCATGACCACAATGCCAAACACCACGTCAAACCATGCACTGGCGGACGGTTTGTTCATACGCTTCGCATCCTACATCAGGCGCCCCAGCAGCTACTTGGCCGGACCCACCGTCACTGCGCCGAAATCAATCTCCACCCCCGGACCGGCAAACAACGAAATTCCCCAGGCCTTCTCCGCCGGCTCGTGTTTATGAATGCGCTTGAAATCTTCGTAGACATTGACCCGCTCTTCAACCCACTCCCCGACCGGCAACACGCCGCTTTGCACCACCAATTCCGAACCGCTGAACATGCCGCCTTCGACAAACGTCCCCACCGGCTTGCCAGCGCTCCAGATGTATTTCGTAAAAACAGGAATGAACACGAGATCGGTATCTAATGACGCGTACAGGGCGGCAACAGGCTCTGAATTGCTCGGAGCCTTGTGCAGGCGCCAGCGCCAAGTCAGGACCGGATACGCCTTTGGATCCCAGTCGATTTTGCGTTTTTTTATGCGCTGCCCCGCATCTTTGGCAGCGAGAAATTTCCCGTTCTCTTCAGATTGAATTTTGTATGCGTCCCGCCCCTTCGCCTGGCTGCGTTGATTCTCATGTTGCCAATCAATTGGAAACCCATCCTGATCGGCCGATTGAAAGTCTTCCAACACCAACACCCCCGCCTCAGCCGCACGAGCAGGCGTACCGCCACCGAGAACCACGCACAATCCGATCACGCTCAGAAAGCCTAATGCACCCGCACATATCCTCATACCCATCACGATACTCCCTAATGAACCTTGCCTAGCCTTCGTGCGACGGAGACGGCAAAAACCCCGCCTCCTTTTCCGCGCTCACATCTTCATGCATCACTGGCTGCTGTCCACGCTGGCATACCCAGAACAGAAAGAAGACCGCCCCCCAAAACAGCACCATATTGATCGTCACCATCTTCGCCGCAAACCCCAACGAGGGGGTAAATGCCCAGGGCGACGTATCCGGCATCAACTCATTGACATGCCAAGACAACCTGCCGGAAGAACGAATGTACCCCATCAACCCCATCACCCAGGTAAACGCCGCCGCAAGGCCGAACAGGCCGACCATGCCACGAACCGAGATCTGTCCCCACTGCACCGGACCATGAACCGTCGCCCCACGCAGCATGCGCCGATTGAGCAACAAGCCCAAAGTGACCACCAGCAGCGTCGTCACCGCTTGCGGTCCGGACAGACCCACCCGGAGACTGGCGGGGAGATAAAATCCATAGATCGATAACCCGATGATATGCGCCGCCCCAAGACCGAATAAGGCCCCAAGCACGACATTCCCCGTCCTCGCCCAGGAAATGGTCATCGTCCGGTTGGCGCGGCGATAGTAGATGTAGCTCAAGGCCGTGATGCAGATCATCACGTTGACGGCCCCGTTCTTCGACGACATGACCCCATAGTTACCGATCACCGGATGCTGCGCCCCGCCCATAGCTTTGACTTCGGTGCCGGTCATCAAGAGCGTGTGCGGAGTCAGCCAGATAAACAAGCACCCCGTCAGCGCCAGCAGGAGATATTGGTAGTAATGCTGATACCGCTCCCCACCCTGAATACGTCCCATACTCTGCCAAAGATAATAATTCACGCCGAGAAAGAGGGCGCCGATCAACAGCGCCTGCACGACGAACAGCCACGTCAGCAAACCGCCCATCATGGTGACGCCCATGCTCTGACTGTACGCATAGACGGAGCGCATCAACCAATAGCCGGCAAAGGGCATCGGCAGCAACGCGCAGACCGTCACGAACAAAAACACGTAGCCGACCCAGTCATAATAGGCTCGCTCCTCCCGGCTCTTGCCTGAAAAAAACCGGTAACAGGCATAGGCAAGCACGACCGCGCCCCCAGACATAATGTCAGCCAGAAACCGATGCAGATTCAGCGGATTCCACAGGGCAGAGCGAAGCAGGTGCCAAGGGTTGCCAAGATATCGCCCCTGCCCATCGACACCGGAGGGCGCCATCATGAACGCGGACCAGGAGTTTGCCAGCAGGAGCAAGGACGTCCCGCACACCACGGCGAGCAGACCAATCGAAAGATGGACCCATTTGGAACCCGGCGCCGCCATTCGCTCCCAACTGTAGTAGTACGCGATCGTGAGGAAGGTGGTGCCGACAAACACCAGGGCATAGAGCGGCATCATGCCTTTAAAGGTCCCCCCCATGTACTGCATGAAACTCGGATAGAGCATGATAAACATCGTCAACATCAGACTGCCGACTGCGGCCGTGACCGAGAGTGCCAATAAGGCCACCTTCAGCAGATCTTGAGCTAGACCGTCATACCGCAAGGCCAACGCAGGGTTTCTGGCGACCAACCCCAAAAATTCCAATAGGACGCAAAAAACCGGCAGGGCCAACACAAAACCGCCGAAGTAGGTGTGCTGCTGGATGATAAACCACATCAATAACCGGCTATCGAGTGAGCCGACCTGCGGATACTGGTTATCATTAGCCGTCGGCGCGGACGGGCCGCTGGGAATGCCGGGCGTATGGAAGTAGACATCCTTCGACGGGTCTGCAGCCATGAGGGGCGGAGGGCTCAGCGCGATGAGACCGACGACTGCTAGCATCCCGCCGACAAAGAGAAGGATCAAGGACGAAAGCGAAGGACGTGTGGTCATGACGACACTCTCTGGCTGTTCTTCTCAAAGACAGCCGCAGATTCACTCAAAGCTGACCCGACAATGGCTTCACGAGACTTGCCGAGCATGCCCATCACAAACGGGCAACGGAGCAGCGCACTCGGCACGCCACCGGGCAAACGATTTTCAATGTCTCGCCGATATCCCAAGTAGTAGCAATACAACGGCATGATGCCGCCGACGAGGCCGGCCACCCCGGCAAACAACACCGCCGAATTCATCGGCTGCTTCAATACGTAGAGACAGCCCCCGACCAGCACCAGATAATAGGTCGAAGCAAAGGCCAATCCAGGCCACCACCAAAATTTCACCAGTTCACCCCAACGGGTCGACGCCAGCCTGGACGTGAAGGCGGCGTGATCTCCCTGACCGGCGAAAAATGCGAGGAGACCAACAGTGCCAGCCGCCATGGTCACGATGCCCCCTTGCGCCAACACCGCGAGGTCGCCGCTCACAACAGTCGCCGTCACTGCAGACAGGGTTATACAACCGAGGGCGCCTGCCATGACCCAGGTCAAAAGCGCCTGATCGAACCGTTGCAGCAGGCTTCGTAACGCCATGCCATCGGGAAAGGTGACCAGCGGCCGCCCACTGGCCTCGAGCCAACGAACATAACCAATTTCAAAGGCGTCGCGCGCAACGGCTGTACTGGGAATAATCAGCGCCATCATGGCCGGCCCGTCAGGGTGCTTAGCATAGTCGTACCCCACCAGCCATAACAGGGCCAACACCAGCAGAGACAACTGAATGCCGTACACGAACCCGATCCAGGCGAGGATCCACCCGATACGCTGCAATCCATCCGCGGCGACAAGCCACATGAATGGCACCGCGCGTCCGACCCGATAGGCGCACAGTGCCGTCGCCATCGACACCAGTCCGCACAACAACAGCAATGTCAGTGGATCAGCAAGAGAGAAACCCTGCTTGGCCGCCCGGTAGACCGCAAAGGCCACCAGCCCGGGGACAAACATGACGAAACGCTTGCGTTTGCGAACCGAATCTTCTGTGACGGCCAGCGTCAAACTCGGAAGTACTCGTAGGGCCAACCGATGCAACATTGTGTCATCCACCCGAATCTAAAGAGTCAGGCACGGGAGGGACACTCGGTGACCTCCTGCAACCGCCTCAACGCCTACCGTTATGCTCGCTGCGCCGCCATGCCGAAGTATCGCGCTTTGACTTCTTCCATCAATGCGACGCTCACCGAGTGTAAACCACGATCCACCGCCGTCCGTTCCAGTTCGATACGTGCCATGGCGCGAACGGGCGCCGGCACATTAGCGAGGCGCTGCTCGGCGTCAGCATCCCAGGCCACGATATCCCCGGTCAACGCCTGGTCGATCAACTCGTAGGTGATGACCCGGCTCCGCCTGGCCCTGGCGAACCCTTCCACCAAGTCACGCAGGGCTGGCGCGGCATAGGGCGGAACACGATCCATCCGATGCTTGGCATCATCCGACCACAGCAACCGATCGACGAATCCCTCCACCTGTCCGGCCGGCACATCGATCCCGATCAGCCACCGGCAGGGACGACATTCCGTGCGGACAAACCATGTCGCTTCGCCGTCATTCGACAGCCGTTCCTCAATACCCTCGGTATGCATCCACCCGCCGCAGCCGCACACAAGCATAAGACGCTCAACCCTTCAAACCGGTTCTCTGTCGCTAGCCGATTTTCCCAGGGTACAAAATGTACAACATCGCGTAAGTAAAGGTTCCTGTCAGGAACAAGATACAATACACAATCATCGTGAACCGGCCAAGCGCCCGGTGCCGCTGGCCGCCATCAGGCCAGATCCGCTGGATGCCCATCTCCACCGCAAATACAATGGCCACCAGAACGAGAAACCCGAGGTAGACCTCTAGCTTGCGCATGGAAAATCCGGCAGACATCACCCGTGTCCCGAAGAGGACGACCACCACCGTCAGGAGTGCCGCGAAGATCAGTCCGACTTTCTTCCAGGAGGTTTGCAGGAGCGACGCGCTCAGCACGCGGGTTCCGCCGATGAACTGTTGAGATCGAAATCCCAACACAATCATATACACGGCCATGACCAGGCCGATGATCACCAGAATGATATGGATGGTGAGCACAGGGATAAAGACATAGTCGTACAAGGCTTGCGACCCGCCGAATCCCTCCTTCCCCTCGAAGGCCAGCACCCCTAATTGCCGAAACAGATAGTAGGCGGTAAAGAATCCCACCATTGTGATCATGCCGCCCAGCATCAACCAATGATGAGGATGTCCGCGGTGCTGCTTCGCCTGAAGCCACCCGACGATGAAGAGGCAGGTGAACAGCGTGGCCATCAACTGGCTGAGATCGGCCCCCATCGTGGCATGGGTCCCGAAAAACCCCGGCTGTCGAAGGAATTCAAACATCGTCAGCTCTTGCCGGCACCCGGCCTGACTCCTTGCACCACGGCCGTCCGCTCAATTTCCTCCACCGACACGTATCCTCCATCATGCATCCACTGCATGGCCTCTGCGGTGCGATAACATCCGCCCTGTTCCGTATTGACGAGGATATGGACGGCAAACGCAGCGGTCCAGGCCGGGCTCGTGCCAGACTTATCCAGGAACCGATCCTTGATAATCAGGCGTCCGCCGGGATTGAGATGGCCATGAATCTTCTTCACCAGGGCCGCATTGGTCGCAAGGTCTTGATAGTGGAGGATGTCCGACATCAGCACGACATCATAGGGGCCGCCGAGCGCATCGCGATTAAAGTCACCGGCCTTCAAGGCAATTCTCCCCTCAAGTCCCGCGTCTTTGACTGTTCGTTCAGTCAGGGTGAGGGTGGTGGGGAGATCGAATACGGTTGCCGAGAGAGCCGGATACACCTGACAAAATGCGATGGCATTGGTCCCGGCGCCACCCCCAAGATCCAGCATGGTCTTCGCCTGACCAAGCCCGAGTCGCTTCGCCAGATCCGGCCCGCTTTGCTGGCCGATCCGGTGCAATACAGAGAGGACATTGGCGCCGAGTGCCGGATCCGTCTCGAACACATGCTGAGTCACGGGAGATCGGCCGGTTTTGATGGCCTCTTCCAACTTGCCCCAATTTCCCCACTCGGCATCGTGGAGCAGGAGCAAATGGCCGACGTATTGCGGCCCATGCTTGACGAGATGGGTCGTGGCCACCGAGGTATTGGCATACACCGCTCCGGTTTTCGTCAGCAACCGGATGGCCACCAACGCGTTGAGAAGCAACTCCAGCGCCCGAGGATCAGCACTGAGTTTTTGAGCCGCTTCCGCCGCGGAACGACCCTGACCGTCGAGTACGGAAAACACCTCTAACTTCACGGCAGTCAACAGGATTTTCGTCTCCCAGTAATAGCCCAACTGGAAGACTTCGGCGAGAGACAATTCGCGAGGCACAGATCCCCCACTCAGAAATTACAGCGTTAAAGTTGGTCATCTTACCCAGTTCAGAAAGGGAAACGCAAGGCGAGCAGCGGGCGGGAACGACTCAGAACATCGAGTGATTACGAGGATTCTCCGGCGAGGAAATACAGGAAGATGGCGCGGGAGATTGCCAGACTATTTGAAGGTCGTTGCGCGAGAATTGGAGAGACTCCACAAACAAAAAGGGCAGTGGTTCGATTGAACCACTGCCCTTTCGTCAGCAGGCTATCCCGCCAAAGGAGAGAAGACTACTTGATTTCGGCCTTCAAGTTCGCCGTACCGCCCTCGGCCACTTCGATATCGAATTCGTTCAGCTTGCCCTTGCCGACGAACGGATGCCACACAACCACCTTGTGCTTGCCGGCAGGCACACCCGGGATCTCGAACGAGCCGTCATCCTTCACCACCGCATGGTACGGATTCCACACCGGGAGGAAGAAGGACTGCATAAATTCGTGCTGGTCGCACTGCAAGCGATAGTACCCGGACTTTTCGGCGCCGCCACGGAACTGCACCGGCTTCTCCAACTTGTCACCCTTCTTTGCCAGACCGATGTTAAACCCGGTCGCCGAGCTGGAACCTTTCACCGTGAAGCTGTGCGGGTTGTGCAACACGCCCAGGACAGACTTGGGATCATCAGGATCGGCATCCTTGTTCTCAGCGCGGAAACTCTTATTGTTCACCACGACGCCGCTAAACGGCAAAAATTCGCAGAACTCGGCCACCACGTCGGTGCCCTTGAAACCGTCCTGGAAGGCCTGATCCTCAATATCGACCACGGCCACAACCGCACCCTTCAAGCCACCATCCTTGCCCACTTCAATGGTCTTGAGGAAGCGCTTATCGCCATCCATGAGGCTCTTGTTCGGATTCTTCGGACAAAACTTGGGGTTCGGGAACTTGGCGAAGGAAAATTCCTTCTGCTCGGCTTTCCCGGGATACGTCACTTTCCCGGCGATCGTACCTCCAGCGAACGAGGTGAGGGGCGCAGCCAACAATGCTGCGGCCGCAACGCCGAATACTGCTTTCATCGCACCCTTTTTCATGTCACTGCCTCCTTAGTAATGAACATTAACCAACCGAAACCGGACAACTATTCCGTCACCACTCGATCACAAGGGCTGGTGACCATTGCCCCTTGTTATGACAGTTCTCCAATCAGGACGTAGCCCTAAAAGGACTGCGTTCAGGCCTCTGAATCTTTGTCTATACTGGAATGTCAGCCACACTGTCAACTTGAAATCCGTCCAATTGGTTCTGCCTATGATTTCACCTGATTAGGCAAGAATTTCGCGTGACCGAGGATCCGCGCAATTGATCCGGCCACCGTGGCTCGCACGGCATCATCTTCGTCATGCAATGCGGCCTTCAACATCGGCAACAACTCCGCCCCTCCGATTTGTCCGAGGGCGCGGGCCGCTGCGATACGAGGCCGTGGGATGGAATCTTTCAGCAGTCCGGCAAGAAACTCGATGGCCGCTTGCCTATTGGCCCCGTGCGCTCGCCCCGCCGCTTTTCCGGCTGCAGACCGTGTTCCAGGATCATTGTTCTGCGCCAATTCATACAACGCCCCGGCGACGGACTCGAAGGGCTCCTCCACCCGCAACAGCGCCGAAACAACGGCTGCCTTGACCACCGGGTTCGGATCAGCCAGAGACTTTCTCAGCGCCACCAGCGACTCTTTGACGCCCAATTCACCCAAGCTAATCGCCGCCGAGGTTTTGACTGCCGGAATCTTGTC
Source organism: Nitrospira sp. CR1.1 (assembly GCA_014055465.1). Classification (NCBI taxonomy): domain Bacteria; kingdom Pseudomonadati; phylum Nitrospirota; class Nitrospiria; order Nitrospirales; family Nitrospiraceae; genus Nitrospira; species Nitrospira sp. CR1.1. The sequence continues at coordinate 55,474 of WIAF01000004.1, forward strand.
GTCGAGGGCCTTTTCCAATGCGGGAATCCCCTGCACCTTGCCGAGGTCTCCCAAGGCCGAGGCCGCCGCTCCTCGCACGGAAGGCTGCGTGTTGGTCATCGCCTCCAGGAGAATCGACAGCCCTCGCGCATCCTTCAGATCTCCCACCATCCTCAGCGCCGTGGCGCGCTCTTCCGGGTTAGGCGCTGCGGCCGCCTTTTGTATCGTGTCCCACATCGCCGTTTGGCCGGTGTGATAGAGGGCCCCTGCCGCGGCGAGGCGCACGGCCGGCTGCTCGTCTTTCAGTGCCTTCTCCAGGAGAGGAATCACGGAACGATCCCCGCTTTTTCCCAATACTTTGATGACCGTGGCCTTCACCAGCCCGGCTTGATCCTCCAGCGCATTGCGCAATCGCGGCGACCGCCGCCCGGCATCGAGCTTTCCCAAAGCCTCGGCGGCCAGGGCGCGCACCAGGCCGGACCCATCACTCAAGCCATCCTCCAACGCGGGGATCGTATCCGGTGAATCCACGTCTTTCAACGCCGTATACGCCGCGCCGCGCATTTGCTCGCGCATGTCTTTCACGAGAACATAGATGAAGCCCAGCGCGACGTCCCTTAAAAGCGGTTGATCCTCCTGTTTCAATTCCTGCTCATGCCGTTCGTACTCAACCAGCGCGTCCTTCGGCTTTCCCAGAAATATCAACGACCGAACTTTCAACCGCCTGGTCTCCGGTTGAGTACCTTTCTCTTTCGTAACCTGCTCGATGATGTCCAAGGCTTCCTGGTATTGCTTTTTGTCGAAAGCGGCCTGCGCCTCCTTCACAGAATTCGCACTGGCGTGAACCGGTGAGAAACCGACACACAGCCCCGACAAGATGGCTGCGGCCATGCCTATGTTGACCGTGCGAATCCAGCGCCTCTTAGTCTGCGATACCATGACACCCCTTCCTGATCGTGCCACTGACGCTCATCCTCGTTCTTGCGTGGTAGATGTTGGAACCCAGCGTTGATACCCGGTGGGTTCCTCGAAATAATAATCCGGTTGAGGGGTGAGCCGGAAACGAAGATATTCGATCGCCCAATCCCGGTCCTGGCTCACCAATTTTAAGACGACCCCCGTCTCAACATCCACCCACTCATAAAACCGCTCATTCCGGCCATTGTAATCCACCCGCACTTCGTACAGCCTGGAAGCGCGCCCGATGGTGGTGGCATCGCCTATCAGAGTCCGGTCTTGCTCTCCCGGCAGTGTAGGTTGAATCGGGAGGATTTCTTCGGGTTTGACAGGAACCGAGAGAATTTGCCGGCGTTGCGCCAGCAGAAACCACGACTCACGCTTATCCAATCGAAGAATTTCTATGCTGGAATAGCCCAGCTCGGTCTTGATCGCATACTTATACTCCAATCGAATGCGATCACTCTTGGCAAACACCTGGGCTTCAAAGCGGCGCCCCTCCACCCGTTTCACAAGCGAGGCAGAAAATTCAATGGCCTCTGAAGCCCGTGGCCCAGTGGAGGACACTTCCGCCAAGACAGGAGTATTCGCCTGCAGGCAGAAGCTTATGCAGAAGCACCCTCTCAGGAACCAGTGCCAGAAGCCGGCCCGACTGCGACTAGTGCTGATGCTCCACCAATGGTTCAATCTCAACGGGATGCCCGAGCGATTCAAGACCAAACCGGGGATTATCCATGGCCCTGTAGGCAGTACGGATTCCTCTCGGAGCCGGTAACGCCACTTTTTCGGTCGTCGTTCCATCGGGACCGATCGTGATCGTCCGCGTCACCCCAGGCCCGGCCTGAGGATGCCACACTACCATTTGATAGGTGCCCGGCGGCACGTTATCAATCTGAAAGGCCCCCTGGTCGTCCGTCACCGCATAGTAGGGATTATTGACGGCCATCGCCCAGCTCTCCATGTAGGCATGAAAGCCGCACTGCATGTAAAACGTCCGCCGCCCCTTATTTAAATAGACCGGCCCGACGAGTGACTTGCCGGGAGCATGATCGTGCACGGCGCGCATATTGCCGCGCTGATGCTGTTGGTTGAGGATCAATGGGGTATTGAATAAGACCCGCGCCCCCGCTTCCGGCGAGGTTTCATAGCCCTGAATGTCGTGCATCACAGGATCCATATTCACGACCTCTACCGCGTGCCCGTTCCGCACGATCGTGACCCAGGGCTGAAACATGCAATCGCGTGCCTCAATCAACGGCACAGACAGGTCAAATGCCTTCCCTGACTCAACGCCTTCCAGCGTGACAATCGCGTTCTTGAGCCCCCCCTCCGGGGAGACGATAAAATCGCGGAGCAGGCGCCAGCCCCTCCCGTTTGAAATCCGCCCGCAGTACGTGGGGTCTGGAAACGTGATGAGATTGAATGCTTTAGGATCGGGAATCGCTCCGTCCAGCGTCACAGTCCCCCCCACCGTGCCACCGTGCTGCACGTCGATCACATCATAGGCCCCAACCGGCGACACCATCTGCCCCAGCCACATCAACACTGCCGCTGCGAAGGAATGAATCTTCTGCGTTCGATTCAGCATCATGACCTTCCTTGTCTGCGATTCACGCGCTGCTACGGAACCTGCCGTTCTAGCGTCGGGCGGATATCCACGACCTTACCGAGGGATTCCGGTCCATAATGCGGATTATGCTCGATCTCGTGGACGCTGCGCCGCCCTTGCGGAGCCCCAAACGCGAAATCGACCGTAGACATCCCCTTCTCTGTGACCATGACTTTCTTCTGCAACATGGTTCCCAAGGCCGGATGCCAGGCCATGAGGGTGTATTCGCCGGGGGGCACATCGGTGAGCGTAAACGTACCGCCCTCACTCGTTAGGGCATAATAGGGATTATCGACAGCCAGGCCCCAACTTTCCATATAGGCGTGAAACCCGCATTGCATCAGGAAAATCCGCCGGCCCTTGGTCATGTGAATCTCTTCTTTCACCGGCGCACCAGCCAAATGCTCATGGCTTTCCGCAGTGACGAATCGCTTGTGATGAGGATTCATCGGCAGCGGCGTGTTAAACAGCACGCGTGGCCCCAGGTGGGAGGTTTCATAGGCTTGAATGTCGTGCATGACCGGGTCCATGTTCATCACCACGACCTCGGACCCATCTCTGACGACCGTGACAAAGGGGAGAAACCGACAATCGCGCGCCTCAATAGTCTGCGGTTCGAATATGAAAGGCTTGCCCCTCTTGGCATCCGTCAGGAGGACCACAACATCCTTCAATCCGCTTCCGGAAGTTATTGAAAATTCATCCAGAATTCTCCAGCCCGTCCCGGTTGAAATACGCCCGCAGTACACGGGATCTGGAAACGTGATCAGGTTATAGCCCTTCGGGGTCGGCTTTTCCCCCGTCATTGTGACCGTACCGGTAATACTGCCCCCATCCATCACGGCGACTTCCTCATAAGCCCATGAGGTAGAAGAGAAAAAAATCAGTGCGGTACACAGAGCGATCCCGGCCATTCGCATGTATCAATCCTCCAACGATGGTAGGTTGGTCAGGGAATTTCTGTCGACATGATTGCAGGCACTGAACTGATCATACACAATCCCCGTCTCATAACAAAAGGGGGGAGCCCTCTCGGGCTCCCCCCTTCCCCACCTCGCGTGAGATGTGACCAGCTTACTTCGACGCGACAGGAATCGCGTGCGCAGCCGGTTGGTCCACTTCAGCACTCTTTGCCGCGGCACCGGCGCCGGTCAGAGGCAGTAACCTGGTATCGCCGGACGGCAATACCCGCACATAGCCCCACTGGCCGGACTGCGAGTATGGCAACCGCTGGTTGCTATACACATAGTCTCCGGGCATCCGATACGTTCCACCCGCCGAGGGGAGGAACGCATCGATTGTCTCGGAACCGGAGAATTCCACGACACTGATCAAGTCAGCGCCGCGCATGAACGGCTCGATCGGCCATTCGTGCTTCTCGACACTGAACATGCCGTTCTGTTCATTGCTCACACCCAACACGTGGATGCGCACCGGATCACCGGCATGCGCCTCGATGAGCGGGGTAACCGGATCTTCCGGCTTGTCCGCCTTACAAGGCTGGAACACCTTGCCGAGCGAACACCCCTCCTCTTCGCGGAACTTGTACGGTTCCGACCGGTAATTGACACCGGTCAACCCCGCCACGTTCTGCACGTAGGGCATGAAGCTCGTGCCGATGATGTTGTCTTCATCCTGGAAGAACAGCGCCACGTCACGATAATTCGCCCGCGTTTCGTTGCCCGGCACCGAGTGATCGATGATGACATCGGCCGCCCAGGCATTCTTATTGGACAGATCCGCGCCGGTCTTGGGATCACGATACTTTGATCCCTTGGGACCGACCACGACGGCGCCGAACAACCCGTTCCGAGGATTGGTCATCACATTGCCCCAATCCCAGACTAACGAGGTCGTTTCGCCGTTGAACGGATCAGCGTAGTAGGTGTAATCCCGCTCGCCTCCCGGAGCCACGGTCTGGTCTCCCGGATTATTCCCCACGTTCGCGCCCATGGAGTCTTTCGGATCGAAAGCCAGGCCGATCGCAGAGAAGGAAGCTTTGCTGTCCTTCATCTTGTTCTTCAAGTGCACCTTGACGCAATCGCCCAGGTTCACGCGGAGCGTCAGCGGCATCGGATGCGCGCCGGCGGCGACTTTTGCGATATCCTCTTCCAATGCGTAGATTTTCGCTTCCGCATTGGTCATGAGAATCCGTCGCTCAAAGTCGACTTCGATAGACTCCGGCGCCTTGGCATTGAACTTCATGCCGGCATAGTCCATCGCCACCACGTTGAACTGCTTGACCGGCGCATCCGCGGGACATACCGGCAGAGGCTTCGGCATTTCTCCCTTATGGGAGAAGCCCGCGGGCAGCTTCTTCAAATCGGCCTGCTCCTTATCCAGCACTCGAATGATTCCCCAGCCGCCTTCCGAAAATTTCGAAGACCGGCCGTTGAAATGAATGTAGTCACCGGCCTGATGCCGCGACCCACCCGCCTCAGGAACCACCAAATCGTACCGCTCCGCGATTCCGATATGGATCGAGTTCTTCCGGTTCGCATCCGACGCATACCGCTCGGTCCAGAACGTGTGGCCGGACAGGGTCCAAACCATCGACTCATTCATGAGGGTATGCAACAGACGAAACACCATTGTGTCACCGACATAGGCACGCAAGGTTGGCGTATACGGATCGCCATGTACCTGGCTATTGAAAATCTGCGACACGTCAGGATTGGTCGCCAATCGCTGCGCGATCGGCGCTGCCCTGAAGTTCAAGCCGCTCCCGGTGGTATGCGTCCCACCGTTCAAGAACGGCATTGGCGTCATGTAGATTTTCTCCGGCATCATGAAGGACACGGTCTTTCCCGCCTCGAGCGCCACTTCAATCGGCTGCCCGGGAGGATTACCCGCCGTGACGATATTGACGGTGTGCGGCACGGTGTCGTGCACTTGCACCATCAATTCGCGGAAGCTGTTGTTCACACCATGACCAACCGGCTCATTCGTGTGAATGTCCGCGATCGGTCCGCTACGAATCAACTTTCCGGTCTTCGGGTCATGATAGGTTGAGCCGACCGGCTCGGCGATGAACGTGCCGAAACCGCCGTGCGGCCAGGTGGTCGCACCGAACGCATGGTCGTGCCAGAACACCGTCCCCACGTCCGCGTCGACCCAGAATCGCTGACGCACAAATTCCACCGTGACAATGTCATTGGCGGGGTGATCGTGCTTCAACGCCTGCGCCAGGGTGATCGTATTGTCCTTGATCGCCTTAATGCGGGAGATTTCGTTTCCCTTCACATTATCGGCGCCGACCAGCAGAAGCGTTCCGACATGGAACTGCTTGGCATTCTTCACCGTGATCGACGTCGCGCCCTTCTTGGCCGCAGCGGTCACGACGGTATTCATCGGCACAGGAAGGCCCTTGTTGTTCTTCTTCTCCAGCATCGTGAACGGGCGGACGGACTGCTCATAGGAGAATCCGGTGATTACGCCATCGGATGCCTGGTTGTCGAACTGCAGAAAATGCCAATGGGTGTTGATTTTCGACGCCTGAAAGTTGGTGTAGTCGTCGTCGTCCCACTCACTGGTCAAGGTCCAGTCGACGCAATCGTAGATGTTGCCACGAACGACTAACGGATACTTCAAATCGTCGTTCTTGCGGATCTCAGCTTCCTCTTCGTGCAAGACGTAGATCAAGCCGTTCGGATCGACGACAGGCGGTTCTTTGCCGATCTTCCTCGCAATCGTGATCGGCAGCTTGATGAAGTGGACATTATAGTGCTTCCGTCCGGCATTCTCCGGGCAAAGGCTCCAGTTGCCGTTTTCACCAGGCACTGCCTGATCGACGCTCTCGGAGCCATCGGCATTCCGGCGGATCATCTCCAGCCAGGGCGCGCCGACATGGTTCGGGGCGAACGGGACACGCCTCCCAAAATGCGGGGTCAAATGCGGCCATGCCACTTTCCCGGTCAACGGCTCAAACGTGATCGGATGCCGCTTCCCAGGATGCGCTGATTTGTACTTGGGATTGTCGATCGTGCTCTCCGGTTCGCTCAATGCACGGGTGCCTTCCCAGGCCCAATCCAACACCGTGGCATCATAGGAAATGGTTTGCCCTTTTTCGTCGTTCTTGTGTCCTGGTCTGCCCATCGTCGGAAGCTGCATCTCAACCCAGTCCTTAATCGTGACGACGGCTGGATTGGACTTCCAATCGCTCTTCCCCTTCTCGACGATCTTGAAAGACTTGCCGAACCAATCGACCGTCTGGCCGACTAACTTGTCCGACGTCACAGGGCCCTTGATGCGCCCCTTTCGATCAGGCAACTCGCGCAAGTCAGGCATGACGTCATTGCGCATGTCACCCTGTTGCAGCGTGTTATAGACGCGCCAATATCCCCACATACCCGCCACATAATGGTGGGCCACATGGCAATGGAACAGGAAATCGCCCGCCAGCTGTTGGCACAGTCCGGACCCGCACTCCGTCTCAAGATCCAAGGCTTCTGACGGCCCGATGACCTCGACGTCAACACGGTCCGTCTTGGCACGGATAACAGGATACTTGACCGGTCCGTTTCCGGCGGTCGTCCACAGATTCATGTCATCAATGGCGCGAGGGCTGCGCGGCCACCGGATGGTGCCGCCATGGGGATGATGGCTATGGAATACTTCCGATCCGCCATGCACCAGCCGGAACTTTGCCGGATCGCCCATGTAGGAGCGAGGAATCGTGGGAGACGGGTCCCCGAAGGTGTACGAGCTGTACCCCATCGACTCGTCTTCGAAGCCGAAGTACTCGTGCTGCACGTGCATGTTGTTGATGCCAAACGGCTCGCTGCGATAGTTGATCGCGCGGCCACCCGGACGGTAAGAGTCAGTCAGCGGATCACGCTGAGGGAGGAAGTCGCCCTTCTTATTGAGAGGGCGGAAGGCCTCGTCGCCGACTTCGTGATAGTACAACACGAATTCGCGGAAATCCGGACCGGTGCCGTTCCGGATGATCACCTGCCAACCGCTCGCGGTCGGAGTCGCATCGCCGGTTCCCAAGGCTTCCAGATACTCGGATCCACGCGGTTCGACGACGAAGGAGCCGAAGAGACCCATCACGGTCAATTCGCGATCATTGGCGAACGTGTGGAACTGCCGGACGCCTTCCTGCGTGCTCGGGTGGATATACCACTCGAACTCACCGCTCTTGTCCTTCTGAACGATGCTGTCGGAGTTTGTGGTCGCGGCTGCGGCGCCGGTGGCACTCACCACCATGCTGGAGCCGTGGATGTGAAGGCTGACGTCCTCGCCGCCTTCCAACTTGTTGGTCAGCTTGATCTTGACGCAGTCGCCCTGGTTACCGCGAATCGTCAAGGGCTGAATCCACTGGGCCTGCACTCCGGGAATCACCGCACCAGGGTCAAACCCCTCCTTATCACGGGCTTCACGGTTCTTCGTCTCTTCCGCCCGTACCTTGTCGAGGTTTTCATCCAGCGTGTACATGTAGCCGGGATAAAAATCGAGCCACTGGTTGAGCGTGATCTCGACGTTGATCGCCGACACATTAAATTGCCGCACTGGCGCAGAGGCCGGGCACTTCCCGCCGCCCGTCATTGCCACTGGCTCCACTCGCGGGTCAGACATCAGAAGAAGGTCCTGACCGCCTGCCCCATATTGGTGCATCATGGTCTGGGTATTGAACATACCCGTGTTGACCGCTTGCGCCTGCGGATCATTGGTCAAATGTTCCATGATCCGTTGGTGCTGCTGTTCGACCATCGCAGACCGCTCCGGCTTTCCAGCCATCGCATCTTCGACGATCGTTTGCCCCTTCAACTTTTCCGCCCAAGACGGAAGTTGATGGGACATTGCTGTCTGTTGAGGCACCGCATGATCCGCGTGCAGCTGATTTTCAGCCGACGCGGCTAGCGGCAGACACACGAGCGCACCACCAGCGATGACGCTGAGAGCGCGCGATGTGACGCGAGTGAACCACTGACAATCCATGGACCGGCCTCCTTGGATAGAGTTGGAAATGAAACAAAAGTTAAATGTCGTGAGCGCCTATGAATTACACCATGACAACCTCAGACCTTGACACACGCCTTCCGGCTAGAACCTTACGGCATCACGCGCGCAGGCTACTCCTTAAAAACAAGTGTCGGAGATTACTGAAGTCACAAGTCTCTGTCAACCCCCTTGCCCTATCGTGAACCTGAATACCACCTTCTCCATCAATGATTCACGCGCTCGGCGCAAGGTACGGAGTTGGACTCATCGGACATCGTTCGATGACATGGCGGTGCCCGCTACGCTCCATTGTCTCTCTTCTGCCAGTTGAGGCATAATGTCGCATGATCTTGAAACGCTGGCTTGTCGGCCTGCCACTCAAGACGAAGGAAGCCGCTCACGAACGCCTTTCTAAGCGACTCGCCCTAGCCGTCTTTTCCTCTGACGCCTTGTCCTCGGTGGCGTACGCCACCGAGGAGATTTTGCTCGTCCTCACCCTGGCCGGCACCGCCATGGTGGGTTATTCCATCCCGCTCAGCCTCTCGATCATTGGCCTGCTCGCTATTCTGACCATGTCGTATCGCCAGATTATTTTCGAATATCCGGAAGGCGGCGGCGCCTACATTGTAGGCAAGTCAAACCTCGGCGAATGGCCTGGCCTGGTCGCCGCTGCAGCCTTGATGATCGATTATGTCTTGACCGTCGCCGTCAGCGTCGCGGCCGGAATGGCCGCGCTCACGTCTGCCTTCCCGGACCTGCTTGCCCACAGGGAGGCCCTCTGCGTCGCCGCCATTCTCCTTGTCACGGTCGTCAACCTGCGCGGTGTCCGTGAATCGGGACAGTTTTTTGCCGTCCCCACCTATATCTTCATCGCCACACTCACGGCCATGCTCGGCGTGGGCGCCATTCAAATCCTGCTTGGCCATGCGACACAGATCGAACCGTTGCCGAGCCTTGCTCCGACGGAATCCTTGACGATGTTCCTCCTCCTCCGCGCCTTTTCCTCGGGCTGTACGGCGTTGACAGGCGTCGAAGTTATTTCGAACGGTGTCTCCGCGTTTAAGAAACCTGAGCCCCAAAACGCCGCCTTCACAATGATCGGCATGGCAGTGATCCTCGGCACCCTGTTCATCGGCATCACCGCTATGGCCTACTACTTCGGCATCGTGCCGAGACCCGACGAGACCGTCGTCTCTCAAATCGCACGCGCCACCTTTGGAACCGGCCCGCTGTACTTCCTTGTCCAGGCATCGACCATGATCATTTTGATCCTGGCCGCCAACAGCAGCTTCAACGGGTTTCCCCGGTTGGCTTCGATCCTGGCGCGTGACAGCTACATGCCGCACCAGATGTCCATGATGGGCGATCGGCTGGTCTTCTCCAACGGCGTGATCATTCTCGGTGTGTTTTCATGCCTGCTGATCATTCTCTTCAACGGCGACACCCATGCGCTCATTCCGCTCTACGCCGTGGGGGTGTTCCTCTCCTTCACCATCTCGCAAGCCGGAATGGTGAAGCGCTGGCTCGTCAAGAAGGGCCCGCACTGGGAAAAGAAGCTGCTGGTCAACGGCATCGGCGCCGTCACGACTGCCATTGCCACCCTGATTATCGCCAGCACCAAGTTCGCCCATGGCGCGTGGATCGTCATCGTACTTATCCCGATGCTCATCATGTTTTTCCGGGCGATCCGCTCTCATTACAAGGCCGTCTCGGAGCAGGTCGCGCTTGCACGGGGACATCGCCCTCCGATGCCGCGGCGCAATATCGTGGTGTTGCCGATCGGCGGGGTCAATCGCGCGGTCATTCGCGCGGTCGACTATGCGCGGAGTCGATCCGGAGATATTCGGGCCGTCCTCGTCGATGTCGACCCGGAGGAAACGGCCCGGGTGGAAATTCAATGGGCCCAGTGGGGTTGCGGTGTTCCTCTCACGGTGCTGCCGTCTCCCTACCGATCCGTCCTGAGCTCTCTGCTGGACTATCTCGAACAGGTGCTCCAGAAGGATCAGGAATGCTGGGTCACGGTGGTAATCCCGGAAATTCTTCCGGCCCGGTGGTGGCAAAATATCCTGCACAATCAACGGGCCTTTATGTTGAAAGGCGCCCTGTTGTTTAAAGATCGCGTCATTTTAACTGACGTGCCCTATCACCTGACGAGGTGAGCATGCGAAGGACACCCTCTACGATACATCGGAAGAGTTGGAGCGCAGGCGCTCACTTGCTGGCCGTTGCCTTCCTGGTTAGCGCCCTCCCCGATCCGGGGCTGGCATTTACCATTGTCTCTCCGGCAAACGGCGCCACGCTGACCTCCGGCCAGCCAATCACTGTCGAGGTCGAAGCCGGCCGTGAGGCAGGCCTCGTCGAAGTGCGCTATTACTGGTACCCTGAACAGACCGAATCTCTGGTGGAACAAGGTGATGAGCCCGCAGGAAAAGGCTCCCAGGGGAGTATGTCGACAGAAAAGTATTGGCAGAAAGACAGCGTCACAGGAGCGCCTGTCGTCGCATTGCCGGCGCTCACGTCCACCGTGGACCGCGTGCCGCCCTACGGGGGGGCATTGCCGGTTCCTCCCGACGCCGTCGGCCGCATGCGGCTCCTGGCCATCGCTGATATTTCCCAAGGCCGCCTGGGGCGCAAAACCGTTTTCGATGAAGTCTTCGTCACCGTTCAGCCGACAGCCGAGCTGGTCTCTATCGACTTTGAAACGGAGAAACCGTTACAACTCGGGCGAACAGGACAATCCTCCGCTTACGGCCACGTCGATTCGCTCGGCAAAATCTTCGAACTTCCGGTGGTCGGCGAATTCGCAGACGGCATCAGCCGCCCCCTTTCCTCACCCGGTTCCGGCACCGTGTACACATCCGGTAACGATCAGATCCTCAAAGTCCTGCCCGAGGGACTGCTGCAGATTGTCGGTATCGGCAAGACCTCTCTCACCGTCACCAACCGCGGCAAACAGGCCACGCTCGACGTGCGCGTGGAGGTCAATCCCGAACCGAACGAACCGCCCATTGCTCATGCCGGCGCCGCCAAAACGGTGAAGGCCGGCACGAAGGTGCGCTTGAGCGGACTGCAGAGTCGCGACCCTGAAGGGGAAGCCCTGTTCTATGCCTGGGGGCAGGTGCGCGGGAGCAAAGTGGCCATGCTGGATGTGAACATGGCGGAGCCATCGTTTACCGCGCCGTACGTCTCCGAAACGCGCACGTTTCGTTTCAAGCTGCGTGTGACGGATAAGAAGGGCGCCGACAGTGCGCCGGCCTATGTCGACGTGACCGTCGAACCTTAGTTAGGCTGCTCAAAAAGATCCCCAGCTTCGTTCTCGGCTCGAACCAATCCTCAACGTAGCCAGAGGCTACGCCTCCGGTTGCTTCTTGCCTGCGGCTTTGCTGGGGACCTTTTGGGGCAGCCTACAGAACATGCTTAAGGCCGCCCCTGCTATCAGGCCGAATCCACCTACGGCGCCTTTAGGAGAGCGTTCAGTTCATGCCTCGCCTCGTATCCTCCGAGATACTTCCGTATCTTCTCAGATACAGACATATCCAGCCCTCTCGATGGATGCATCATTGCCGCATTCCAATAAACCGTGCGCCCGCTGCCGCAGCGGCGAAAAACCGACCCGCGCAATAAGGCCGGAGAACCATGCGGCTGCTCGATTAACAAACCGGCCCCGGCTTCTGTTGAAGCCAGGGCCGGTTTTGCGACCGATCATAGCCATTCATTCACGAGGGATTTACATCAGACTTAACGCTTCGCGCGCCTGGGCTAGTTCGGCTCGATGCCGGCGCAAGGCGGAACCGAATGATGAGCGGCCTACTTCCAATTCATACTCCTGGATTCCGCGCTCCATACAGGTGAGGGCATCGCGCAAGTGCTTCACCAGTTGCCTGCCTCCGCCGGTGAGCCACTTGAGATGACTGCCTGCATACTCGAGATCCTTTAGCGAATACCGGACTGACTCAATTTCCTCAAGGCACCGGTATCGGGCCCGGGCGAGATCGCGCCGGCTGAGGCCGGCCTTTTTCCATCCGCTCTTCCCCGCATTACTTACTCCCCACACCACGAGCCGCTCGAACAGCATGGCGCCCATGGTGAATGTGAATGTGGCGTGCAGAATTCCGCGCAGCGGCCGCAGGGTGCGCCGCCACGGCGAATAGAAAATCTCCTGATTGTGATCATGCTGATACATCACATCCTTACGCAGCAGGAGATTGAGGTGATGATGACTGTTTTCGTGGATCAGATCGTCGATCAGGTCCAGTTGATCCCGATCAAAACAATTGATCGCGGATAATCCCGGCCGGTGCCGGTAACTGAAGCTCACCACCCCGGCGGCTTTCAACGGCACAATGCGCGAGGTCAGCAACGCCAGCAATCGATCCCCTTCCGGCCAGGCGGCGGCTATGGCAGATAAGGCCCGGCGCATGCGTTTTGCTGCCTCCGGCCTCGTCGGCCGCACGCCAACCGGCGTCCTATCCTTTCCATAGACAAGCGTCGGCCCGAGGACAAGCGATCCGTATCGGGTCTCTCGAAGCCGCAACGGTGCGAGGCGGCGCCAACGCCAACGCTCATGGCTGCCGCACTTCACCATGGGATACGCGCGATCGCCGACCAGCAACTCCATCCCGGACGCCGTGATCAGAAATTCCCCCTGGCCCTCCGCGCGTTGCAACGCGGTACGGACCGCGCCGGTCGCCTCATAGAAGACACCCGCCGTGCCGATTGCGCAGCCCCAGGGCAATTCGACCCGCTCAACGTTCGCCGTCAGATCACAAGGCACCACCCAGGCATCCCGCCGTTGTTGCGCCACCCAGGCGCAGGCCAGCCGCGGGGCAAGACAGACGGACTCTTGCGTGATTTCCCGAGCCAGCCGGCGGCAAAGCGCCGTCAAACGCCCGAGCAGCAACCGCGGCTCCGGTCTACCGTTGGGGAAAATCTCATCGGCATAGCCGTGCTCGTAGAACTTCTCTCGAAACTCGCCGCGCAACTGTTCGGCAATATCCCCTCGGGACCGCTCCTGCCGCACTTGCGTCACAAGGTCGACGAAATACAGCAGGTCGTTCAGCGACTCGATCCAGCCCACCACTTTCCAGTTGCTGTACTCGGCCTGCGTGAAGGACCGTCCGAGCGACAAGAACCAGTCGATCGGTAGCTCAAACGTGCAGACGGCGTCGGCATAGTTCTGCGCGAAATCACGGCACACATCCTTCAACAACCCACGCATCGATCGCTGGAGCGCCTCCATCACCCGCTCAAGCATCCGCGCATCCAGAACCGTCATCGCTCCACAGCCTTTCTGAGTCAAAGAGAGTGCCGCGCGCGCACTCTACGCGACTGCTTAGACGCTGACAAGCGCATCGTATGACGATCGACGGCAAAGATAGGTCACAGATCGCGAAAGCGCTGGATTGTAGGTGGCAGCAAAACAGAAGAGAACCAGATAGGCGGCGGAATGAGCTGGCAGTACGTGATGGTGGCGAACACCCCCCGCGAAACCAGCACCGTCTTCGCGGGGGCAAGCAATTACGCCGTGCGCCTGATCAAATCAAACAGAATTGGCTTCTCCGGGACGACACCCCGGACTGGATGGAGATGGGAGTTCTGCACCATCCGGTGCCGTTGAATCAATGTATCCACCACATTGCCGCAACTCAGGCACCGGTGACCACGCAACCGCATGGGATGATAACTTTCCTGGAGATCGACCAAATCGTCCGTCACCATTAAGCCTTCACATCTCGTGCATGTCATGAGTCGCCTCCCTTCGGACAGCCTCCGAGATCCCCGTCGAAACGGGACGATCTGTTGCCCACTCGTACCACTCACCAACCAGATGATGTGAAGAGAAGCAATGTGGATGCCACCGGCTCTCCGGCGCAGATCATTGATTGGCGGGAGGGGTGACTTCGCCAAAACCGGTCCGCTCGGGCCGAATTGATTTCCTTGTGACCGAATTGGTCTCATGGGACAAAAATGGGTACAATCGGCTAAGCAAGCGAAAACGTTCCCTCCCCATTCAGGCCCGTGGAATAAGACCGTCCAAATCGAGCGTCGCGGGATTGTCGTGGCGTACAAAAAATGGCTCTCACTGCGACAGAAATTGGTTCCATTGTCCAAGAACTGGCGCCGGCGCTGGCTGAAGGCTGGATTCAGAAAATTTCTCAACCACTCCCCGACACCCTCATCTTAGAAATTCGCGTCCCCGGGCATACTCGCCGGCTGCTCTGCTCCCTGCGGGACGAAACGGCGCGGATACATCTCGCACATCAGCCCCTCCCCAATCCTCCGACCCCGCCCTCCTTCTGCCAGCTGCTACGGGCTCGAATCCAGGGCGCGCGCATCGACACCATTGGCCACATTGCAGGCGACCGGATCGTCCGCCTTGACCTCACCAGCCGGGATGGGCCGGTATCACTCATCGCAGAACTCTTCAGCCGCAACGCGGATCTCCTCTTTCTTGATGGAGAAGGCCTGACACATGCCACGCTTCGGCACAATAAAGACCGCATCGGTCTGGTGTATCAGGCTCCGACGGCGACATCTGTTCGATTCTCGCCTCATGAAGTGCCGGCATCCGGGCCGGACACGCAACCGCTGGTCGGCGATCATCGCTTCCCCATTTCATCCAGACTCGAAGCGTTCTATCGGGAACGCGAAGCGGAGTTATCCCACCAGGCTCAAGCCCGCGCGCGGGAATCGGGACTGCGAAAACATCTCAAAAAGCTCCTGCGCCGCATGGCCGCGCTCCGCCAGGACCTTGAACAGGCTGGACGGTACGAACCCTATGCACGGTACGGGGAATTGTTGAAGGCGAATCTCGGCCTGCTCAAGAAGGGGCGGAATACGGTCTCAGTCGTGGACTATTACGACGAACGCCTGCCTGAATTGACGATTCCGCTCGATCCCACCAAGGGGCCGCAGGCCAACATGGATGCGTACTTTGCCAAGTATCGTAAGTTCGTGTCGGCGCAGCGGGAAATCTCGCCACGCCTGGCTTCGATCGAAACAGAGGTTCAACAGACCCAAGCCGAACTGGAAGCGATCAAACAGGGAACTTGGCAGCCACCGAGTACGGAAGGACGCTCTTCGTCACGAGTGACGCCGGCCCCCAGACGCAATCGCGCCGCCGCCGTCGAATCCCGCGGGCCATTCCGGCGTTTTATCTCATCGGACGGCCATCCCATTCTAGTCGGTCGCAATGCCCGCGAGAATGACGACCTCACCTTCGGACTCGCCAAAAGCGAAGACCTCTGGCTTCACGCGCGCGGCACGCCCGGTTCACATGTCGTCGTGCGATTGGACAAAGGCACGGAGCCGCCTCAAGAAACGATCCGAGACGCGGCGACATTGGCCCTCCTGTACAGTAATTTAAAAAAAAGCGGGAAGGGCGATGTGATCTATACCCGCCGCAAGTGGGTCAAGAAAGCCAAAGGGCAAGCACCGGGCGCCGTCACCGTCACGCAGGAAAAGTCCATTTACGTCACGCTCGATAAACCACGCCTGGATGCACTCAAATCCAGAAGCGCGCACGGATGACACAGACTCAGGGATGATGGCGAATCGTCACTCGATACTGAGTCCCGTGCCGTCATCCTGTCCCGCCATTCACTTCTCTGCCTTCCCATCGATAATCAGGACATGCTAGAGTGCCCACATATGGGCACCCCTACTGACACGCGCGACTGGTTTCCCACACTCAGCGCTCTGCTCCAGGTGAAAACACTGCGCCAATTCGACGAACAACTCCAGCAAGCACTCACCCGCCTTCTGGACTGCGAGGCCATCGCCTTCTACCTGTACAGCGAGACGACTGCCGCGTTTTCACCGGTCTCCGAGAGCTTGCGCGACCCGGCTTCCCCCGCCTACCCGATTGCGCAATTACCCGCGGCCGGGACCATCAAGGAAGCAGCGGTCCTTGCCGGACAGGCGATCCTGACCGACGATCTCAGCCATTCTCCCTGGGCCGAAGCCCAAGCGATCGCGCCGCACATCTGCCGGGCCACGTCTGTGCTGGTCTCCCCCATTAGAATGCCCCTCGAATCCGTGACCGGCTCGACCACCAAGACGCTGGCTGTCATCGTCGCTGCCGCGCCCGGGAAACCGGGAGCCTTCTCTGAGGAGGACCGCATATTCCTCGACCTGTTGAGCCGGCACATCGCACCGGTCCTGACCGCCGTCCTCGCGGCTGAAGAACGGGACACGCTGGTGGCCATCAACAACCAGGTCGTGCTGGGCGCCATCACGCTCGACAACCTGATCCATTCGATTCAACCGATTCTCCGCGACGTCATCCATCATGACGTGATCGGCTTCGTGCGCTTTGTCGGCGAACCCCACAACCGCTGGTTCGACATCGTGGCCTGCGAAGGCGTTGATATCGACCAGGGCATCTTGCGGCAATTTCCGTTCGAGCAGATGGCCGCTGCCGAAATTCTGGCCACCCGCAGGCCGCTCCTTCTCACCGGACACAATCAGGACCGATTTGCCGAACACCGGTACTTCGAATCGCTTGGAGTGTTCTCCGCCATGCTCTGCCCCCTCCTCGTTCGAGGAACCCCTTATGGCTTCCTTGCCATCGGAAGCAAACGGCGGAATGCGTTCTCCGAACGCGACCTGGCCCTGACGGAACAAATCGGCTTTCACCTTTCCCATGCCATCACCAATCTCTCGGCCTATGACCAGATCCGGCAACTCAAGGACCAACTGGAGCAGGAAAACGTGTACCTGCGCGAAGAAATGGGCGCCTCATTAGACCTGAAAAGCCTCGTGGGCGACAGCCCCGCACTTCAGAAATCGCTCAGAGCGATTGAAATGGTCGCGCCCACCGATTCCACAGTGCTGATCACGGGAGAGACCGGAACCGGCAAAGAACTGGTGGCCCAAGCCATTCATCGGCTGTCTCCGCGCCGCCAGAACGCGCTGATTACCGTGAACTGCGCGGCGCTCCCGCCGACGCTCATCGAATCCGAACTGTTCGGACATGAAAAAGGCGCATTCACCAGCGCGACGTCCCGGAAACTGGGCCGATTCGAACTGGCTCACGGCGGCACGATCTTTCTCGACGAAGTCGGGGAACTCCCCATCGATGTCCAGATGAAGCTTCTGCGCGTGCTGGAAGCGCAGGAGTTCAACCGGCTCGGTGGAAGCCACACCATCCGCGTGGACGTGCGCGTCCTGGCGGCAACGAATGTCGATCTGGAACAAGCCATCAAACGCCGCGCCTTTCGCGCCGATCTCTTCTATCGCCTGAATGTCTTCCCGCTTCGCCTGCCGACCCTCCGGGAACGCCGCGACGACATTCCGCTGCTGGCTCGCCACTTTGCCCAAAAATATGGCCTCCGTCATCGTAAGCCGGTGACCCGCATCAACAGCGCCGCACTCAAGGCCCTGTCCGCATACGACTGGCCGGGAAATGTTCGGGAACTGGAGCATCTTATGGAACGCGCGGTAATCGTCAGTCGGGGGTCTATCCTTACGATCGATGAACTGGATGGACTCGGTCTCAGCCATGAGCGGACCTCCCCGCCTCGCACCTTGGCGGAGGCGGAGCGCGCGCACATTATGGAGGTGCTGGTTCGGACCAACTGGATATTGGCGGGAAAGCAGGGCGCTGCCGAAAAACTGGGCATGAAACGTTCGACGCTGCAGCACCGCATGAAAAAATTGGATATCAACCGCCCTCCCAGACATGCCTCATAAATGCCCGCATATGGGCATGCCCATGTAGGTCTGCCAATATCTCGGCAGATACCACTAGCGATTTTCTCCCGTACAATCCTCGGGCCTTCCAGCATTCTCACGACGTTTCAATACGATACACACGCGCAGCTTGGGGTTTTATCGCTGGCACTGCTCCTGCTTTTGTCTGCCTCCATGAAATTCATGACTTCACGACCGACACCACAGTCTGTCAGTCGCGAGATTCAGGCCTATGTCGCCGAACGGCAGGGCCAGTTGCTCCCCTCAGGCGAAGCCAGCAGAGATGGCCGCCGCTTCTCCTGGTGCGGAGACATTCTCGACTTCCTGGCCGAAGGACTGGCCGAGCGTGTCGCCTCTCTGGGCATTACCTTCAGCAGTCCATTTCCCGGCCCCCTGCGCCTGATGGATGAAGTGCAGCAGCCCGATGGCCAGCATGTGCGGCGGTTCTGGACGGTCGCCCTGCACCAGGGTTGCCCGATTGCCAGAATCTGCACCGTCTTCTTTCATCGGCACGATCAAATCAGTCTTCCCCAGACACCTCTCGTCATGGCCTTTGCCACGCACCGCCAGGCAAGCGAGGATGCCGAATGAGCTACGTGGCGCTCAGAATGCTCTTCGGCGATCGCGCGAAATACCTCATGCTACTCTGCGGGCTGACCTTTGCCGTCATGCTGATCGTGCAACAGGGGTCGATTTTCTGGGGCCTCATGATGTGGTCGCAATCCAGCATCAGCAACATTAATGTGCCCATTTGGGTCACCGACCCCGGAATCGGTCAGGTTGACGAAGTTAAACCCATCGCCGATACCGCGGTGGACCGGGTACGCAGCGTATCCGGAGTGGAGTGGGCCGTCCCCCTGTATAAAGGCGTGTTACGGGCTCGCCTCGCCAACGGGGACTACCACCAGATCACCCTGACCGGATTGGATGCTCCCACGCTCATCGGGCGTCCCGCCGAAGTGCTGGAAGGCCGGTTTGAAGATATTCTGGAACCTGACGCCGTCGTCCTGGATCAATGGGCAGTTGAACGAATGGGTGGGCCCTCGGTGATCGGGGTCGGCACGCTATTCGAGTTGAACGACAAATTGGCCCGGGTCGTCGCGATTGCCAAAACACAGAAGAGCTTCACGAACATCCCCGTGGTCTATACCACTTACGAACGCGCCATTCGCTATGTACCCCGTGAGCGCCGGACGCTGTCCTACGTGCTGGCCAAAGCCATTGACGAAGCGCCCGTGAGCGAGGTCACCTCCCGCATTCATGAACAAACCGGACTGGGCGCGTTCAGCGCCGAAGAATTCGGCTGGAAGACCATCAGATGGGTTCTCAAAAATACCGGTATCGGCATCAACTTCGGCACCACGATCCTGCTGGGGTTCATCGTCGGCATGGCCATCGCGGGACAAACGTTTTATCTGTTTACGGTGGAAAACCTCAAACAATTCGGCGCGCTCAAGGCGATGGGAGCGTCCACGTTCACGCTCGCGCGGATGATCCTCCTGCAAGCCTTCACCGTGGGACTGACCGGCTACGGAGTCGGGATTGGTCTTGCCACGGGGTTCGGATTTCTTTCAGCCAGGGGCGGGGGCTTGCCCTTTGTAGAGACCTGGCAGTTGCTGCTCCTGGTGCTCGTGGCACTCCTGGGCATCTGCACGCTGTCGGCGTTGATCAGTATTACCAAACTCGCGCGACTCGAACCGGCCATTGTGTTTCGATGATATCGATGGATGGTCCGGCAGACAATGCAGCAACGGCGCAGGAACCGCCCCGCCTCCCTGTGGCAGTCCAGGTGCGAGGCCTGGTGAAATCCTTCGGGACGGGCGAAACCACCGTGACAGTGCTCAAGGGCATCGACCTTGATGTGCATTTCGGCGAATTATTGCTGTTGGTCGGAGAATCCGGTGGAGGCAAGACCACCTTGCTTTCAGCCATTGCCGGAATTCTCGATATCGACGCCGGCGAACTCGAGGTGCTGGGCGCCTCGCTCACCAACATGACAGCGGGCACTCGAACCAGTTTTCGGGGACAGCGAATGGGATTTGTCTTTCAACAATTCAACCTCCTGCCCGCATTGACGGCAGCGGAAAACGTCGCCATCCCGCTCTTGATTCAGGGCCTGCGGAGACCCGAGGCCATTTCGAGGGGGCGGCTGATGCTGGAACGCGTGGGGCTCGGCGATCGCACCGAATTTCTGCCCCGGAATCTTTCCGGCGGACAACAACAACGCGTTGCCGTCGCGCGCGCATTGGTCAACGATCCGCAGCTCCTCGTCTGCGACGAACCGACTGCCGCGCTCGACGGGCCCAACGGACAGAAGATCATGGAGTTGATTCGCGACGTCGGGCGGGCGCCAAACCGCTGCGTCATCGTCGTCACCCACGACAGCCGGGTCTTTCATTTCGGTGATCGCATGGCGGAACTCACGGACGGCCGCATTGTGGGCGTCCATCCGATTCACGCAGAGGCAACCGCATGATGATTCTCAATCGTGTCAGTGTCTGGCTCGCGCTTGTGTGCGCGGCATTCGCTGCCTGGTCCGTCCTGACCGCCGGCAACACCGCTCCCATGCCGACACCGGTCGTGGAACCACCCCGCTCCCCCTTTGCGACCACCGTCGCGGCCAGCGGCATCATCGAAGCAGCCAACGAGAATGTGCGTATCGGCCCGCCGAGCGCGGGGCTGGTGACCAAGGTCCTTGTCGCGGTCGGAGACGGGGTGCGAGAGGGCGATCCGCTGTTGCAGTTAGACGATCGCGACCTTCGCGCGCAACTCGTGGCCCGGCAGGCAGCCATTCCACCGGCAGAAGCGCAAATGGAAGAACAGAAATACCGCATCGGCGATCTGGACACGCAACTCAAGCGGTTGAAATCCGTTCGCGATAGTCGGGCCGTCAGCGAGGACGATGTCAAACGCACCTGGTATGCCGCGGAAATGGCGAAACGCGCCATGAGTCGTTTTGAGGCGGCGCTGAAACAGGTCATCGCGCAACGGGACGAAACGCAACTGCTGCTGGACCGGCTGACCGTTCGCGCGCCGCGCGCCGGCACGATCCTGCAGGTGAATATCCGGGCCGGGGAATTCGCACTGACGACGGGCGCCGCCGAACCGCTCATGCTGTTGGGAGATATGCAGCAATTACAGGTCCGCGCAGAAGTGGATGAGGTTAACGCCCCGCTCGTCGCCCCGCAGCGGCCGGCTGTCGCCTACTTGAAGGGCAATACGGCGCAAGCCATTCCCCTGACCTTTGTTCGCATCGAACCATACATTGTTCCCAAAAAATCCCTGACCGGCGACAACACCGAACGGGTGGACACGCGCGTCCTTCAGATCATCTACCGGTTTGATCGCCCGGGATTCCCCGTCTATGCCGGTCAACAGGTCGATGTGTTCATCGAACGAACCTCAACCGGCCGGCCGGCCCAAGCACAGGCCGGCGAACCTTCCGGCGAGATGTCGCC
Organism: Nitrospira sp. CR1.1; assembly: GCA_014055465.1. NCBI lineage: Bacteria > Pseudomonadati > Nitrospirota > Nitrospiria > Nitrospirales > Nitrospiraceae > Nitrospira > Nitrospira sp. CR1.1. The sequence goes on from WIAF01000004.1 coordinate 77,113, forward strand.
AAAATGAACCGGCCGGACTTCGTAACACATGCGGCCCCGGCAGTCTTCGTGATGCTGGCCATTGCACTGGCCGGGTGCCTGCAAGGCCAGCCCTATACACGTCCGCCGGTTGAGACGCCCGCCGACTGGACTCGCGTGGCCTCCGGGCCGCTGCTCGCCGGCGACTCCGGAAAAACACCGGAAGCCGATTGGTGGCGGGCGTTCCGGAACGAGGAACTCACACAATTCGTCGAACGCGCGCTCGCGCAAAATCACGATGTGCGTCGAGCCGTCTCTCGCGTGATCGAAGGCCGCGCGTCGGTCACCACCGCCGGCGCAGGGCTCTATCCCCAACTGAACGTGCAGGGCAGTTACACCAACATCTCCATCTCCAAAAATACGTTCGCGGGACTCGGATTGGCGACCGGACAACAACCCGGGCCTCAGGTTTTCGCCAGACCCGGCAGCAGTTTCGACCTCTGGAACGGAGCGGCCGACCTGCGCTGGGAGCTCGATGTCTGGGGCCGCATTCGTCGCGGGATGGAAGCCGCCTCTGCCGATGCGCAGGCCATCGAACAAGATGCGCGCGCGATCGCCCTGACCCTGATCGGAGATGTGGGCCAGGCCTATTTCCGCATTCGCGAATTGGACGAGCAGATTGAGATCGCCCAACGCGCCTTGGCCCTGCGCCGGGATTCGCTGGAGATCATCGGCAAACGTGCGTCCGTGGGGTTGGCCTCCGACCTGGATGTGAAACGGACGGAAGTGCTGGTCGCCGAAAGCGCGGGACAGATTCCCGATTTAACCCGCCTGCGCGCGATGGAATTGCATCGCCTGGAAGTCCTGACCGGATCGGCGCCCGGCAGTGTGGCACTGGCGCCGATGTCGTTGAGAAAAGTCATTGTCCAGCCGGATATTCCGGTCGGCCTTCCGTCACAGTTGCTGGAACGGCGACCCGACATTCTGCAGGCTGAAGCCACCCTTATCGCCGCGAATGCTCGCATCGGCCAGGCGCGTGCCTACTTTTTCCCGACCCTATCCATCACCGGTCAGGGAGGGCTGCAAAGCGCCGAGTTTGCCAACTGGTTCACAGGCAACAGCGCCAACTTCAGCATCGGCCCATCGGTGACCCTGCCCATCTTTCTCGGTGGAACCAATGTGGCGAGGCTGGATGCGGCTGAATCACGCTATCAACAAATGCTGGAAGCTTACCAACAGACGATTCTGCTCGCCTTTCGGGAGGTCGCAGATTTATTGGTGTCGATCCAGGCCCGCGCCGAGCAACTGACGCGACAACGGGAGCAGGCCCTAGCCGCCACGGCCGCCGTCGGGTTGGCGGAAGTCCGCTATCGAAAGGGGCTCGTGAATTACCTTGATGTCCTGGACGCCCAGCGGACGATGCTGGCGGCGGAAACGCAACTCGCGCAAACAGAGCGGGCGCGGCTAACCGATATGGTAAGCCTTTACAAAGCGCTCGGCGGCGGATGGCAGCAGCTTCCCGCGACTCCTTCCACTCCGACGTCGAGATCGATGCCACGGTGAGTCCTTCCTCTCGCTCCCCCTTGATACACATCAAATAGCACCCGCTGAGCGGCGGACTTTCAACTTGAATTTTCCGGTCGGATCGGGCTATCTGACGTTGTGCGATTCCGTAACCCCGATCAGACGGCGGGCCAGGCCCGGCCCAGCCTTTTCACACGACTGCCCCTGTGACTTCTCGGAAGGAGCCTCCCATGCGAGACGGTGTCCGCGGCCAGATTCCGGCACGCCCTAGTTACCCGGCGTTCATCATTCTGACAGGGGGCCTTGTCCTCCTGTTCGCCGCACAAGTCTTTTCTGCCTCGCCGGAAACCCCTGCGGCCAAATCCGGGATGCCCGGCGCGAAGATCCTGGAAGAAGAGCAGATTCTCTCCACCACCGATAAGATCACGCAACCGGTTGATACCGATGCTGAGGCGATGCGGCACAACGATCTCGGCGTTGCGTTCGTCTTTAAGGGGGATCTTGGGCAAGCCATCGACGAATTTACACACGCGCTTCGACTGCAACCGAATTATTTTGCCGCGCACCTTAACCTGGCCAATACGCTGCTCGATATCGGTCGGCATGATGCGGCCATGGTTGAATTCAAGGAAGCCTTGCGGCTCAAACCGGACGATCCAAAAACGCACAATGATCTGGGGGTGGCCCTCAAGGAGATGGGAGATCCGGCAGGGGCCATCGCGGAATTCAGAGCCGTGTTACGCCGCAATCCCACCGATGTGAATGCTCACAACAACCTGGGCGTGGCGCTCAAAGCCATGGGTGACCTCGACGGGGCGATCGCAGAATATCGCACCGCTGCCAGCCTGCAACCGAACGATGTGAACGCGCACTTCAATCTGGGGCTCGGACTGATGGAAAAGCGTCAACCGGAAGCCGCCATCAACGAGTTCCGCACGGCGCTGCACCTGCGACCCAACGACGCGAAGATCCGCTTCAACCTTGGCCATGCGCTGGCCGATCTGGGGCAACGCATGGAGGCGGCCCAGGAATTACGGCAATACCTCCGCCTCGAACTCGATACGCCCGCCAATCGGCGATGGCTGGAACAAGCCGAAGCCAAACTGCGTGAACTGGAAATGCCGTAGCCAAAGCGGCGTGCATTTCTGAAACCTGCGGACTACGTCGCAGCGGTTCATCGCCGGCAGAATGTTTTTTCCTCTCCCTCTCGCCGGCAGCGCCCTGTTTAGGGTACAGTCCACCACGCGTGTACCACACAGGACTCTCATGCGCCGGCACCACACTGTAGCCCCTTGCCTTCGTCTCGGGATCCTTGCAGGTTCTCTCATGCTGGGGATCTGCATCGGAGCCGTATGGCCGGACACAGTACCGGGAGCGGAAGAACCAGAGGCCGATTCGCACCATCAGCGGCAATGGACCTTCGATAGTTCCGCTCCGGGAACGCTGCCGGGCTCATACGTCGTTGGAACGCTGTTCGACGGCCGGCCGGCCGGCGAATGGAAAATCCTCATTACCGACCGGGCAAAAAGCGCCTCGCAAGTGCTCGCCCAAGTGCAGCCAAAAGGGACGGATCAGACGCACAAACTCCTGCTTCTCGAGGGAACCGACAGCACCAACATCGATGTTGAGGTGTCCTATCTCGCCGTGGCCGGGAAAGCCGACTTCGGCGGCGGGTTACTGTGGCGGGCGAAAGATGATCGGAATTACTATCTCCTGAGGGCGAGTCTGGTGGAACAGAAGATTCGACTCTATCGCGTTGTGAACGGGGTGCAGCAGATTGTGAAACACATCGACCGCCCGCTCCCCGCAACGGGATGGCATACGCTTCGTATCGTGCAGCGCGGCTGCGAGATCAAAGCCCTCTTCGACGAATCCGTCCTGTTCCGTGCCTGCGACCAAACCTACACGAGTGGGCGGATCGGACTGTGGACAAGAGCCGATGCAGTCACGTATTTTGACAATCTCATCCTCAAGATTCTCCAATAACCGTTCACCGCTCTCCACTCTCCCTCTGTGCGGCACACGAGTCACCCGCGCACTTTCCGTGAGTCGTCCGTACAGCCACCGCCATCGATAGCGAACGCACATTCCTCACTGGCCCAGCGGGTAAGAGATATCATACGGACAACCAAAAAAATGGGGCAGCCACCATCAGGATGACTGCCCCACAAGCTGATACAATGTCAGGCGTTACCAGCGATCGCGCTTGCCACCACGATCGTTGAATCCTCCGCCGCTCCGTCCAGGACCGCCAGAACGAGGCTCCTGCGGACGCGCTTCATTGACCGTCAATGTCCGGCCACCCATGTCCGTCCCATTGAGAGCGGAAATCGCCTTCTGCGCCTCGTCTGAAGAGGCCATTTCGACGAATCCGAAACCTCTCGATTGGCCGGTAAATTTGTCCGTAATGATACGGGCCGATTCAACCGCCCCGTGCACTGCGAACAAATCGCTCAACTGCTGTTCGGTTGCCGAATACGGCAACCCGCCAACATAAATTTTAGAACCCATGTGGGTCCTCCTCTTGGGTAGTGACATTGTCTTGAACGAAGGAAAGAAAGGGAAAGGACGGGCCGAAGACGCGACGTAACGGGGCGACTTGGGTCTGGCTTTCGATTAGATTCCCGGGCAAGGCAACATCGAGTCAGGCCTGAACTATTTCAACGCATCCCTCACCAGGCCCCAGCGGGAGACGCGGAATAGTACCACGCGTGTATCCGCCATACAAGCCATGAAATAGGTATTTCGGCCCAGGCCTGCTTGGTGGTTGTTGGGCAACCACTGGCCCTTCATTTGGCCCCTCATTGCAGCGTAATCGGAGCATAATCCGATAAATCCGTGCATCGGCAGTAGAACGGACACGATCTGCCCTCTTGCACTAGGGATATCCCTAGTGCAAGAGAGTCCATCTGCCCAATGCGCCTCACGCGCGGCCCGATTATCGGACCAGACTCCGTGCCGGCTACAGGGCTTGCTGGTTGCACATGACGGGCTGTCATTGCCAGATCTACACAAAAATCTTTCGCTGACTTCCCCCTCCGATACCGTGTTGAGCTTGTCCAGTAATGCTGGACAGACGGTAAAATTGACTACATTGAGAAGCCAGCTGGCAATGCCAGGCGGCTTACCGAGCGTATCCCGTAAATCTGTCGATGACAGAGTGTGGTTTTTGCCCCTTGCGGCTCGCAATGGACCAAAGCAGACCCGCGGTTCACGCACAGATTCCGAGATAAACAACTGTCATCGAATGCAGACAGGGCCGGGATGCGATCCACACCGTCGGCCCAACCGTGATCTTGAACCGTGCGTGAGCGGCAGTGCGCCGGCATGAGGCTCTATGAACGTACTAGCGAGACTTCTCCATCCGACCGAAATGCCTATGCTGGGAACATTCCGCCATGTCGGGACAACGTGATGTTGAATCAATGCTGTTCCCGGAGATAGGTTGTGCGACTGAGCCGGCGGACCGAAACAAAGGAACCCTCTTCCCTGGGACTCGCATGACGGGCGCCTATGCGCCTCGGGCTGAAAATTATAGGCAGGTGGTCGACCGCTGGGGCTCGCCGCGGGTGACGTGCGCTTCCAGAAGCAGTGCATGGGCAAGATGGCGGATGTGGGGCAGCATGGACGGACAATGATTCTCGTCTCCCACGACAAGCCGGCGATCACGCGCATGTGTTCGCGGGCCATTCTGCTGAACAAGGGGACGGTGGTGGAGGCCGGGCCGGCGCATGACGTGGTGAATCACTATCTGCATGCCGGCCATATCCAGCCCTGTGCCGAATGGCCGGACCCGGCTCAGGCCCCGGGCAATGAGATCGTCCGTCTCCGCGCAGTACGAGCACAAACGGAATCAGGACTGATCATGGATCGCTTTGATATCCGGAGGTCGATTGATCTCGACGTAGAATTTGACGTCATCAAGCCGCGACAAGTCTTTGTCCCGGTCTTTAATATCCACAGTGAGGAAGATGTCACCGTATTCATCGCGCATGATCGAGACCCGGCATGTTTCCATGGCGAGAATTCCGGGAAACCTTCTCGCGGAAGGGATGATGACCGTGAGCGCCCTCATGATGACCGAGGATCCGTTTCGTCTCCATGCGCATGCGCCGCGAGCCTTCGGGTTCCGGGTGGATGACAGCGCGGACGGAGACTCGGCGCGAGGTCACTTTCACGGTCGGTGGCCTGGGGTGATCAGGCCGACCCTGGAATGGCGCACGCGTTTTGAACAGGTGTGCGGTGTGCAGCTAAGTTGATGGACGTGCTGGAGCGGCGTGTGTGCTGTGGTCTGCAGGAGGTTCAAACAGGCCATCCAGCAAGGCCACAGCGAGGTCCGCGACGCGAAGAAGAATGAGCGTCACGTTTGAGAACGCCGCCGAGACGGTAAGACGGCAGTGTCTTGTGAGAACGAGGCGGGCGGGCTTTTTCAACATCCTGCTAGGGATGTTCGGTCATGAACCATCCGGCGATGGACAGGCGCTTGTGGTCGCCAGCCGTGTGATCCACCCGGCACACCCGATGAAAACGGGGCACGGTAAACATGACCAACGATCCCGGTTTCGGCGCGATACAATGCGTGATATTCAGGTCCGGTTTTCCGTCTTGTGACTCACCCGCCGGCGCATAAATCATCAGTTCACCACCCCAGTCACAATCCCACCGTTCATGAAAATAACTGACGAGCGCGATGCGCCGACGCGGCGCGGGCCGCCCGGCGACCGGATGACCCTGATCCGTATCATCATGGGTGAGCAAGCAATCACCGACCCCATAGGAATAATAGCTGAATCCCATGTGACGGCGGATGATGTTCGGAAACGATTCGATGTACTGCTGAATGCACGGTAACTCCAATCGGCTCAAAAGCAGACGCCCCTGCGGCTGGGCGATCTCGGCTTTGGCCCAGTTCCCGGAATTCGGAAAGTCCTGCAGGACGTGAGACATGTCTTGCAGGCGATTCCAATTGGCGCGCGCCATGGCCTGCCGAAACAGGCCTCGTTCTTCGGCAGACCAAAAATCCTCGATGACAAGCACCGGCGTCTTGTGAAAGGAAAAATTTTCCAACCCCGCCGGTGATCGCGCGTGACTGACTTGCCCTGACACAATCTTCATGCTTCTACTCCTGGAAACCGAACAGTCCGGGTGCGTGCAACTACTCGCCCACTCGCACCAATGAGCCACGCTCCTTGCAGACATTGAACGTATGATGAAACCACAGGACCACCCCGCCGAGATACAGCAAATTCAGTCCGCTCGCCAGACCGAGGCTGGTGAGCGGGGCCGCCTGCGTGGCGAGTAACCCCCGCATCCCTTCAAACACATGCGCCGCCGGATTGATCGAGGCCACTCCCCTCAGCCAGGCCGGCAGGACGTCCATCGGATAGAACACGCAGGAAATCGGCTGAAATAAGAACACCATGCTCCAGGCGAGCACCTCCGCCTCCTGCCCGAACCGCATGATCAGCGACGTCGTGAACACACCGATGATCCATCCGGTCAACACGAGATTGATAATGAACGGCATGAGCCACAGGCCGATAATGAAGATATTGTAGCCGTAAAATAGCCAGGCGCAGAGGGACATGACAATCGATACGGCAGTGACCTTAAAAAGACTCATGACCATCGTCGCCGCGAGAAACTCGCTCGGCGTGAGCGGACTGGCGAAGAGATTCATCAGGTTGCGTGCCCAGATTTCTTCGAGAAACGAAATGGTAATACCCTGCTGCGACCGGAACAACACGTCCCAGAGGATCAGCGCACCAAGCAAAAACGTCACAACCGCCGGCATCTGGCCTTGAAATGTCGCAAGGTAGACCGTGATGAAGCCCCACACCACCAGATCCAGAAACGGCCAATAGATAATCTCCATCACGCGCGGCAGGCTGCGGCGGTAGAGGTACACATGGCGGATCACCAGGGCGGCAATACGGTGGTAGGCCATCGGCAGCTACAACTTTCCTTCGCAAGGCTTCTCGTGACAGGACTGTTCGAAACAGGGCTTCTGATGACAAGGGTGCTCCTCAACCGGCTGCTCGTGACAATGGCCGCACCCTCCGCCCTCCTGATGCATGCCAAGGAGTTGATGCAACATCAATCGGCTGCCCTCGACGAAGGCCGGACCGATTCGCCGGCCATCTCGCAGGCGACAGGCTGACGCCGCGAGTAAGGCCAGCGGAATCCCTGCCAGGCCAACGTGCAAGGCGGGGCTGCTCAGCCTCGCAGCATCGGCGGTCCAGAACACCACCGCCAGGGCCAGTCCCGCAAGCGCCGTGCTGCTGACACTGCTCATGAAAATCGGCCATCCGCTCGTCTGCCGTGCCAAGCCGATCGCTCCGACGACGAGCCACAGCAATCCCCATCCCAACATCAGGCCAAGCCCGCCGATGAGCAACCCCATGCCAAACGACAATCCTGCATCAACCATGACTGCGCCTACTCCCTTTGCCCATCACGCGATCCCGCGCTGCGCTACTGTTCGCGCGCGAGTTTCAGAAACACATCCTCCAAGTCCGCCTGCCCGAATCGGGCCACGATGTCCTTGGCCGTGCCTTCCGCCACAATCTTGCCCCGCTGCAGGAAAATAATGCGATCCGACATCTCTTCCATTTCCCGCATATTGTGCGAGGTATACAGGATGCTGAGCCCGGTAGCCTGCCGTTCTTCCAAGAGAATCGCGCGGATCTTGTGCGCGATATCAGGATCCAGACTCGCAGTTGGTTCATCCAGAAACAATACCCGGGGTTCCGTCAGAAGTGCCTTGGCCAGTGTCAAGCGCGTCATCTGCCCGGACGAGAGTTTGCGCGTCAGCTTGTGCCGCCATTCACCCATCTCCAGTTTCTTTACCATATCGTCTACACGGGCGGCGATATCGGACATGCCGTACAATCGGGCGACGACCCGGAGGTTTTCCTCAACCGTGAGGGAAAACGGCAACGAGATGTAGGTAGAAGAAAAATTGACCTGCTGGAGAATCGCTTCCCGATTCGACTGCAAGTCGAGATCGAACATCCGGATCGAACCGGAAGTGGGCGTCACCAGCCCCAGCATCATTTGAAAGGTCGTGGTTTTCCCGGCGCCATTGGGCCCCAGCAAGCCGAGGATCTCGCCCCGCCCGATATTGAAGGAAATCCCGTCTACCGCGGTGAATCCGCCGAATCGTTTGCACAGATTGCGTACTTCGACCACCGGCGATGACATGGGGTTCATGACTTCCGCGGGCTAGAACGACAGGAATTCCGCGAGTTTTTCAGGCAGATGGCACGTTTCGCACTTCCGGTTCAACACTCTACCTTCATACTCGGTTGTGTTATCGTGGCACCGAAAGCAATCCGCCTGTGCCCGTTTGTGCAGGACCGAGCCTTCCGGATGGTCCGAGTTCCACGGACGACTATCAGCCGACACATGCCCGCGGGGAATGACGATCGGATATCCTTTGATCGGTTGTTCATGCACCACCGCCGCGTGACAGGTGGTGCACCCCTCGCCTTGCGCGCGCTGATCGAACGCCGCCATATGCTTGCGATGGCTCATGATCAGTCCCACGTCCTTCACGGGCGCCGGCAGATCCCGAGGCGCAACTTCCGACACACGCATGATGTGGCGATGGCATCCGAGGCACACAGCGGAATCGACGTGAGCACTGAGATTGTGAGGCTCCGTCGGTTTGCCGAACAGATAGATCGCGACATCTCTTGTCCCGTGCCAGGCCTTATCCTGCAACCAGCCGACTACGCCGGGCCTGACATGACAGGCTACGCATTCCACCTCTTTATGGGACGATTGCAACCAACGCTCATAGGCCGGTCGAATGGTATGACAACTGGCACAGAATTTCGGATGGTTGGTCAGCGGAATCGCAACTCCCCCGAAAGCCACTGCGCCGGCCAGGATCGCTCCGAACACAATGGCGGGAGTTCTACGCATCATCCCGTTGGGGTTTGGGGAAATGCCGGATGATCAACTCCGCCACCGCCGCCACATCATCTGGGTCCAGCAGCGGGACGGAGGTTTGGACCGGTTTGTTGGACACGACCGCCAGCAAGCCATCCTGCGTGACCGGCACCTCGCCGATTTGATCGCGCACGACGACGATCTTGGGATACCCCTCGCTCCGCCATCCTTCGGCCAGAATGAGGTCATAGGAAGGATCGAGAAACCGCTCGCGCACATCCTCCACATTCATATGATCCGAGACGTCGGCGAACATGGCCAGACTGCTTTTCGAGATGATTACGACGCTGCTCGCTCCGGCTTGCTTGTGCCGCCAGCTGTCCTTCCCCTCCGTATCCAGATCGAATCCATGACCGGCATGTTTGACCGTCGCCACCTTATACCCGGCCCGCACGAGCTCGGGGATCACACGCTCGATCAGCGTGGTCTTCCCGCTATTGGATCGGCCGACAAAAGACAAAATGGGCACGGACATGACGACGTTCCTTTCGCGCCTTCAACAGCAGGAGGGGCGGTGGCCGGCAGATGCAGCCGGAGCGGGGTGGTCCAGCCACACTGACCCGCTGAGAAGTTGCACGGTCACCGGATCACCGGGATTGAGACGTTCGACCTCGACGGGAATATCGATCAAACAGTTGGCTTTCACCATGGAGGTCAGTATGCCCGATCCCTGATCGCCGGTCGTTCTGACTTTGAAGACCCCGTCTTCGCGCCACAGTACCCCACGCAGAAAATGGCGGCGATCGGTCCGCTTCGAGAATTTCTCCTGAAAGACCGCCTCAAGCAGCGGACGCCCATAACTCCTCGCCCCGGACAGTTTCAACATGGCCGGTCGAACGAGCTGCTCAAAGGTCACCATCGAGGACACCGGATTTCCTGGAAGACCGAAGGCCAGCTTGCCCTGGATTTTCCCGAACGCGAGCGGCTGGCCGGGCCGGATGGCCAACTTCCAAAAATTCATCTCGGCGCCCAGGTCACGGAACACCGCTTTCGTGAAGTCGTAATCCCCCATCGACACCCCGCCGGACAGCACAAGAATGTCGGCGTTCAATCCATGGGAAATCTTCTCTTTCAACGCGGCGGGAGTATCCCGGGCAATGCCCAGCAAGATCGGCACGCCGCCGGCTTCTTGCACCGCCGCGGCAATGCCGTAACTATTCGAATTGATGATTTTTTCTTCGCTGAATCGCTCATCAAGATCGGCAAGTTCATCGCCGGTCGACAAAATCGCGACTCGCGGGCGCTGATAGACCGGCACGAAAGACTTCGCCAGAATAGCCAGCATGCCCGCTTCACCGGAGCGAATCTGCGTCCCCTTGGGAATGATGCAGTCGCCCTTTTGCACATCCTCACCCTGCGGACGGATATTTGAGCCGCGAGGCTCCGGCTTGAACACGCGCACGGAATCAGGTGAGTGTTCGGTATCTTCGACTTTGATGATGGTATCGGCGCCCGTGGGAATAGGCGCCCCGGTCATGATCCGAATCGCCTGGCCCTTTCCCACGGACTTGGCAGGCATCTTCCCCGCCGGCACATCTTCGATGACGGTCAATGTGACCGGCTTGGAGATCGCATGTTCCTGCGCGATGTCCTCAGCTCGCACCGCAAACCCATCCATCGCGGAATTGTCCCACGGCGGATTCGATCGCTCGGCGATGATATCCTCGCCGAGCACGCGGCCCAAGGCATCCATAATCGAGACTTTCTCAAGCCCCAATGGAGCCGCCGCGTCCAGCACAATGCGCTGGGCTTCATGAAGCGGCGTCAATCCGACTGTCGCATCGGCAGATTTCACACGTCACCGTCCCCTCAAGGTTGCTGTCGCGGCGCCACTTTGATGAGCGACCCGCTTTTCTTGCAGAAGGCTTCCACCTGGTTGGCAATATCATGATAGGCCTGCGCGGTCGCCGCATCGGAGTTGAACAACGCGAACGGTTCACCCGCGTCGCTTTGCGTGACCACGTCGGGATCCAGAGGGATTCTCCCCAGGAATGGAACCCCCATATCCGCGGCCGAGGCCTCTCCTCCACCCTTGCGGAAGACATTCACTTCCTTATGGCAGTGGGGGCATTCCAACCCGCTCATGTTCTCAACGATGCCGATAATCGGCACTTCGCTGTCTTTGCAAAACGTAACGGACTTGCGGGAATCGAGCAGGGCCACCTCTTGCGGCGTCGTGATGATGACCGCTCCGCTGACACCGCCCAGCAGATCGATGGTCGTCACCGACTCATTGCCCGTCCCGGGAGGGAGATCGATCAGCAGGAAATTCAGATCCTGCCACTCCACTCCTCCCAGCAACTGGTTAATGAATTCATACTTATACGCGTCGCGCCAGATGATGGGATCGTCGGAGTTCTGCAATAGAAACGACATCGAGGCAATTTTCATATTATAGGCCTGAAACGGGATGATCCCGCCCGATGTGCTGATCTTCAGCTTTTGTCCCTCTGCTCCAACCATCTTGGGAATATTGGGGCCGTGGATATCCATGTCGCAAATGCCGACATGCCAGCCCTTCAGCGCGAGACTGACGGCGAGATTCGTGGTGCAGGTGCTTTTTCCCACTCCGCCTTTATTGCTCATGACCAGCACTTTATATTCGATCCGTTCCATGCGCTTTGCGACCAGCCAGCGGCTGTGGCCTTCCTTGTCCTTTTGACAAGTTTCATTTTCGTCGCAAATGGCGCAGGCCCACATATAGGTGCAGGCATCTCCGCCGCTGCTGGAACCGGGCTGTGAAATGACATTTAACTCGCGTGGCATCCTAGACTCCTCGTACAACGTAGATCATGCGGCGTAAGACGAAAGCGCTCTTTCGCCGCCTTGCTGAATTCAGGCCTTGCTTACCCTCGGCGACCGCCGGTCGGCACGCCGACATACTCATCCTCTCCCCCGCCTGACGGAATGGACGGCCCTGTTTTCCCAAGGCCCGGTCCCGCCGCAACGACCGCCGGCACCAACGCCTCTTCTTGCGCGTCAGCCTTCTTTTTATTGAAGATGCCGGCGCTCACGATGCCGACTTCATAAAAAATGTACATGGGCAGCGCCATCAGGCACTGATTGAAGGGGTCCGGCGTCGGGGTGAGAATGGCGGCGAAGATAAACGCCGTCAGGAAGGCCCACTTGCGATAACGCTTCAGCAGCGGGGCATCCACCCAGCCGAGTTTGGCCAAAAGGGTAATCACCAGCGGCACTTCAAAAATGAGACCGAAGACCAGCAGAAACCACAAGGCGAATCCGACATATTGCGCAATCGAGAGTTGCGGAATAAACCCGGCATTCACGCCGTAGGAAATGAGAAAGTTCAACGCGAAGGGAAGCACGAAAAAGAAGGAGAACAACAGGCCGAGATAAAAGGCCAGCGTGCTGAGGATCACAAAAGGACCGACGAATCTCCGTTCCTGCGCGTGCAGCCCCGGGACCACGAAATGCCAAAATTCTATGAGGATATAGGGAGTGCCCAGAACGAGCGCAAACAAACCCGCGACCTTGACGTTTTGCCACAACGCTTCGGCCGGCGCGAGAAACACGAATGGGACGGTGGGCAGATCCGTGGGTATCCAGGAAAGGGACCCGGGCACAAACATATTCTGGAGCGGCACCCTGATCCACTTCACCAGGGTGTCGGCATAGAAGAATGTGCCGACAAAAATAATCGCCGTGATAATGACCGCACGGGTCAGCCGGACCTGGAGCTCAACCAGATGCTCCATGACCGGCATTTTTTTATCTTCAAGCGGCTTAAAGACCGTGTCTTGCAGCCACTCCTGAAACTTGAACCCGTCAGCCATTCGCAATCGCTTTCAGCCAGAGGCTTTCAGCCATCAGCCAGCATTGGCCTGATAGCTGAAAGCTGTCCGCTGGTTGCTCTCTATTTCGGGTTGACGGCTACGAAGAGATTGTTCCCCTGCCGACTCAGCAGGAGGACGACCATTTCGTCCTTTTTCACCTTGGCTGACGCCTTGTGGTAATCCTCCAGGCTCTTCACCACTTCGTGGTTAACTTCCTGGATGACGTCGCCGCGCTGCAAGCCCGCCGATTCGGCGGCACTTCCCGCCTCGACGGAACTGACCACGACCCCGGTGGTTTTAGCCGGAATATTCAGCTGGCTCTGCATCGCAGCATCCAGCAATTGGACGCGCAATGCCGCCAGGACATTGTCAGGCGGCTTCACGGTTTCTGAGGGAGCAGTGGCGGGAGCAGGCTCACGCTTCGCCAGCACTTCGTCCGACGGACGTTCCGCAACCTTCACCTTCAGGACCTGCTCCTTGCCTTCGCGCAAAATCTTGATATCGGCATCCTTGCCGACACCCATGCGCGCGACCAGGTTGCGCAATTGGCTGACGCTTTGCACGTCCTTCCCATTGAAGGAAATGACCACATCACCACGCCGCACGCCCGCCGTGTGGGATGGACCGTTCTCGTTCACGTCACTGATCAACACGCCCTTCCGTTGCTCGGGCAGCTTGAAAGACTTGGCCAGCGCCGGGGTGATTTCCTGAATGGCCACACCCATCCATCCACGCACCACTTTGCCGGTCTTCGTCAAACTGTCGACGATATCCGTCGCAATGCTGCTGGGAATGGCAAAGCCGATCCCTTCCGATCCGCCCGTGCGGGAGAAGATCGCCGTGTTGATGCCGATCAACTTGCCTTGCATATTGACCAACGCGCCGCCTGAATTACCGGGATTGATGGCCGCATCGGTTTGAATGAAGTCTTCGTAATCGGCAATGCCCACGTTCCCGCGCCCCAAGGCGCTGATGATGCCGAGGGTGACGGTCGAACTGAGGCCGAACGGGCTCCCCACGGCGAGGACCACATCGCCGACCTGCAGCTCATCGTAATCCGCCCACTTCATCGAGCTGAGATCTTTTGCTTCGATCTTAATGATGGCCAAATCCGTCTTAGGATCGGTTCCGATAATTTTGGCTGGGAATTCACGGCGATCCGACAGGGTCACTGTAATTTGGGTTGCCCCTTCGACCACGTGGTTGTTGGTGACGATATAGCCGTTCGGATCAAGGATCACACCGGACCCTGCGCTTTGCTCGGGACGATGAGGACCGCCGCCTGGAGGGCCGCCGGGACCGCCCGGGGGCTCCATGCCGGGGGGCTCCTCACCGGGACCACCGGGACCGGGAGGCGGACCACCGAAGGGACCCCCCGGAGGAAGTTGACGACGACCTTCACGACGCCCTTCCCCCCCACCAGTCACCGCAATGTTCACCACTGCAGGCGTGACCGCCTTCACGATTTCAGAAAACCCTTGCGCGAATGCCGGCGGAACACCGGCAGCCTCGGCCTGATCGGCCCGGGTCTGCAATCCACCGGACAAGAATGTGGCAGCAACCATGCTGGTCACCGCGAGTACGGACAGCACTCTCCTGCGCTCGTGTCGATACGCCATGTGAACTCCTCTGGGAACCTGAGATTGAGGGACCATCCTCCGCGCCAACGTTGAACGTTTTATTCTACACTAATCACAGAATCGCCTTCAAAGAGGAAAACGCAGGACCGAACTCGATTTCCACACCAGTTCGTCCAGTACGGCACCACCGCCAATCACGCCTCAGGGCCTTGCCGTCGATGCCAGTTCCAGATCCCGCCGTTCGACCCATGCGCGCTGCAGATTCCCCGCCAACCGCTTCGCCGCCTGCTCCATCGAGACCACACGAAGCATCAGGGGCGCCCCGTCGTAGCTGGGCGGCCACATCCGTCGCTCCGGGTCCTGTGGGCGCAGATAGATGACGGGATACCATTGCGAAATCCCCGGCGCCGTGGGGCTATCCAGCGATGCCATGGCCCGTCCTTCCGCACGCAGTAACGTTCTTCCGGTCGATCCCCCAATCAAGGCCGCCTCGGCGAGGGACCAATTATCGCGCCGGAATCCCGGCTGCCGATGAGTCGTCCAGCCCAGAAAGAGAGACACCGGATATTCCTGCTCGGTGCTCGACAGAACCGTCACCAAAAGATACTCCACCCCTTGCTGCCTGGCGACCTCGGTCCAATCCGGAGTCGATCTTCCGGGCAACACTCCATCAAGCGTCACCACCTGCTCAACGGCGAGGGGAAAACCACGATTGATCTCCCCCGCGAGGATCTCTCCCACACGCGCCAGGGCTTCATCCGGAAGCGCCGGCGCCGAGTCCGGGGCCGACCTATCCGCCACCACGACTAGGGCGGCGCGCAAAGGACGGGAGCTGGGGAGTCTCGCAGTCACTGACTCATCTGTCACGACGGGCCCGACATACTGCGTCAGGCGAGTCGGGGGACTGGCAACCACACAGCCCGTCAGGGCCAACACACCGAGGAGTGAGGCACACCAATTCCTGTTGCGCCTCATGACATTCCTCCAGGCCGGATCGACGCCACGGATATCGAGGTGCTTGAGATACGATCACTCCCGCGCTCTCCCCCTGTCAAGATGGGCCAACCACTGCTTGCATTTCGATCATGGCTCAGCTACCGTGATGCACCCTTCGTCCCCGGACGAAGCGGTCGCGTCACACTCCCGCAGGGGGCGGTCTCAACGTGACTCTGTGCCCGACCCAGACGCCTGACCTTTCCGTCATCATTCCCGCCTACAATGAGGCGCGACGGCTCCCGCTGTTTTTGCAGCGCGTGATTGCTCATCTCGCGCAGCGGGGCCAACCCTATGAAATTCTCGTGGTGGACGACGGGAGTCAGGACCAGACCGCCCAGGCCGTGACGCTGGCGGCGCACACGTGTCCCTCTGTGCGGCTGATTCAATTGACGTGCAACATGGGCAAGGGGGCGGCTGTTCGACGCGGCATGCAGGCCGCGCGCGGAACCATCCAGCTGTTTGCCGATGCGGATGGGGCCACCCCGATCGAAGAACTGGAACGCTTGGAGGCAGCCCTCGGCGCCGGGGCAGACCTCGCGATCGGGTCACGGGCTCTGGCTTCCCACAACCCGGCATTCACTGTTCACGCCCGATGGCACCGGAGCGTCTTGGGAAGCCTCTTCAACAACGTCGTACGGCAACTGGGCGTGCACCACATCGCCGACACGCAATGCGGGTTTAAACTATTCCGGCAATCGGTTGCCCAAGACCTGTTTGCCGTGTCTTGTGTCGACGGCTACGCGTTTGATTTGGAGTTGCTGTACATCGCCCACCAACGACGCTACCGTATCGCGGAAGTTCCCATTAATTGGACCGATCAGCCAGGATCGAAAGTCCGTCCTTGGCGCGACGGCTCCCTCATGTTGCGGGAACTTGTGGCTATCCGGAAGCGAGACGCGCAAGGCCTCTACCAGCCCCGGTGCCAGCCGACTTCAGGCGGCATCGAACCGGCTCTGGCCACTGTCGAACCAACGCATTCCTAGGCAATATCGCCTGGCTTTACGGGTGCCGGCGCAGGATGACCACCTTGGCATCGGCATAGATATTCTTCCAGGCCGGATGCATCTCTAGCGCCGATGCCAACGCGCTGCCTCGCGGAATCACCGCCCAATCCACGCCATATCGATCCAACAGTCCCAACTGCGGCGAATCCTCGCGATTGAGCGCCACATAATCGTGAAAGATCCACCGGTCCTTAATCCGCCAGGCGGGCATCCGTCCGTCGATGAAAATTCGCTCGCCGGGAAGTTGCCACAGAAGAAACCCACCGTAGGCATAGTCGTTATACAGCCTCGTCCCAATTTCATCGCGATGGGTCCGGATCCACCGCACCGCTTCGATGGGATACTCTGTCCGTTCGAAATACACATCGGGAGTGCGGCCTGATTGCCAGACATGCTCCAGGTGCTCGGCGCCCAGGGCATAGAGAGCCGTCGCCGCCATCATGGCCAACACAAGGACACCTCCGGCAGCGTGGGCTTTCAACACAGGAACGCGACGCAGGAAGGACTCCCCCGCCAGCGCACTGAGTTCTGCTGCCAGCGGGAGGCTGACGATCAAAAACAAGGCGACATTCCGCCAGTGCAGCAAAGAGAGTCCCAACATCAGCACCAGCAGAACCCACCGGACCGGCTCCACTCGTCGATACCATCCGGCGATCAAACCGATAAGCCCCAGAAGGTAGAGCCCGTAGGCCCGGCCGGCCCACCCCTGGAACGACACCGGTTGCCATTCCCGCAGGGTGTCGATCATGAAGCGATCCGTCAGAGACTCGTAAATTTCCACGTAGAGATGCCAGCCGTAGGGATTCACACAGGTCACGGCCATGGACACGACGATCGCGATGGTACAATGCCGGAGATCCTCCCAGGTCAGCACCGGTTCATCGCGCGGGGCCTGACAGAGTTGCCACTCGATGCAGACCTTCATCAGAAAGGAAAGCGACAGCAACACCGTGAGGAGAAAGAGACCTGCCGTAAACCCTCCGTGCAGATTCGCCCAGAAGAGAAACAATGGCGGCAGCACCCAGACCCATTGCCGCTGTCCCCGCTGCATGCGGTTCCATATCGTGAGCACGACCGCCACGCCGAGGAGGCTGATCAACTGCGTGCGCGCCCCAAGAAACGGCAATGCCACCCAGAGGCTCGCGACCAGTGTCGCCAGCCGGCAGGTGCGATGGACAGGAGCCAGTCCTGCGGCGATCCACCAGGCCAGAGCAGTCACTCCGCCAAAGAAACTAATCAGACCCAATCCTCCGAACGGCTCGAGCGCGCGATAGATGACTGCCAGCACCCCATCGGTCAACCAGGCGTGCTCCACCCAATGCCAATCCGGCATGGTATGGGAGTAGGGATCCGTATCCGGCAGGTGCCACCCATGCGCGATGAAATCCAGTCCGGCCCGGAGATGCCATCCTAGATCCGGTTCCACTAAGGGCTGTAGCGCAAGATTCAAGACAAACGCACCCAACAACACGTCCAGCAAGAGATTGACGGCAGGTTGAAGGGAGGAAGATGCGGGGCGAACCGGCTCGGCGTTCATGAGGCCGGCGTCGCCGGTGGTGGCCGTCTTACCAGAAGATTGCCGAGAACCAACCAGTCAACCTGCGTGCGCAGAAAACAACGCACGGCTTCATCAGGGCTGCACACAATCGGTTCTTGCACGTTGAAGGACGTGTTCAGGAGCACCGGGACGCCGGTCAGTCTGCCAAAGGTCGTCAGGAGATCGTAGAAGCGGGAATTGGCCTCCCGCGTCACCGTTTGCACCCGGGCCGTCCCATCGACATGCGTCACGGCCGGAAGGATTCCTTTCGCAGACGCCTTCACCCGCACCGTGAACTGCATGAAAGGAGACGAGGCCGGCACATGGAAAAACTCCTCCGCGCGCTCGGCCAACACTGAAGGCGCAAAGGGCCGAAAGGCCTCCCGGCATTTCACTTTGCTATTGATCAGCTCCCGCATATCTTCACGTCGAGGATCTGCCAGCAGGCTACGGTTCCCCAGCGCCCGGGGCCCCCATTCCATCCGTCCCTGAAACCAGAACACCAATCGGCCATGGGCCAACTCCGATGCCACCCGTTCATACAACCGGTCATCAGGCAGGCATTCGGCAACCAGTCCCGCCTGTGACAGCACGGCTCGGCAGGCGGCTTCATCGTACTGTGGCCCCAGGTACGCATCGGGCAGCACGGATCTTCCCGCCGCCGTTGCGCGCCTCGCCGTCCACCACAAGGCCGCTCCGAGCGCCGCCCCGGAATCTCCGGCAGCCGGCGGCACATAGACATGATCAAACCCGAGTTCGGCCCGCAGACGACCGTTGGCCACGCAGTTGTAGGCGACTCCGCCCGCCAGGCAGAGCGACGTCGCCTGAGTGAGCGACCGCAGGCGGCGCCCCAGATGCAGCAGGGTCTCTTCCAACACGAATTGCGCGCTGGCCGCGAGATCGCGGTGTCGCTGCGTGATGGCGTCCGACGAACGCCGCGGAGGACCGAAGTGGCGGAGAAACTCGTCTACAAAACAGCCCGCCCTGGCTAGGTGAAAATCGAGCAGGCGGGTATTCAATTCAAATCGTCCATCGGGCAGCAATCGCAAAATTTCACGATGCAGCGCGGGTGCGAACGACGGTTCGCCGGAGGAGGCGAGGCCCATCACGATATATTCATCCTGATCCGGGCGAAACCCCAAGAACGCCGTCATCGCCGCATAGAATTGCCCCAGCGAGTGGGGCAGCGGAGTACGCTCGAGCACGGTGATCTGATTGCCCTCACCGCAGGCCAGCAAGGTGGTATCCGCTTCTGACGCCCCATCAACGACGAGAATGGCCGCCCGCTCAAACGGCGAGACAAGAAAGGAACTGGCCGCATGGCACAGATGATGGTCGAGAAACACCGGCCGAGCGGCTCCCGGCGCAACCCTCCTGGTCAGCTCCTGGCGAAGGCGGAACAGTTCCTTCCACTCCTGACCGGCGCGCTCGAGCGACCGTGTTCCTTTCACACGGAACAGTTGCGTAGAGCGCATCATGGCCGTCAGCGCAAGCCGTAGACGCCGGCCGACTTGCCAATACTTCCACGGCACGACAATGGCCTCGACATCGCGCAGAGCCATTCCGGCTTCGCGCAAACAATACTGAATCGCATGGACCGGCAGAGCCGTCACGTGCTTCTGGCGAACGAATCGTTCCTCCTCCGCTGCGGCCACAATGCGGCCGTCAGCGACCAGCGCGGCCGCAGCATCGCGCATATTGGACAAACCCAACACCACCACGATAATTCAACGTCCCTTCGATCCACCGACGGGGGATGCGCGGTAGGATAAACGAGGCTGGTGAGGGTCGCAAGCCGGCACGGGAGTTGGTTGCAATGCCCCCTTCATTCCTGTACCGTTTCCCCTCCGAAATCTGCCCTAGAGGAGGCCTCGGCTTGAAGACGAACCGCGCGTTTATTGTTGGAATGATTCTCATCCCCCTGTTGGCCTCCGTCGGCTGCGAGACCATTAAATCACGATTCTCCCGACAGGCTCTGCCGGACCTCGGGCCACCGGTTCCGCTCACGGTTCAAATGGACATCGACCCGTCGCTCTCGAAAGCCAAGACGGAGTATATCGATAACTGCAGCCGCATCCATGTCTTCTCGATCGGCCCGACGGTTGAAGACACGTTGATACAGGCCGCGCATCAAACGTTTCGTTCCGTCAACATGCCGGGAAGTCATGCGGCCGGGGGAAAACCCGACGTGACGATACGCGTGCGGATGCTGGACCCGCGCTTCAAGCTGCAAACCGATGCGCTCTACGATCGCGCCCCCGCAGAACTCAGCCTGGATGCTCTGGCGGAATTTTTCGATGCCTCCGGCGCACCGCTTGGCGAGCGGCCGCTACAAGCCGCTCGCAAAGAACGCTTGCAACTCGAACTGACTCAGCAGCGCTGCGATTACGTCGTCGATCCTCTGCTGCAGGATACGTCCACCATGCTGGCCACGCAATTCATGCAAGAAGCCCGGGTGCTCCTCGCCCCCGCGACACAAACGGCGGCAACTGCCGCGACCGTCGCGCCGTCCGAGGCCGCCTCGAAACCCCCTGCCATGCCAGCTGCGCCTGCTGCAGCGCCGGTTCAGCCCCTTCCGTTCAAAGCCACACTGTTGGATGAAAACGGCAACCTGGTCCTTGAAAGTGGCGAACGAATCCGCGTCCGAGTCGACATCGTCAATACCGGGCAACAGGCAACCCCTGACATGGCCGTGCGGCTGACTGGTCCGCCGGTGCTGATCGCTCAGTTCCCCGCCACAACATTGCCCACGGGAGCCATCGCACCAGGCGGCTCCAAATCTCTTGAATTCGTCGCGACTCTGCCGCAATCGCCGTCCGCCCAGCAGGCCGAATTTCAGGTGGCGATCCTGAATGGAATGGGCCAGCAGGTGTCACCCGTCCAGACCTTAGTCGCGTCCATACAATCGTCCGCGGCCAACAGCGACGACGTGGATCACGTTCCTCCTGCGGCAATCGGACTTCAGAGGCCTGGAGACTATCTCCTCTCAATCGGGCTGAGCAGCTACCGCGAACAGGAGATTGGCGCGCGGAAGTATGCCACCCTCGACGCGGAAATGGTGGCGACCTACCTTCAGACGCTGGGAGGAGTGCCACGCAATAATGTCCGCCTCTTGAAGGACTGGAGCGCACTTCGCCCGGACATTGAAGAGGCCTTACTCGATTGGCTCCCTTCCAAAGTTACCAAAGACTCGGTAGTCACGGTGTATTTCGCCGGCCAGGCCTTCGTCACCCCATCGGGAGAGACATTCTTGATCCCTTACGACGGCTCGCTGGGATCACCCACTCGCCTCTATCCGCTCAAAGATCTGGAAACCGCCTTGGGAAGGTTAAAAGCGAAACAAGTCTTGTTCGTGTTTGACGGAACTGTGCTCAAGAATGGGGCGGAGGGCCGCACAAAAGTCGCGCCACCCAAATGGGCGGCAACGGCGGGATCGGTCGTTCACATCATTTCAACCACCGGATTCGGCAAAAGCCTGGAATCCGATACGTGGCATCACGGATTACTGACCTACTATCTTCTCCGAGGCCTGCGTGGGGAAGCCGATATGAATCGCAACGGCGAGGTCACGATCGGGGAGGTCACGGCCTATGTCGCTCGCAAAGTGCCAGCCGCCGCACGCAGTACCTTTAAGCAGGACCAGCAACCGCAGATCCTGCCGACGCCGCGTGTGCCGGAGAAGAGCCTCGACACCGTGCTCACAAAACCAGCGATGCCCCCTTCCGCTGACCAACCCTAAACAAACAGCCGACCTCTCCTTCAGCCATCACGGTAGTGGGCCGCGATGGTTCGGGATGGGCCTTCCTTTCTCAGGTTGCTCCTGTATCACGATATGAGCCTGTCGAGACCAGGGACCTGACCACAAAAGAAAAGGGGCGGCGAGGATATCCTCGCCGCCCCTTTCCGATTCAGCCTATCGGCCGATACTCGCGACTATTCTTCGCCACCCTTGCAGAAGCTGCGCTCATAATTGATGATCGTCCACGCTTCTTCTTCGGTGATTGCCGCAGGGACCAACGAAACCATGCCGGTGCCCGGGCTGCCGTTCTTGATCACCCAGAACAGCTCGCCATCTTTCCGCTTCTTGTGGAACTTGCAGTTGGTGAAGTTGCGCGGGCTCGGATTGAGGATCGCGCCGGCAGGGCCATCGCCCTTCCCCTCTTTCCCGTGACAATTGAAGCAGGTGCCCTTGCCCTCATACAATGCCTTGCCCTTGGCAATGCTTTCCGGGGTCGAAGCAACCGGGTTCTTCATTGCCTTCGCGTCCGCCATCTGATCCGGCGCAACACGGGGCTTCAGCGGATCCTTTTCTTCTGCGCCCACCACCGCCACGGACAACAAGGTGACGGCCGCACACACTCCGACTAACTTAGAAAAATACCCCATCAGAACTCCTCCTTTGTGTTGAACCCACCGCGTGAACAATAACTGTCTGGTCTCAAGCAGCATGGACAAAAAATCATGACAAGGCCGATAAAGCAGGCGAACTATAGCAACGCGTTTTCTGTCTTGTCAAGCGAACGACCCGCCTCGGCCTTGTCTGTTTCATCCATGCTGGCATCAGGGAGAATCAAGGGCTGTGCCAGCGGCGCGATTGAAAAAACCACATGAAATCCCCATATTCAGAAGTCTCACCGATTCGGCAAGTACGTACTGACATCCAGCCGTGACACCTTTGCGCCTCAGACGCCTCCGCCTCGCCTCATTCGAGCGCGGAGAGGACAGCGACAAGTCGCTTCACGATTTCTACATGTCATAGATGGTAAAGAAGAAGGCGGCGGGAGCGGGAATGAAAGACACGCCTGTAGGCCAGGGAGGGGTCAGGGGTATCCAGACAATTCAATCAACGTTTAATCACGACGTCTCGTACGACCTTGCCGCTGGGGCCAAAAGGCTTTTGCGGTTTGCCGTTGAGTTCGGCGCGCACTCCCCCGGCATTGCCGAGCGTCACCGTGAACTGGTCCTGAGCCTTCCACTGAGCCTTTTCCCCAGGGCGTAGCAACGCCTCCTGGTGGCTACCGGAGTCGACTTGCACCACAACCCAGCTCAACTCCGTGGCGGCAAGATCGAGGACCAGCGGACCATCCGACTCGACCGGTCCATCCACCGACAATCCGGCAAGCGGACCTTCCGACCCCATGGAAGCAGGGGGCAGAGGAGTGGCGGTGTCCGATGGTATCGGCTCTTTGGCCACGGCAACCGGCGCTGGAACCTGCGGAGCTGTCGTTACTTTTTCTTGTGCGGGCTTCACAGAAACAGCGGCCGGCTCAACCTGCTTCGGGGGTGGAGCAATGGGAGGCGGAAGCTCGGCAGCCGGGCGTGAAGCCGGTTCCTTCGAATCCTTGGCAAACGGGGCACTCTTTTTACTGACAGTCGGCGCGTCCGACCCGGAGCGCCGCACCAACGTAGAAGTCTGTTCACGGCTCAGCAAAAATACCAACGTCGCAATGGCAACCGCGATCGCCACCCCCACCGCCTTCCGGTTGGCTTTGCGGCGGCGCTCTTCTTCTACCTGCCGTTGCCGCAACCGTTCCCGCTCACCCTGCTTTTCGTAAAATGCCCCGGCGGACTGAACAAATCGATGGATGGCATCTTCTTCATCCAGCCCCAGTGACCGCGCATAGGACCGGACAAATCCGCGCGCAAAGACCTGGTCGGGCAATTTGGCAAAATTTCCCTCTTCGAGGGCTTTGACAAAGTCCGTGCGGATTCGGGTCTTCGAGGCGACCTCATCCACGGTCAGACCTTTGGTCTCACGAACCTGCCGAAAAAATTCACCCACTGATTCCATGATTTCCGCCTATGGTTTGAGCTTACCGAGGAGTTCCTGCGCCGCAGCTGCCTGCTCTCCGCCTTTATCCAGCGTCGACACCTTCGACAGGGCCTCACGCGCCCGCACATCAAATCCAAGCTTGTGGTACACGCGCGCCAGTTCCAACTGCAGCATCGCGGGCGGCACATTGGGCGGCGTGACGGTCGTCGCGTCTTCCAAGACCTCCATCGCCCCCTGCAGATCACCCTCGTGCATCAAGGCTTTCCCCAGCTGGAAGCGCGCCAGGTCAGGCGTGGGATAGAGAGGATTGCTGAGAGCTTGCCGGTAGGCCGCGATGGCGTCCTTCCACCGGTCCTGACTGGCCAGGACCTGGCCGAGGTAGGTATTGGCCTCCGCATAGTCGCCGTCGATGCGAATGGCTTCGCGGAAGGATTCTTCGGCGAGCTTGAGTCGTCCTTGCGAGGCATAGATATGCCCCAGACCGTAGTGCGCTTCTTTATTCTCAGGATTCAGCTTCACAGCTTTTTGAAACGACACATAGGCCTGCTGCTGGTCGGAACTCAGCCGGGCAACCCCTTCTTGGTAAAATCCTTTCGACTTACGCAGGTTCTCTTCGTTAGCGCACCCGCCAAAGACAGACAGTCCCAGCAACAGCAGGATACAGGAAGACCCCGGAATGCCCCAGGCCCTGCTTGTCCGATTCCGATGTCGATCAGCGACCATCATGCGCCGATATCCTCAAAATGCGTGAGCCGCTTGAACTCTTTGAAACGCGCCTCAATCTCTTTGTAATCTAGGATCCTCAATCGGTCAAGGCTAAAGGCTTCTACCGTAAATGAGGCCATCACGCTACCGAAGATAATCGCTTGCCGCATGGCATCGGCTGAACGGTTTCCCGTGGCGGCCAGATATCCCAGAAACCCTCCAGCAAAGGTATCGCCGGCGCCGGTCGGGTCACGCACGTCATCCAGCGGAAATGCCGGCGCGCCAAACACCTGCTTGTCGTTGAACATCAACACACCATATTCGCCTCGCTTGACGATGAGGTGCTTGGGCCCACGCGCCAGAATTTTCTTAGCGACCTTGACCAGATTGGTATCCTCACCCAGGGCCCGCGCCTCGCCGTCGTTGATAATGAGAATGTCGATGTGCTGCAGGACGTTCCAGAGCGCGTCACGTTTCCCGTTGATCCAGAAATTCATCGTATCGCAGGCAACCAGCGCCGGCCGCTTCACCTGCTGCAGCACATCAAGTTGTAAATTCGGATCGATATTTCCCAGAAAGAGCACATCGGGCGTGCTGTATTGGGGGGGGATCTTCGGACGGAAGGTTTCAAAGACGTTCAGCTTGGTATCGAGCGTCTGCGCTTCGTTTAATTGATGCGAATAGGCGCCTTTCCAGCGGAACGTCGAGCCAGGCCGCCGCTCCAATCCCGTCAAATCAATCTTGCGGCTTTTCAGAAACGCGACATGTTGTTCCGGAAAATCCTCGCCGACGACTGCGATCAGATCAACCGACGTGAAATAACTGGCCGCCGTTGAAAAATACGTCGCGGATCCGCCAAGCACTTCGGCGACCTCGCCGAAAGGAGTTTTCACGGTATCCAGCGCCACCGAGCCCACTACCAGCAATTTACCCATGCCTCACCGTTTTCCTTTCTGCGTCCGCACATAGGGAGCGATCAAGAGATTCAAGCGTCGTTTTGCTGAAGCAGACATTTTGTCCGGAGCGGTGACCAGCGCCGTGGCCAACGCTCGCCGGCAACCGCAAGCCCGGGCTGGATCCAGCTTGGGCACCGCAACCTTCAACACATCCTTGGCCAAGGCCACGTTCCGATGCAACGTGGACAGGATCGCCTCAACGGTGACCGCCTCTTCGGTCTCATGCCAGCAGTCGTAGTCGGTCGCCAGCGCCATTGTGGCGTAACACAGTTCAGCCTCGCGGGCGAGTTTGGCTTCCGGCATGTTGGTCATCCCGATGACATCCACTCCCCACTGCCGATACAAGCGAGATTCCGCCTTGGTCGAAAACTGCGGGCCTTCCATACACACATAGGTCCCACCGCGCTGAAGCGTCGCACCCACAGATCGTCCCGCCGCCTCCAACACATCGGCTAAAGAGGAGCAGACCGGCTCGCTGAAGCCAACATGCGCCACGATGCCCTCGTCGAAAAACGTCGAAACCCGCCGCTTCGTGAGATCGATAAATTGGTCGGGCAACACCACGTGGCCTGGCTGAATAGTTTCCTTCATGCTTCCGACGGCGCTGATCGAGATGATTTGCGTCACCCCTAATGACTTCAGCGCATAAATATTCGCGCGATAATTGATACTACCGGGATTGATCCGGTGCCCGCGTCCATGCCGGGATAGAAAGGCCACTCCCATGCCTCCCAGGACCCCGACCACGATGGCATCCGACGGCGCGCCGAACGGCGTACGGAGACGCACTTCGCGGACCTGCTCCAGTCCTTCGACCTGGTACAACCCGCTCCCGCCGATGATACCGACGGCCGGCTGAACGGCCTTCTTCGATTTCCTCATGATGCCGATTCCATTTCTATGGTCAGCGACGCGTGCCTATCCGGCGAGCGCCGCTGATCTAATTTCTGGACAAATGAATGAACGGTTTCCATGAGACGCCCGGCCACGTCCTCCGGTGCCTCCTGCTCACTCAGCAACCACCACTGCAGACCCGGCTCCTTCCGGAACCACGTCAACTGACGTTTGGCGTAATGTCTGGTATCGCGCTTCAATAGACGCAACGCTTCGGCGCGACCATAGTCGCCGGCCAGATACCCCGCGACCTGCTGGTACCCCAACCCCTTCATGGCGCCCGTCTCACGCCTGTATCCCTTAGCGAGCAACTGCGCGGTTTCTTCCACGACTCCTCGCGCAAACATCGCCTCCACCCGCTCGTCGATCCGCCGGTACAGCTGTGCGCGCTCGCGGTTCAATCCGATCATGAGCACGGAGAACGGTTGTTCGGCAAACCGATGTTCCTGCTGAACATCCGACAGCCGTCGTCCCGACAGATGAAACACTTCAAGCGCCCGCACGATTTTCACCTCGTCGTGGGGATGCAGCCGCGCTGCCAGTTCGGGATCGACCCGCGCCAATTCGGCATGCAGGAAGGATCGTCCCTGCCCCTGGGCCCTCTGCAACAGGGAGGCGCGAAACGCCTGGTCCGCCCGCGGCGCATCACAGAGTCCGTGAATCAACGTCCGCACGTAGAGCCCGGTCCCGCCAACGATCAATGGCAGCCGCCGTTCCCCGTACAGCCGTTCTATTTCCTGCAAGGCCAGCTGGCGATATTGCCCGGCATTAAACGACCCGTCAGGATCGACCAGATCGATGAGGCGATGCGGCACCCCCTGCCGCTGCGTCACGGTCGGCTTATCCGTCGCAACATCCATCCCGCGATAGACCTGGCGCGAATCCGCCGTCAACAGATCCGTCTCCAAGCTGCGGGCCAGCCGGAGCCCGATCTCGCTTTTCCCCACGGCGGTCGGCCCGACCAGCACCACCAGCGGCCGCGACGCCAGGACGGATTCGGTAAGCCGGACCATACGTCTCTGCGTCCTCCGCTTAGGCGCGATCGAACAACCGAGCCAGTTCGTCGCCTGACAGCCGGAACGCCACACGCCGTCCATGCGGACAGGTCATGATCAGTCCCTCTGCAACCCAATCCCGCACCAACTGTGTGATTTCGGGTAACGCCAGGGATCGGCCGGCCCGAACGGCCGCATGGCACGCCAGCGATGCCAGGATCGGTTTCACCTTCGTCTCGAGCGAGGAAATTGAATCCCACTGTTCGAGATCATCAATCAGGTCTTGCACTAAGGCGGCCAAATCGGGATGTCCTAACATGATCGGCAGACTGCGGATCAGAAACGACGAGGGCCCGAACGGCTCGATGAGCAACCCGAGCCGTTCCAGTTCCGGCACATGCCGCTGCAAAATGACGGCTTGCTGCACCGGCAACTCCAGGGTTTCCGGCAACAGCAACGGTTGGGAAGTGACCGTGCGCCCTTGCCAAGCTCGCCAGAGCCTCTCGAACAGCACGCGCTCATGCGCCGTATGCTGATCGACGACTTGAAGCTCGTTCCCGACCTGCGCGATCAGATACGTACGGTTTATTTGCCCGAGGGCAAGAATATCCGAAGAGGCACTCGACGCGTACGCTGTGCTCCCCTCTCCCACAAAAGAGGTTTGGCTCTCCCGTGAGGCAGGCGGCGTCACACAGGCCTGTGGCCTCGCCATCGATTCATGGGGGGTGCCGATGGATTCAGTATGTCCGCTTTCAGGTAACGATGTGATCGAGGGGACTACTCCGGTCATTTGAGCATGGACAACCCCTGCCATCGACGATTCCACCTGTGCCCGGCCAAGCGTCTGGCGCACGGCGGAGCGGACCAACTGGTGGATTTGCTCGGTATCCGCGAAGCGAACCTCGCGTTTGGTGGGATGCACATTCACATCCACCCGGTGGGGTTCCACATCCAGAAACAACACAAACAGCGGCGCATGGCCCTTGGCCAGAAAGGAGCTGTAGCCATCAACGACGGCGTGTTGCACCGTGCTGTTTTTGATGGGACGACGATTGACGAATAACTCCTGCGGCGTCCGGCCAGCGCGGGCCCGGACCGGATCGACGATGAACCCCTTCAGCGACAGGCCGTTGCGCTCGACATCGACGGCTAAGGCCCGCTCACCAAACGCGGCTCGGTACACCTGCAGCACTCGATCACGCGGCGAGGACACGGCGGGCAGGGCAAAGACTTCGTATCCGTTGTGTACCAGGCGCATATACACCTGCGGCCAGGCTAACGCGGCCTGCTGAACCACATGGCTGATATGCGAAAACTCGGTCGTGGTGGATTTGAGAAACTTCCGGCGGGCCGGCGTATTGAAGAACAGTTCCGACACTTCAATCGAGGTGCCGGGGATCGCCGCCGCATCCTCTACACGGGTGATGGTTCCTCCCGTGAGCCAGAGCTGGGCGCCCACGTGATCATTGCGGGCCACTGTGGTCAGACGGATTTTCGAGACGGCGGCAATACTCGGGAGGGCTTCCCCTCGAAATCCCATCGTGCGAACAGCGCCGAGCTGCTGATCCGACTGGAGTTTACTCGTGGCATGCCGCTCGAAGGCCAGAGAGGCATCACCACGCGACATGCCCTCGCCGTCGTCGCTGACCCGAATCAGCCCGAGGCCTCCGTCTTTGATCTCAACGGTAATCGAGCTACTGCCGGCATCGAGGCTGTTTTCGAGTAATTCTTTCACCACTGCGGCCGGGCGTTCGACGACTTCGCCGGCCGCGATGCGTCCGATGACGTCGCTTGGGAGAACCCGAATCTTTCCCACGTTACTGGCGATGTCCATGGGAGGAAGCGCCCCCTGCGAGGTGAGTGGAGGATGGCTCAGCGGAGAGGAGAGCGGCCCAAAACCGCAGGGTCATCGAATCTCGGCCATCTTCGTCTTCGCGAGCTTGGCTTCGTCCGATGTGGAATACTCCTCAATGACCCGCTTGAGATACTTGCGAGATTTTGCGGTATCTCCGGTTTCAGCCGCTGAGAGGCCCAGTTTAAACAGCGCGGCCGGCACCTTCTCATTGCCCGCATACTCATTCACCACGTGCTCAAACGACTGCATGGCACGGATGTAATCCTTCTGACCGTAATACGATTCTCCCAGCCAATAATGCGCATTGGGTGTCAGTGAGGTCGAAGGAAAATCCTTGATGAAGTGCTGAAACCCGCCGACCGCCAAATCAAACTTCCCGTTGAGGTAGTCGTTATACGCCAGGTTGAACGCCGAGGTCGGAGTGATCGACGGGACACCCGGTATGATGGATGGAACTTCGATTGGTCCCGATGGCTTCGAGGTACGTGCCTGACGGCTGGCTTCTGCGAGCGCCACATCTGACCGGATAGACGCTGCTTGCGCCAACTGCGCTTCCTCTATCTTGGCCAACCGCCCCTCCAGCTTTTGAAGTCGGGCCAGAGCCTCGTCCAAACGCAATTTCCCGCCTTCCGGCTCGCGCACCCGCTCAAGCGATTCCAGCCGGCGCTGCATCGCCTCGAATCGCTTCTGTTCCTGATCCTGTGCCCGAGCAATGATGGAGATCTGATCCCGGATCTCTAGGAAATCGGCATGTTTTGCACAGCCCGCCACCACCAGTCCGCAGGCCAGCGTGGCACTCACCCGCACTACCCTCACAAATCGGAGCTTCATCGTTAGTGCAACTCCTTTAGTTGATTCAATTTGTCCATGGCCTTATTGGCCTCCGGAGATCTCGGATAGAGGTCGATCACCTGTTTCAGAGCGGAAGCCGCTTTTTTCCGATCCTTCAGCGCCAGGTAGGCATACCCTTTTTTCAGGAGGGCCGCCGGCACTTTTTCGCTGGCAGGATGATTCAACTGCACTTGATCATAGGCATCGATGGCGCGCGAATAATCCTTTTTGCCGTAAAACGATTCGCCCAACCAAAAGCGGGCGTTGGGAGCCAGGTCAGAGTGCGGATGCTGAACGAGAAACTCCGCAAAGCCCTGGCGAGCGCCTTCCAGATCACCATCCTTGAACCGAGTCAACGTCCGTTCGTACGACTCCCGATCCGCCATTAACGCCGCGCTACGATTCTCTGCGCGGGGAGTACTGGCAGCGGCCGACGCAAAGTCCGGCGCCGGGGACAGCGATGGACCCGGGGCAGGGGCTGCTTGCGGAAGCGGAGTCGCTTCGGCGATGGCCGGGGCCGGTTCGGTTCGCTGAGAGGCGCTCGCGCGCAGGGCGGACAAGTGCTGCTCGACCTGCTTCAAGAACGCATGTTGATTTTCGAGATTCTTATCGAGCGTCTGGATTTGCGCTTGGACGTGCGTCAGTTCGCGCGTCGTGTCATCCAGACGCCGCTCATGGTCGTCCTCGCGAGATACGAATTTGCCGCCGGCGTTTTCCAGCGCCTTGGCCACCGAGGCGACACTCCGATTGACCTCATTGAAGTGGTCCGCGGTGACTTTATTATCGGCATCGATTTTCCCGGCCAGCACATCGGTCCGTTTGCTCAACGTGGTCGTATCCTGCTCCAGGGTCGCGGCCAAATGCTTGACCGTCTGGTCCTGTTGCACGACGCGTTCACCCAGGCTGCCCAGCGCTTGCTTGAAGTCCACCAGCGCCTGATTGAACCTGGTGACCTGATCAGCCAGAACTTTGTTTTGCGAGTCGAGCTGGGCAATATTCTGCGACCGAGTTTCCAACCCATGCAGCAATTTCTGCTGTTCGTCCAAGCGCGAATCGACTTTTTGCGCGAGGCCCGTCGTGGTTTTCTGCATCGCGTCCAGGACGTTCTTCTGAATGGCCTCGATGTGACTGTTGATTTGATCCAAACGCGCCGTGACCGTTGAAAGCTCCGCCCGGCTGCGGTCCCGTTCCCCCTTGAGCATGGCGTCTTGATCGACCAGCTGTTTTTCCACCCAGCCCAGGCGCTTCCCTTCCTCGGTCGACCGCTTTTCCGCTTCTCCGATACGACGCTCAAATTTCCCTTCCTGGGAGGCCAGCTTGGCCAGCAAATCATCCTGCCGCGCATCTAAGCTCTGCGCGCGGTGGAGGGCCTTATCGACGTCGCCGCGCAGGGACGGAATGTCCTGCTCGCGCAGCGAAACGATTTCCTGATTTTGGCGAGCCCTGTTCTGGGCATGCTCCTCCGTCTGTTGCTTGATACGACGTTGAAGCTCCCGTTCGGTCTGTTTGAGGTCAGCCTGCTGCGCCACACATCCCGACAACAACGCGCAGCCGGTCACGACCAACGCACACATGCCGAGCCGCGCCGGCTCAGCATAGCGACCAATCGCCGCACGGTTTGCCTTCGACGGTTGATCAGTCATCTTCTTTCGATAAGGCCGTTCACTGTTCATGACAGGTCTCCTTGACCGGCGTCTGTTCCGGAGAATCATGTCACATCATCCATGATTGGAACAGTTATTTCGAGCGGACCACCACATGCCCGCGACGATTCTGTTGATAGCAGCTTTCATTGCGCTCGTTGCAGAACGGCCGTTCTTTTCCATAGGACACCACCGACAACCGGTTAGCGCCGATGCCGAGTTCGACCAGATAGTTCCGCACAGCCTTGGCTCGCTTTTCGCCCAATACGAGATTATAGGCCAGCGTGCCGCGTTCGTCACAATGACCTTCAATCTTGACCAACGCCCCGGCATTCGCCTTGATCCATTGAGCGTCCTGCGTCAACGATTGCCGGCCATCTTCCGTAATCGTCCAGCTGTCGTAGCCGAAAAACACATCGCGCAATCCGGCTTCCACCGATGCCGCCTGCTCCTTCGCCTGCTCCCGGCGAATTTCCTCGATCTGGCGCGCCGTGCTTTCCGACGGTTCGACCTTGGCCAACATCGTTCCGCCGCCGCCGAGCCGTTCCTCGGACGGGGCCTTGCCGCCCGACACGGAATCGAATCCGCGCAGGCCGCCGGTCTCAGGGTCTTCCGGCTTGGTGGAGAGAGACAAGTCCGGGAACGTGGCGCTGGGAGCATCCAGGTTCGGGCTTGCTCCCATTGACCCCGTCGAGCCCATCGCGCTTGGAGCAGGCCCGCCCGACTTCGCCATCCCGCGCTCCGAGGACTGGGCATCGCCGCCGGATTGAATCGATTTCTTGGAACACCCTCCCTGAATGACCAACAGCATCCCGACTACCATGGTCAGGCCCATTGTCGCTACCCGTATCCTCATATCGTCACTCCTCATCGCTGGTGAATGGTTAGTATGTCCGTAGATCCTGTCAATCGCGTGTTCAATCCTAAAGTGCCGGAGACCAGGACGGCGAACTATTGTGTGTGCCGCCGAATGTAATGCGTTCCAGATTTTTTCCGTCCGTATCTACCATGTAAATGTGGCTCTTGCCGTCAACGGTCGAGCTGAAGGTCAGGTGCCGGCCGTCAGGAGACCAGGACGGCGAGTCGTCGATCCCGGGGCCTGTCGTGACCTGCACCCGTTTTTGACCGTCAGGCGACACGATGCACAACTTGTATAACCGCTGGGCCGTTCGACAGACATACGCGAGCCAGTTTCCTCGCGGCGACCACGCCGGAGCGGCATTGTAATCCCCTTCATAGGTCAGACGGCGCACGTTGGAACCGTCAGCGCTCATGACGAACACCTGCGGGGCTCCGCCACGATCAGACGTGAACGCAATTTCCCGTCCGGTGGGAGACCAGGTTGGTGACAAATCGCCTCCCTGATTGACCGTCAGACGCTGGGGGGCCTTGGTTCTCGTATCGAGCTTATAGATTTCCGAATTGCCGTCCTGACTGCTGGCAAATGCCAGATAGTTCCCGTCCGGCGACAAGGCCGGGGTGATGTTCAGCCCCGCCATGGACACCAGCGTCCAGCGTTTGCCCGTCGCAAGCTCCAGGATATCAATGTCCTGGGTATTCCGGCTCCGATAGGCCGTAAACACAATAAACCGGCGATCGGGCGACCACCTCGGCATGAGGTTCAGAAAACCGTCCGCCGTGATCTGTTTGGGCTCGTGACCATCGTAGTCCATCACAAATAATTCGCGGGCATTCCCGTGCTCTGCGACATAGACGATCTTGGTTCTGGCGATCCCCGGTTCTCCGGTATAACGAAAGACCAGCTCATCGGCAAACCGATGCGCCATCAACCGGACCACCGACGTGGACCCGACGTAACGCTTGCCTCCGACGACTTCATCGCTGCCGCTGTCATACACAAAGCCGTCCATCAGCAACTCACTGTCTTTGCTGCCGTTCTTCTGCCCGGATTTCCCCCATACCAGTACTGACACCCCATTCTCGGCAGCTTGTTTGAACACCGCCTTATCCGTCGTCGTCACCTCGCGTGTTTTGACGCCGATTCCAGGCAAATCCACGAGTGAAAACACCAGGGATCGTTGCAGGTCGGCCTTCAACACTTCTTCGAGCCGGCCGCCGAGCCATTCCGGACCGCCGCCGTTCTGAAACCCGAACACCCCGATGGGAATTTTTTGAAAATCCGGCCGGGTCGCTTCAAGAAAGACATCAGTGGCGCGGGAGTCCAGAATTCCGAACAAGCCGGCTCCAACCATGACGCAAAGGGCAATCATAAGACCGATGATCACACGATTCATCCTGCAGCCTCGCCTACGGCAAAAGTGAA
Source organism: Nitrospira sp. CR1.1 (assembly GCA_014055465.1). NCBI lineage: Bacteria > Pseudomonadati > Nitrospirota > Nitrospiria > Nitrospirales > Nitrospiraceae > Nitrospira > Nitrospira sp. CR1.1. The sequence continues at coordinate 111,398 of WIAF01000004.1, forward strand.
GTGGGCATCGAAATACGATTCTGTCAGATCAGGCGGAAAGGGCGGCAACGGAATCGCGCTTTGCACGGCGCGCTGCGCAGCCATGTCGTAGTAGTCATTGCCGGAAGACTGTTCGATGATCACGCTTCCAACCCGACCATCTCGCTCCAACCGAAATCGCACGGTCACCGTCAGCGCCTTGCCTGAAATATCAACCGGCGGCGCCGTCCAAAATGCGCTGATCCGCGCCTGAACCCGGGCCAAGTACGGATTGGATCCGGACACTCCCGGCATCCGCAGCATGGGAACGGGCTTGGTTCGGGGAATACTCGCCGTGACCGGTGGCGCCGCCGCAGGAGGCTGTGGCTCGCGGAACATCGGCTTGACCTCTCGCACCGGCTCGGACGCTTTGACAGGCGGAGGCGCCTGAAGTTTCTTCAGATCCTGGAGCTCGCGGTCGAGATCACTGGTCATTTCCTCGGACAGTGATGCGCGCTTCGGGGGCGCGACATTCGGTTTCGGGGGCTCTTGTGGGGGCGCAACCTGAGGAGCGGCCATGTCAGGCACATTGAGCTTCTTTAACATGGCATCCAGATCTGATCGTTCAGGCGCGCCCAATTTCGGCTGGGCGGTTTTTTTGACCTCGGCCGGCTTCATGGGCGCGAGGTCCCCATACTTGGGCGCGTCCGTCGGCAATTCCACATCCTTCATCACATCTCGAAGCACATCCGCCCTCTTGGTGACGGGAGCGGAAGAGGGCGATTTGGCTGCCTGTGGTATCGGTTGCGGCGCCGCCAACACGGGAGCCTGCAATCGGGGTGCAGGCACCGGAGCAGGAGCTGGTGGAGAAGCCTTGGCAACCGGAGCCGCCTGAACCGGCATGGGAGTCGGAGCCGGCGGGGGAGGCGGAGTCTGCACAGGTTTGGGGGGCACGGGAATCGGAGCGGACTGCACCGGCTTCGGCGCCGGTCTCGGTACGGGCTTTTCAACCTTCTCGACCTTGGGCTCAGGCTTCGCCTCCATCGGCGGAAGGGTCACCAGGGAGACTTCCACAGCCGACAAAGGGCGTTCTGTTTTCTTCAAGAACTTGGCGCCCATAATGATGGAGAGGAGACACAGGTGCAGCAGTAGGGACACGACCACCGTCTTGCGTAGACGGTCACCTCCGGCATCACCCATATCTCCGATCAGGGACAGCGCGGTATGTCTTGGCAGGGTTTGGAACGTCATGACTTGCGATACGACTGTGAGGCGCGCGAGTCGCGGCGCCGCTACTTCTTGCGTGGCTGCGAGGGAGTCGCGACCGAGTCACTCACCCGCTCGGCCCCCGTGGGCTCCGTCACCATACCAAGCTTTTCAATGCCGGCTTTTTTGACACTATCCATCACTTGCACCACGATCCCGTACGGCACATCTCGATCCGCCCGCAGATACAGCGAAACATCCGGACTCTGATCCTTGAGCGCCCGAAGCTTTCGCTCCAACTGCACCACACTGACCGGGTCCTTATCCAAATACAATCGTTGATCGCGCTCAATGGACAAAACCGCTCTCGCTTCAGGCTTAATCGTATTGCTCGCCGATTTGGGGAGATTGATGTCCATCCCGCGATACAACATCGGCGCCGTCACCATGAAAATGACGAGCAACACCAACACCACATCCACCAGCGGAATCACGTTGATCTCGGCCATGAACCGGCGGTGGCGGGTTTCCGACGTCATTACTGAACTCCGGCCTGGGGCTGCTTCAAGCGAGTCTGCAACGAACGCGTGGCTTCAACGGTAAATGACTCAATTCGAAACACCGTCTTCCGAATACGGGTCAGGTAATAGTTGTAGAAGATCACCGCAGGGATGGCGGTGAACAAGCCGGCGGCCGTCGCCACCAAGGCTTCGGACACGCCCGGGGCCACGGCCGCAATGCTGGCCGTTCCCTGCATGCCGATCTCGCGGAAGGAATCAATGATGCCCAACACCGTGCCGAGCAGGCCGATGAAGGGCGTAATATTTCCCGTGGTCGCCAGCACCGGTAGGTAAGACTCCAATTGGGAGACTTGATTCTGCACGAGGTACGAGACGGTTTTATCCATGTACTGGTGATCGAAAGCCGGCCCCGACTCCTTCGATCCAGCCCCTGCGTGGGACGCGCTCAGTAGGCCGTCCCCCGAGGTCGACACCACACGATCCATGATGCCCTGAAACACGCGCGCACTCGGGCTACCCTCCGCGCGTTGGGACTGCCGATACAATTCATCCAGATCGCGGATCTTCGTAAACGCATTAAAAAACCGCTGGTCTTCACGATCAGCCGCCTTGAAGGTCCGCCATTTATACAAAATCACGCCCCAGGAAAGAATCGAGGCGACCAAGAGGAGCAGGAGCACGATTTTCGACACCGCTCCTAGCGAGCCCAGCAACCCCATCACGCCTGATTGGAACATGAGCCTAGACCTTTCCCTTCACATGGCGTCGCATGAAAACGGTAGCATGGATTGTACCAAAAGCTGGGGGAATGGCGGGGCCGACGGGATTTGAACCCGCGACTTCCAGATTGACAATCTGGCGTCCTAACCAGGCTGAACGACGGCCCCACGCAACCCAAGATGGCGGAAGAAGAATTCAGATCTTCAGAATCAAACTGTCTAAATACTGTAGCGCGTACTCTTGTACATCACTACTAATGGATAAGGCAATGCCCAGCACGCAATTTCCTGTATTTCTTATTGGTAGGCGGAACAGGGATCGAACCTGTGACCTCTGCCTTGTAAGGGCAGCGCTCTCCCAATTGAGCTATCCGCCCGTTTTTTCTCGCTCCCGGCAGATTTTTGGGATGCTATCAACTCCACCTTGCAGTGTCAACCAAGACATGCATTATTCTTGCACGATTTTTGTCCTGCGCAAGTGAATGTCCTCTGACGGACACTGATCGCCCCATCGCCCGTTCAACGACGGGGTTTGTTGCGCGGAAAACACGCCGTGTGGACTTTTTTCAACTGTGCCGCATCGACATGGGTATAAATTTGCGTGGTCGCAATGTCGGCATGCCCCAACATCGCCTGCACAGAGCGCAAGTCGGCCCCCCTCTGCAAAAGATGCGTGGCAAACGAATGGCGCAGCATGTGCGGTGATGGCAGGCGCGCAATTCCCGCCCGCTGAGCCCGCGCGCGCAAGAGTTTCCAAAATGCCTGCCGGGTCAAGGGCGTGCCGCGGCGGGTGACGAACACAAATCGTGACGATCGTTGCTTCAACAGCATCGGCCTCGCACCCAACACATAGGCCTGCACCTCCGCCACCGCCGGCCGTCCGATCGGTACCACCCGCTGCTTGTCGCCTTTTCCCGTAATGCCAACATACCCTACCTCAAGATTGCACTGATCCATCCGCAAGGCAATCAACTCCGACACACGCAGCCCCGCAGCATAGAGCACTTCCACCATTGCGCGATCACGGTGATCTTCGGGCGCCAGGCGATGCGGGAGATCCAGAAGCCTGGTCACCTCTTCCAGGCTCAATGTTTTTGGCAAGCGTCGCACCCGCGACGTGCTCCGTAGACTGACCGTCGGATTCGCGCTGACAATGCCTTCCTGCTTTAGAAAACGGAAAAAGCCGCGCACCGCCGCCAATGCCCGCGCGCGCGAGGAAGCGGCAAGTCCGCCGCGATGCAACTGTTCGAGAAACGCCGCGAGCAACGGAGGAGACACATGGCAAGGATCATCGACATGCTGATCGCGAAGATAGCGCTGAAAGACTTTCACATCCCGTTGGTAGGCCGACAAGGTATGTCGTGAGAGTCCGCGCACAATCCGCACATCGTCACAATAACGCGCGACGAGCGGCTCCAACGGAAGCGATTCCGACTCCTGCGGAGCGCGGCCTGCCACATCACGGTCCTTCAAGGACGCCCTCATGAGGGATGGCTCGGAGCATGCTTGATCGACTATAGCCAAGCCTCGATCTGAACACAACGCCATCACCCCGACTTACCTTGACACCCCAGCACCTGTTTCCTATAGTAGCCACCATTGCGGCGAGAGCGTTCGCCATGCACAGGAGTCAATGGTTCCTCGATCCGTATCCCGCGCCCCGCATCTCCGCGCGTGCAGCGTCGCCCTCGCGGTGGCGCTCCTCGTAGGCTTTGCCGCGCTCGGCGACGCAGCCCCTGCGCCCAAGACTCCGTCCGCACCCCGTTCGAACCAGGCGAAACCGCCCGCAAACACCGGCCAATCCTCCTTAGATCAGGCCAAACGGCTGATCGACGCGGAACAGCCGGAAGCTGCAGCCGTCATGCTGCGACGGTTCATCGAAGGCGGCCCCGCGCCGGATCTCCTCGACGACGCCTATCTCCTGATGGCCGCCGCCATGTACGGCATGAAGGAGCATGCGGAAACCATCCGCTACGTCAATCAGCTGCTCGGGGAGTTTCCGAACTCAGACCTAGTTGACCGGGCAAAGCTCCTGCTCGCCAGGTCCCACGCCAGGGCCGGCAATCTGGATCTCGCGCTGCCTCTGCTTTCCGAAGTGCGCAGCCTGTCCGCCGATCCCACCATCAAGCGCGACGCCCTGCGGCTGACAGGAGAGTTTCAAGCACAGAAAAAGGATTTTCTCCGGGCCATTCAAGCCTGGCTTGATGAGCTACCGCTGGATGTTGGCGACCAGGCACACGAAACCGAGATGCAGATTCGAGAACTGGTCAACGACAAACTCGACGGGCCGTCGCTGATGCGCGTCCGTGATGCCTACCCGAAGACATTCCCCGGCGACTTGGCCTCCATCAAGCTCATCGACCTCCATACCGCTGCCGGAGAGGACCATTTAGTCGAGCGGGACTTGCGCCTCTTTTTGAGCCGCTTCCCCAACCATCCCTACGCCGCGAAAGCCGCCGAGCTCCAGAGCGTGGTGCGAACCAAATTCAAATCGCACCCCTACGCCATTGCCGCCATTTTTCCCATGTCCGGCAAACTCGCCCCTTTCGGCACAGAAGTGTTGAACGGGATCCAACTCGCGCTGGAGCGACCGAAAGACGGAGGCGAAAGCCCGTCGATCGGCCTCATCGTCAAAGATACGGAATCCGACCGCTCGACATTCCTCGACGAACTCTCCTCGGTCTTATCCGATGACCGGCCGCTTGCCGTCATCGGGCCGTTGCTGTCGAAAAACCTGCCGGTCATGGCCGAGCTGGCCGAACGCACCCACATCCCGTTGATCACCCCCAGTGCGACCATCCCGAACTTGCGTCGCTTCGGCAACTATGTCTTCAGTACGGCGCTGACCTACGGGCATCAAGCCAAACGGATGGCGGAGTATGCCGTCAAAGAGCAACAGTTCAAACGGTTCGCCATTCTCTATCCCGATACCCCGTACGGCCGCGACCTGGCGCGCCTCTTCGCGCAAGAAATCCGGCAACAGGATGGAGAACTGATCGTCAGCGAACCCTACAAGGAAGGTGACACCGACTTCCGGGCCGTGATCGGCAAGCTCAAAGCCGAAGATCTGAAGCGGTATGGCGTCGAGGTGCAAGTCGACAACGATCCGGCCAAAACCGGAATCAGGCGGGGAGGCAAAAAAGGCAAACGCCTACTCTATTCGCCAGGATTCGACGCTGTGTTTATCCCCGGACGTTCATTGGATGTGGGCCTGTTGGCGGCCCAACTGGCCTTTTACGACATCGCCGTTCCGCTGCTCGGCGCCAATGGATGGAACACCCCGGATTTCGCGCGCGTGGCCGATCGTAGCGTTGAAGGCAGCGTGTTTGCGGACGGATTCTTCTCCGACAGCACCAGCCCGGTCGTGCAGGAATTCGTGGAACGGTATCGCAAACGATTCCAAGCCACGCCGTCGCTCTTCGCCGCCCAAGGATATGACGCCGCACGACTGGCGGTGGAAGCGATCCGGCGAGGCGCCACGAGCGGAGAAGCGGTCCGTGACTATTTGATGATGCAGCATGACCTGCCGACCTTGAGCGGCCCCAGCGGGTTTAGCCCCGACGGCACCCTCAATCGCCACGTCTTCCTCATTCAAGTCAAACAAGGCAAGTTCGTCCCCCTGGAGTAGCCCGCCGGTCAGGGACAACAACACATCGGTTCGGAACATGGGAGTGATGGCATGACGACGGCTCGTAAGCGAGTACTCAGCGGGATGCAGCCAAGCGGGTTGCTCCATCTCGGCAACTGGTTGGGGGCGCTGGAAAACTGGAACGCGTTGCAAGCACAGTACGATTGTTACTTCTTCGTGGCGGACTGGCACGCCCTGTCGTCCAATTATGCCGATACCAGCCGGCTGCGCGACTATGTGCGGGAATTACTCATTGACTGGCTGGCAGCCGGTATTGACCCCAAGCGGGCCACCGTATTCGTGCAGTCCCAGGTCCCGGACCACGCCATCCTCCACCTGCTGTTCTCCATGATCATTCCGGTGTCCTGGCTGGAACGGAATCCGACCTACAAGGAGAAGCAGGAAGAGATCAAGGAGCGTGACCTCAGCACCTATGGGTTTCTCGGATATCCGGTCCTCCAGGCGGCCGACATCCTCCTCTACAAGCCTGATTTCGTGCCAGTCGGCAAAGATCAATTACCCCATCTGGAACTGACGCGCGAACTGGCGCGCCGCTTTAACAGTCTCTACGGCTCCGTCTTCCCAGAGCCTCAGGAACACCTCACGAAGTTCCCGAAAGTGCTGGGCACCGACGGGCGAAAAATGAGCAAGAGCTACGGCAACGCGATCAACCTGTCCGATACGGAAACCGTCGTCCGCCAGAAGCTCAAGACCATGATCACCGACCCCGCCCGCGTCCGGCGCACCGACCCCGGCAACCCCGATGTCTGCCCAGTCTACGATTTTCACAAGATTTTTTCGCCGCTGCCGGTCATCGATCAGGTGAATCAGGATTGCCGGAAAGCCGCGATCGGCTGCATCGATTGCAAGAAGCTGGTGGCGGATCGAGTGGTGGAACGCCTGGCGCCGATGTGGGAGGCTCGCGCGACCCTCACGCAGAACCCCGGACGCCTGGATGAAATTGCGGAGGACGGCCGCCGCCGCGCGACAGCAGTCTCCTCTCAGACAATGGCTGAAGTACGAGAGGCCATGAAGATCTAGCAGGCTGCGGAAAAACTCATGTTTTGCACGCGACGCCGCGATCAGCTCACGTGGCGTGTTGGTATCAGGATAGTAGGCAGGATGCGCAAAAAGGCTATCCAGCAAGGCCGCAGCGAGGTCCACGGCGCGAAGCATAATGAGCGCCACGTCTGTGGACGCCGGCGAGACGGTGAGCCGGCCGTGTCTCAGACCGAGGCGTACCCTTGGGGTAGGTTGAGGATCTGAACGAGGCGAGAACGCCGCTGGTGGACTTTTTCCGCATCCTGCTAGACTCGCCGTAGAAACGGGACTAGGCAGGCTTTGCCAACTTGCGCCAGACATCGGTCAATTGGCGCTGGACCGGTCCACGAATCTTCGTGATCGACAACCCAAACTCGTTGGGGCGGCACCACCGCACCGTGGCCGCATCAATGAGGATGGGATTGGCATTGTCGCCGGGGAAAATGCAGAGTTCGACTTCCGAGCCGACCAGCACTTCAACGGAGCTGATAATACGACAGCCGCCGGGAGAAAGATCGGTAAGGTCCCCGTCGCCGGCCAGCATCTTGCCCTTCATCGAGAAATGGCTGCGAAACTGGACGTGAACCCGCTCATGTTTGCGTTGGTTTTTCATCGGGAAGTGGCCTCCGTACCTGTCACCACGCCAGGCTTGTGCGCATCAGCAGTACGATAGGACAGAACCGGGCAAAAGACCAGCACTGCACACTTCTTCGCGAAAAGCCCCGGAACCTCACGATTTCCCGTCACACGCAACAAGCCGGTTCGTCAAGACCGAGCGGCTGAGGACGCATTTGTTGGTGCCGTGCGAGTTCGACCACATGATCGACGTGGCGGACTTGTCCAACAACTGTCAGAGCGATTCCGGTTTGGGCTCAAGAGAAGACCTGCCGACCGCATCCAACATATCCCGCCCCACGAGAATCGGCGCGTGAAAGTGAATCGCCAAGGCGATAGAGTCCGAGGACCGGCTGTCGAACACTTTTTCCTGCCCCTGAAACGCCACGGTCAAGCTCCCGTAATACGTGCCCGCCTTGAGTGTAATCACCGTCTTGACCACCCGACCGCCGAGTGATTCCAAAATCGTATGCATCAGATCGTGGGAGAGCGGACGAGGCAGCTTTTCACCGGTCAAGGCCGATTGAATGGAGGCCGCCACCGTATGGTCGACAAAGACGGGAATGGTTTTCCCGTCTGCCGAAAGCAACACCACCGGGCCGTGATCGGACAATCCCACCCGGACATGACTGATCGTGACCTGGGAGGGAGGGCCCGGTTCGTCGGCAGAGACAGGCACATCAGCAGCGGAGAATCCCGGCAGGAGGCAAAACAGCGGAAGGAGCAGCCAGCGCCGTGCCGTTGCGATCATAATACCCTCCTGTGTGTCCTCTGGAGGCCCGTTCATGAACGGCTATGACAACTGCGTCCGGGAATGTGCCGCGACCCGCAGAACGTCCACGCATCGTGAGATTGTCGCCTCTCTGCTAGGCGCGCACGAACGAATTCGTCTCTCGCTCCCGGCCGATCTCCGTGTCGGCTCCATGTCCGGTCACGACGGCCGTGTCCTCATCGAGGGTGTAGAGCCGTTCCCGGATCGATGCCTCGATGGCGTCGAAATCGCCGCCCCATAGATCGGTGCGGCCGATGCCGCCGCGAAACAGGGTGTCTCCCGCCACCACCAATTTCGCGGCGGGGAAGTGAAAGCACATGGAGCCCGGTGTATGTCCCGGCGTGTGTAAGGCAACGCCTTCCGTCTCCCCGATGGTCACTCGCTCCTCATCCTTCAGCCAATAGTCAGGCTGCGGCGCAGGCACATACGGGACGCCGAACATACGGCATTGCGTCTCCAGGATGTTCCAGAGCGGAAGGTCATCAGGATGCAGGCACAGCACCGCGCCGGTCGCCTGCTTCATCGCTCCGGACGCGAGGAAGTGATCGAAGTGCGCATGAGTGTGGAGAATACGTACGACCGTCAACCCCATGGAGCGCACTTCCTGCAGAATGCGCTCGGGCGCGCCGCCCGGATCAACCACAATGGCCTGTTTGGTGATCGGGTCTCCGATGATCGAGCAATTGCACCCGAGAGGTGGAACAGCAAAGGTCTTGCGAATCATGCGCACTCCTCAGCGAATCGAGCAAGGACCGGTACTACCCGCTAGCGGCGGCCTGACGGGTTTTGGTTCAGGCGCGACACCCAGAGCACTTCTGTGTCGTGCAGGGTCCAGACTTTTTGCCGCCGCACGAACCACAGCAAAAAACCCGCGCCGGTCCCATCTGGACGCGGGTTGGCGATATACAGCAGGGCCTGATCAGCACGCAAGGTGAGGCCCACACGCGAAAACGCCAGGTGGTCGATGATGTCCGGGGCGCCGCCTTCGTGCTCAACCAACCAGGCAGCGGGAATCACCGGCACGAAAGTCTCGGCATCCCCCTCTCCCTCGCCTGACACAAACCGGTACCGCACCCCGAAACCAAACCGCCTATCGAGTCGGGAGGGTCGCTGATTCTTCACCACGAAATCCCGAATAAGCTCCTGCGGCAACCGGCCGTCAAAGTATTCCCGCTCGGCAAACCAGGCGAGCGTCGGCAGCTGCGGCTCTTCCGGATGGAGATGCGTCGCCGTCATCCGTTCGATCATGACCAACTTCGTTCGGGACGTCAGAAACTTTTCCTCGACCGCGAGGTCGTAGAAGGGATAGTCCTCGGCGGGTACGGGCTCGGTCAATTCGGACAGGACTGCGATCGGGACCGCCTCCGTGGCCGGTGGGAACAACGCCAGACCTATGATCAAGACCACCTCGTGCCAGTACCGCATGGCACAGAATAGCTGCTCCATGCCCCATGGTCAAACCGGCGCGAATGTGATTGAAGATGGACAAGGGGGGCCAAACTCTGATACTAGTCTGACTGTCTTACCCAAACTATGATCAAGGCCTCCCAGCGATCGCTCGCCCCCCTGTTCAGTCTCGCGGTACTATCGTGGTGTGTCGGGTGCACCCCTGACGAATCTCCGTTTCGGCAGGAAAACGAAAACCTCCGCAAGCAACTGGCGAAACAGGAGTCGCTCCTGAATTCACTGCAGGACGGCAACAAAGTCATGCAGCAGCAGATCGATCTGCTCAATCAAGAATTGCGGGACGCCAAGAAACAGACTGAGCATGCCCAGACCGAGGCCAAGTCCTTACAAACAGAAGCCAAGACGCTAGGGGCCCGGCTCGACGCGCAACTCATCGAATCGAAAAAACTGTCCGGCGAAATTCAACGGACCGCCGCCAAAGCCGCCCAGGTTGCCGAGAGTATCCGCGTGGAAGAGAAGGGCTCGCAGGTCGAAGATCTCCCGCGCCCACTGCCCGTTGTCGGAAAAGCTGCCGAAGAAGCGTTGGCGCGCAATGGATACCGAGTGCGCGTCACCGTTAAAACAGATCAAAAAGCGGTCTTTGTCACCGAGCGAAAAATCTCCACGCCGACCTCGCTGGAAACCGCCGGCTCCCGTAATCAGTATGTGGTCTCCCTTCAAACCCTCTCCTCGAACGTCACCCGGTTGAGCGTGAAAGCTGAGTTTGAGCGGGTGGTCCAAGGCGGTCGCATCCTGGCGGTGGACGCGGAAGAAATCGCGGAGATCGAACGCCGGCTCATTGCCGAAATCGGGAAATCTGTCGCCGCCCCGCCGAGTAAATCGTAATGTTTGCTCGCGCGCCGTTATCGGGGAGGGGTTTCCTTCCGCACTATCTCAGTCTTGCGCTCCTGACCTTCTCGGCAATGTGGCTCAACCCGGCCTTCTCCATGGCTGCTCGCGCCCCGACCCCGCCGCCCACTGCGGAGCTGGCCAAACACCTGAGATCGATCGCCGAATTAGCGGCCGGCTCGCCGACCATTCCTATTCCCGAGGGGCCGTTTTTACTCGGCAGCATCCGCGTGGATGACGACCCCTACGGCATGGGCACGCAGTTCGATGATACGGAACTGCCGCAGCATCGCGTCTGGCTGGACGCCTACGAGATCGATCGCGATGAAGTCAGCCTCGGCGAATATCTGACCTATCTGCACGCGCGAAAAATCCATCCGTCCAAAGACCTCCAGCATTTGATCTGGCACGTCATTACCGTGCACTCCGTCAGCGATGAGACGTTGGCGCAGTGGCCCGCTCTGTATGTCACCTGGAAAGAGGCCGAGAGTTTGTGCCGCGCGGCAGGCAAACGCCTGCCGACGGAAGCCGAGTGGGAAAAAGCTGCGCGCGGGCCTGACGGCAATCGATTTCCCTGGGGCGAGACGTTCCCCGACAATTCCCTGGCCATGTTCGGACAGCACCATGTGCACGAAATTCCGATTCTGGCGCCGGTGAGCAGCGGAGAGCCTGGCAAGAGTTATTATGGAATCCATCACATGGCAGGCAACGTCGCGGAATGGGTCAATGACTGGTTCGGATTCGACTATTATGCCTATATGCCGGAACGCAACCCGCCCGGACCCACCAGCGGCCGATACAAGAGCCTGCGCGGCGGCTCCTGGAAAAGCCGGCCGATCATGCTCCGAACCGCAACCCGCAGCGGCGCGCCCGCCGATCAGCGTTCGGCCACCGTGGGCTTCCGTTGCGCCAAGTCGGTATCAGGATCAAGCGCGCGATAATAGGCCACGCCTCCCGAGAACTTTCTCGCCAGACACAAGTCCGCCACAGCCAGACATTCCAGACCGAACGGCAGATACCCGGCATAACCCAGCAACGGCATCTGAAACAGGGACACCCCTTGCACGTACGGCACGGCGTACTCCCAATGCGCTAGGCTGTAGAAATTCCACATTTCCCAGAACCATCCGCAGATCAAGGCAGCAAGCGCCACCGCCCAGAGCGTTCGCCAATCGCCATGCTCCGTCTCGCTGAAGATTGTCGGTTCGTCGCGAATCAACTGCGGTGCCGTGATCAGCAAGAGCGGCGCCACCCACACCAGGGGGAACAAATAGTCCGGCCACAGGCCGATGCCGAGGAGTCCGGCCACAGCGCCGCAACCCAGCAGCCATCCCCCTGCGCGGCGACTGGGAAAATTGATCGTCACAAAATGATCCAATCCCGCCGAAAGACGCGGGCAAGCCGTGAGCCATTCAGCCGTGCTGAGAACGGCCGGCAACACCGTCGCAAACGGCAGCGTTGCGCGCAAAAAATATTCCCACGGCGTCAGATCTCCGCCATCCAGGTAATACCAATTCTGCACAAATCGATTCAGATATTCGAAGAGCCACCAGAAGCAGGCGCTGAGCGGGAAGAGCGAGAGCAGATACCGTGGACGATGAATCACCATGCACCGGCCGGTGCGGCGATACGTCAAGGCATTCACGAGGACAATGTAGCCCAGCCAGAGCGGAGTGAACGTATGAGGCTGCCACGCCTCCATCCAGCCGAAGCGGGTCCAGGCCAATAGCCAAACACAGCAAGTCCAGCCGGCGGCAAGCCAGCCCCACCAAGGAAAGCGGCGCGGTGGATCCCCTCGCAAGTGAATGGCTCCATGTGAGGCAGAGGTCGGATCATCTGGCGCGGGCACACTCTGACAGTTCGTTCGCCCCACGCGTACCAGAAACGGCGCGAGCAGGCCAGTAATCAAGATTGCCAGACCGATGGAGAGAGGCCAGGAAAAAGGCGCATGTGTCACGGCGCCCAGGATGAGCGGCGGGAACGCAAGATAAGACCGAAGCGATCGCCCATCGAGCCAGAGGCCGAGCAGGGGGAGCACGATGACCCCGGCCAAGACCAATGCAATGGTGGACCAGTGCGGCCTCGAGCACATGGATGATGCCTTATTCTGCGACATTGTCCGGACTTCCGTAGCGTAAGGGCTGAGACAACATGTCCCTCATGGACCAGATGCGCGACAACTCGGACGCACTTCTAGAAGCATGTGGCTGACAGGCGATATACGCACCGAAACCCATCGCGACTCCTGACGACCGCCTTCCGTGGCCATTCAGGCGCGCTACTTAAAAGCGTAATTTCCGCTGATCCATCTTTGTCAGAAAGAAACTGACATGATGAAAACTTTCATCCTGACCGGCACACTCATCCTGTGCTTGTTTGTCGTCGCGCTCATGATTTCGGTTCGTGCTCAATGTCAAACCAGGAGCACACGCGAGAACGACCGGGGCTTGGCGCACCACGAGTTGGAATTGGCCCGCCTCTTCCATCTTCATTCCCCCCCACTGCTGATTTTTCCCACGTCCTCCGCACGCGCCCAAACTCTTCGCTTATGCATAACGATGTGTTAGGGTAACGGACCCTTTGATTGGAATTTCCTTTTGCGTCGATCTATCTTCCTTTTGCTTCTCGTCATGACGGTTTCGACCGGAAACCTCCTCCTGACCGAAACACCTTCGCACAGTCAGGGCGGAGGGAGCCAGGTCACCATCACGCCAACCGACGGCAAAGTCATTGCCTGGTCTGCTGCAGGGGGAGGGGTTGAGGAATCGCTGGAACCCGGAGAAGCGGTCGTCACCTCCGGAGCGCGCGGACACACCGGATTCGTCCAGACGTCGAGCCGGTTGTTAGGATTTTCTGCCGGCCTGCGTCAATGGCGGGAGGTTTCACTCGGAGTCGAAGAACGGATCGGACGGCATCAATTGCTGCCGTTTCTGATTCTCGCCCACAGCAATCAGCAGGTGTATGGATTCCAGGAAACGCGCGGACATTGGACCACCGTTTCGCTGGGACCCAACGAGACCGTGTCGCAGCTTCGCGGTCATGGACATGTCGCCGTGGCCATCACCAACGAACGGGCCCTGGGGTTTTCGACCTATACCGGCGGTTTCTTCAACATCGCCTGGACGCCTGAAGAGCGAGTCCTGTCCGTCGACGGCAGCCAGAGCGGCATAGTCGTCCGCACCTCGTCTCGCACCGTCATCTTCAAGTCTCAATCCACCGGCTGGACCGAGGTGCGATAGCGAGTCTCCACACACCCGATCACGAGCTCACATCCGTCCTTCGTCCAGCTCGATCGCATCGACCCAGGTGGTCGCGGGAGGCAGCGCCGTCACCGGTACGCCTCGCTTCGTGGCGATGTCCTGCAGACGCCCCTGATACCGCTGCTTCGCCGCATCATCCTTCGGGCCTCCGGTGAGAATGCCCTTCGACCACTCGGCAATTTCTTGATCGGAATGCTTACGGCCGTGAGTGGTGACCCAAGCTAGTAGTGACTCATCGCTTCCACCCGCCAACACCTGCTGCTCGAAGGCTTTCGGGTCGATCTGCAGAAAATCGATCAAATACTTATCGAACCCGACCGTGATGTAGTTGTAATCCTGAATCTTGCCGGCATGCCGCAGGCGGACTTTATCAATGAAGCGGCCCAGGTGAGCGATGCCGCCGAGGAGGGCTTTGGGACTGCGGGGATAATTCATCATCGTAATGTTCTCCAATCGAAAGGCTTGTTTGAAAGTTACGTCTTGCCTCGCGAAACCCAATAACCAGGTTTTCGTTTCAGGTGCATGACAGCCGCAACATAGATGACTTCTCCTTCGACCGCATAGATCACGCCGTAGGGAAACCGCTGCAGAAGATAGCGTCGGAATCGGCCCTTGAGGATTCGCCACACTGTGGAGTGTTGTCGAATCTGTTCGAAAGCAGACTCAACCGCGTCGAGAAACTCTTGCCCGAGTCCCTCACGGCAATCTTCATAAAACAATGCGGCTTGGCGGATTTCCAACTTCGCGGCGGGATCGAGGCGTACTCTCAATGCCCAAGTTCCTTGCGGATCTCACGCAGCGCCGTACGTGCAGCAACTGTCTTGGTCGCCTTTCGCTTCCACGCGGCAAATCGCTTCTCAGCCTCCGCAATCCACGCTTCGTCCACGACAGTGAGTGGCTCGCGCTTCATCTGCACAAGTAATCGTTCAGCCAACCGCTCGCGTTCGGTCGCCGGCAACTTCCGCGCCTGTTTTTCGAGAGCCAACGCTCGTGCGGTCATCGTTTTCCTCCTGCTACAGACAGTCTCCGCTGAGTGCAACCGCCGCTTCACGAGAGACCGAGGGAAAGTCATCGAGAAAGTCCTCAAGAGAGGAGCTTCCTTCAAGGTAGTCGAAGAGAGTCTGAACCAGAACGCACGTTCCCTTGAAACAGAGGGCGCCGCTCATGATTTCCGGATCACGGCTGAGATATTGGGCTTCTATAGGCATCTCCAAGAGCCTCTCCTGCCGGCAAGTCTACTGGTAAGTACAACAGAAATCTATACGGAAGCCAGAACCCCCATTATCCAGTTTTCTCTGTCGGTGAAGCCTCGGCGGGACCCCGTTCCTCCGGCAAGGTCGCGCGGTAATAGGCCAGCGGTCGTTTCCTACCTGAATCCAGAAAGACTCCCGACCCCTTTGTTCCTCCGACCCCTTTGTTCCTCCTCAGAAGTCAGCCTCAAAGGTTTGATCTTCCTTCACTGGACCGAACAGCCTCCCTGCGTTCTAACGCGCCGGTTCAACAGCGGCGCGCAGCGCCGTCCGCTGCAACCGGTTGTTAGACCGCTGCCCGACTACCTCAAAAGTTACCAGACTTCAGATTGCGCCGGAGCTCATGGCCTGCTTCGGCGGAACCGACAATCTCGGTGACGACGCCAATAACCCGACGCGTGTCGTAGTAGCCGACACGTAAGATGGGCAACCGGAAGCTCTGAATCTTGGGATAGCCCGAGGACTCCAGGTGAGCGGCTGCGGCGTCATAGTCCGCATCGTCCAGCCAGTACGCCACGTGCTGAACGGCGTCACCGTGGCGATCAAGTGACTCCTGGTACATGCTGGCCCCCGAGACAGGCTGGATCAGTTCGATCTGGGTGTCTCCTGCGTAGGCGATGTGAAGGTTGCAGACCCAGTTCCCGGGCTTCCCGAGATAAGTGCCCTCGGTGTCCTTTGCGGCAAGGTTGTCCATGTGCATGAAGCGGCTGATTCCCATCGTTTCAACGAAGAACTTCTCGGCGGCCGCAAGGTCTCGGACGACCCAGGCCACTTGGCAGAACGCTGGGGCCAGTACTGGCTTTGTCATGGTCGGACTCCTATGGTTTCTGTGCATACCGAAGCGGTCTAACGGATCGCGGCTCAGCTGCAGCCGCTTGTTAGGCGGCAGCCGCGCCAGCTATGGAGATGTAAGAGCAAGCCCCGCGGCCAGTAACGAGATTGCCATGCACAGTGGGCTGTAGAACCGCGAATCTCGGCGCGCGAAGACCGTGCCCTGTACGCGCTTGAAGAAGCCCACGTATCGAAATTCGCCCACCGCCCGCGCCGCGAACACGAATGAGACGCCCCAGACGCCGAGATGCGGAAGCCAGGCCGGAAACCCAGACGTCAGAACGCCCGCCTGCAAGCCACACACGGCCCCCGCCATGAGCAATGCGATGGCGACAGCAGCGGATGCTCCTGGACCCGGAACGAAGACCGGACGACCGCCTTCAGTGGGAAGGGCGCCCTCAAACGCCCAGCGGCCCCCGAGCGCCCAGTAGATATGAAGCAACGCGAGAGCTGAGAAGATAGCGATGAGGGCAGTGGCCAGTGTGACGTGCATCCCTTCTTCCTGACGCCTAACGTTGAAGGTGAGGGACGCTTCGCAAGCGGGTGGAGCCCGCTTGCGAAGCGTCCCTCTCGACCGACTCGTTAGACATGATGAACCAGTAGCATTTCGTTTCCGCCCCTTTGAAATTCGTAAGGGACAGGTCTCACCTCAACACCGAACCCGTGCCGTTCAAGAGCTTCAGTTACGACGCCCATGTGTGGCGACTTAGTTCCATCAAGCGTCAGCACGGGAAACACTCTGGCTTCGCGGGCCGCCCGCAGCATCTCCTTGAGCGCCTGAATGTGAAACTCAGCCGACAAATGAGCACTGTAAAGAAACAAGAAATGGGATGACAAGGCGATGTCGAAACTTCCGCTTTCGACCGGAAGCGCGGGTAGTTCCCCGGCGATATATCGTCCTTCACTCTTTCCGAGGTCGTAGTCGGACAGAAAGGCGTTCATGGCGGACATACGAACGTGCTCAAACTCTTCAATAGACGAGATAGCAGTCCAAACATAATCGCTGTGGTTCTTCTTCATTTGAGCCATCACGGTTTCATACGTCTCATGAACACGACCCCTAATCTGCGAAGTGTCGAAGGCGTAGATCGGGTCAACAGAGACGACCGTTCCACCACGCCTCGTGAGTTCCGCATTGAATCCGGCTGGACCATCACCACAGCCAATCACCCGAAGCTTCAGGTCGGAGCTTGTGAGGTCAAACATGGCGACGTATTCGTCATAGGAGCGTCCCCACGGTACAACCTTATCGAGTGTGAATCCCATTGGTTTTGCCCGGATGTCTAACGTGCCGGTTCAGCGGCGGGCCGCGGAGCGGACCGTCCGCTGCAACCGGTTGTTAGCCGGTCACATGAACTTGCGCCGCTTGAACGCGGTAACATCCTTGGCCGTGAGTTCAAACCATTCACCATTCTTCCGGCGATCACTGAATCGACCGTGCCAGTAGTTCTCGATGCCCACCGGATCATCGGTCTTGATCGAGTGAACGACCTTCGCCTCCTCGGGAAGTTGAATTGCCAACTCACGCTCTCGCCGACCCACTGCGTTCGAACGGCCGACCTTGAAAAAGCGACCGGACTTCAGCAAGTACACGTACCTGAGATCCGGCTCGGCCTCCACCGCCGCGTCCTCGGCAGCATTCGGCTCGCTCCTGGCAAGACGAGCGATCACCGGGTCACAAAGCTGCGCTACATCTTCGTAGCCACGCGTCAGAGCGAACTCGCGCACCCGCGCAGCTAGCTTCTGCTTACCGCCGAAGCGCGAGAAGGTGTTGTGCCACGGGAAGCCGGGCTCGGTTCTGGCCTTCAACTTGATCTCGTTCGCGACCGGAAAGTGGCCGAGTTCGCGGGCGAAGAGGACGAGGCTTTCCAGCAGATCGTCCTCGCCGCGCGGACCCTGAAGGACGTTCGGCTGGAATCCAGCCTCAACCAAAGCGTCGCCCCAACGAGCCCAGAACTTGCCCATCCAGTCCGAGGACCTGATGCCGGTCTCGGTCTCAAAACGCGCTGTACCCAGCGGAGATCCGCCGTTCCCCTGCGCGGTGCGCTTGATCTCCGAGATGATTTGGGCCTTGGTGATCACGTCTCCTCATCGACCCTTTATCACGGGTTCTTATGCGTATCCGCATCACACCACCTCGTTGAGGAAGCTCACCATCCGTCCAGGGGACTGCGAACACCCCCTGGCCCTCGGTTGAGCACATGCGTGTAGATCATCGTTGTTTTGATGTCGCGATGCCCCAACAATTCCTGAATGGTTCGAATGTCAGAGCCGCGTTCGAGCAGGTGCGTGGCAAACGAGTGGCGGAACGTATGGCACGTGGCTCGTTTCGTGAGCCCGGCCTTCGCCACGGCCTTCCTGACAACTTTCTGTACCAGTGATTCGTCAATGTGATGGCGCCAGTATCTTCTGAATCACGCTGTCTCTTCTTCATTTCAGAACAAAGCCCGATGAGGGGAAACATCAATCACGGCGCATATTTTCGGCGGATTCATGTGCGGCGTCAAGCGCCACCCGAATGGCTGCCCTGAGAAATACTTCCATTACAGTTGGTCAGTTACAAACCGAGGGTTCCACACCATGGGCTGAGTCCGGGGAGGGATTTCCAATTCTCTACTTGCCACTTCCAAATCTTGAGGGGAATCGCCAGACAGGCCTTCACGACGCGCATCGAGCAACCACCGCCTTCCTATTCGTCTCTTCAGCCTTGAGGGCAGGCTAGATGCTCTCCCGCTGTGCGTGTCCAACGAGGGGAGTCTGCGACCGCGCGTTGCACGAGCACAGGAGAGCATCTAGTCTGCCCTCTCTCCTCCACGCTTGCGCGTTATGTCTCTGGGGATGGGGGCTGATTGATCTTCCCCTGCGCACGTCTTCACACTTCCCCATTTCATTTTCAAGGGCAGCCTGGTCGATCCTCGATTGCGCGCGTCGAACGAGCACATTCTGATCGTGCGCGTTCCGCGAGCAGGAGGACGGCCAGGCTACCCTTCCAATCCTTCGGAGGCCGCGCGTTGCGCTAGTCTAGTATAAGAATTGACCAGGCGAGACTATGATTTTTGAATTATAAAGCGAGAACGACGCTTGGTGAAAAGCGCGTCTCGACGTGCCGGAGTGGGTGAGTGAAAAGAGTCTTTTGTGGCGAGGCCGCCCACGACAACATAGTGCACTCCTGCCGTATTCAGTATTTGAAATATAGGTTCAAAGACCGACATGGCACTATTTTAGCGGATACGGATACAATTAGCAGTCGATCTTACAGTGGCAGAGATGACCACGTGACAAGCCCAGCGGATTACCGACAAGGGATCTTTACAGTCACTCCAGGCCGCTCAAAAAGCCTATCCAGCTAGGCCGCAGCGAGCGAAAACCCGAGGCGTACTGTTTCGGGTACGTTGAGGGTTTGAGCGAAGCGAGAACGACGCTGGGAGGCTTTTTCAGCGGCCTGTTTTCGCAGACTTGTTGGCTTGCAGATACTTATCCACGCCTGCCGCCATCTTGCGCCCTTCGGCGATGGCCCAGACGATGAGGGAGGCGCCGCGCTTGGTATCGCCGCCGGCAAAGACGCCGTCGAGGTTGGTCATGAAGTTCTCGTTGACGGTCACGCAGCCGCGCGCGTCACAATTCACGCCAAGGCTGTCGAGGAATCCGTTGCGCACCGGGCCTGTGAAGCCCATGGCGAGGAGCACAAGATCCGCATCCAGTTCAAAGGCCGTATTGGGCATGGGGACGAACTTACCGCCTTCGAACTTCACACGATTGGCATGCAGCTTGGTGACATGCCCGTTGTGACCGGTGAATTTAGTAGTGGACACACTCCACTGACGATCGCAGCCTTCTTCGTGTGCATGCGAGGTGCGGAGTTGCATCGGCCAGAGCGGCCACGGAGTCGTGCCCGCACGCGTGGGCGGTGGCTCCGGCAGCACTTCGAACTGATGCGCTTCACTGCAGCCCTGGCGATGCGCGGTTCCCAGGCAATCGGACCCGGTGTCGCCGCCTCCGATGATCACCACGCGCTTCCCCTTGGCGGTGATCGGCTCCTCGGACACGGAGATCCCTGCCGTCCGCTTGTTCTGCTGCGTAAGGTATTCCATGGCGAAATGGATGCCCTTGAGTTCACGACCCGGCACCGGCAGATCGCGCGCCATTTCCGCGCCCATGGTCAACCCCACCGCATCGAACTGTTGGCGCAACTGGTCACCGGTGATATCGACTCCCGCCGTCACACCGGTTCTGAATTCCACGCCCTCGGCTTTCATCTGCTCCAACCGCCGGTCAATCACCCACTTTTCCATCTTGAAATCGGGGATGCCGTACCGCAGCAACCCGCCGATACGATCGGCCTTCTCGAACACGGTGACGCTATGACCGGCGCGCGCCAACTGCTGCGCAGCCGCCAGACCGGCCGGACCAGACCCGATGATGGCGACCGTCTTGCCCGTTTTTCTGACTGGCAAGGCCGGCTCAACCAGGCCTTCGTTGAAGCCGCGATCGATGATGTTCCATTCGAGCACGCGGATCGACACCGGGTCGCTGTTGATGCCCAGCACGCAGGCGCCTTCGCAGGGCGCAGGGCAGAGACGGCCGGTGAATTCCGGAAAATTGTTCGTGGTGTGCAACGCCTTGAGCGCATCTTTCCAGCGCCCGCGATAGACGAGATCGTTCCACTCGGGAATGAGATTCACGACAGGACAGCCGGTATTGCCCTGGCAAAAAGGCACACCGCAATCCATGCAGCGCGCGCCTTGCACCTTGAGCTTTTCCTCAGGGATGGGCTCGTACATTTCTTTCCAGTCGAGCACGCGCAACTCGACCGGTTTGCGCTTCGGTCCCTCACGCGCGTATTTCAAAAAGCCTTTCGGATCACCCATCGCTAATTCGTCTCTCGTCCTTCGTAGCTCAGCTATCGATCTGGATTGCTCACACGTGCGCGTCAACAGACGCGCGCCATCTATTTTTGCACTTTGGCTGCAGCGGCCTTCCGCTCGGCTAGCACCCGCTTATAATCGATCGGCATGACCTTCACAAACTTGGGCAGGATCGCCTCCCAACCATCCAGAATACGCTTGGCATTGCGGCTGCCGGTATAGAGGAAGTGCGACGTGATCATGTCGTGCAACAGCCGCTTATCCTCGTCGCTGACAACCGGCTCCAGCTCGACCATGCCCAAGTTGCAACGAGACTGGAACTTATCCAACTCGTTTAAGACAAACGCCACCCCGCCTGACATACCGGCGGCGAAATTCCTACCGGTGCGGCCCAAGACTGCCACGACTCCGCCGGTCATATATTCACACCCGTGGTCGCCGGTTCCCTCGACGACGGCACGCACACCGCTGTTTCGCACCGCGAACCGTTCGCCGGCCATACCATAAAAATAGGCTTCGCCCTGCGTGCCGCCATAGAGCGACGTATTACCGACGAGAATGGTTTCTTCCGGCGTGTAAATCGCATTCTTCGGAGGGAAGACGATAATCTTGCCGCCCGACAATCCCTTGCCGATATAGTCGTTGGACTCGCCTTCGAGGATCAGGGTGATGCCGCGCGAGAGAAATGCCCCGAATGACTGGCCGGCCGATCCGTTGAACTTAATTGTGATCGTGTCAGCAGGCAATCCCTCCTGGCCGTATTTCTTTGAGACCTGGCTCGACAACATGGTGCCCACAGTCCGGTTCAGATTCCGGATCGGCAGTTCGAGGGTCACTTTTTGACCCTGAGCAATCGCCGGTGCGCATTCTTCGATAAGCGTGCGGTCCAAAATCTCGGCAATGCCGTGATCCTGCTTCTGCACGCAATACCGCGGCACTTCAGGACCGACTTCAGGCATCTTCAGCAACGGCGTCAGATCCAGACCCTTGGCCTTCCAATGTTCGACGGCCTTGTGGATCTTGAGCTTGTCCACGCGCCCGACCATTTCATTAATGGTGCGGAATCCCAGCTTCGCCATGATCTGCCGCAACTCTTCGGCGATAAAGAAGAAGAAATTGACGACATGCTCCGGCTGGCCGGTAAACTTCTTGCGCAAGACCGGATCCTGAGTTGCAATGCCGACAGGGCAGGTATTGAGGTGGCATTTCCGCATCATGATGCAGCCTTCGATGATGAGCGGTGCCGTGGCAAATCCGTATTCTTCCGCCCCCAACAGCGCCGCAATGGCCACATCACGCCCGGTCTTCATCTGGCCGTCGGTCTCTACCCGAATCCGTCCGCGCAAATCGTTGAGCACCAGCGTTTGATGCGTTTCCGCCAATCCCAATTCCCAAGGCACACCGGCGTACTTGATGGAGGAAAGCGGAGAGGCGCCGGTCCCGCCTGAATCGCCGCTGATGAGCACCTTGTCCGCATGGGCCTTGGCCACTCCGGCGGCTACCGTGCCGACGCCGACTTCGGAGACCAGCTTCACCGAGACGGCCGCATCGGAATTGGCATTCTTCAAGTCGAAGATGAGCTGCGCCAGGTCTTCGATGGAATAGATGTCATGGTGCGGCGGCGGTGAAATAAGCTGCACGCCGGGCGTGGAGTAGCGTAGCCGCGCGATGTTCTCATCGACCTTGTGACCTGGCAACTGACCGCCTTCACCGGGCTTGGCGCCCTGCGCCATCTTGATTTGCAGTTCCTTGGCGTTCACGAGGTAATGGCTCGTGACCCCGAATCGCGCCGACGCCACCTGCTTGATGTAGCTGTTGCGGGAGTCCCCGTTCGGGAGCGGCGCGAATCGTTCCGGATCTTCGCCTCCTTCGCCTGTGTTGCTCTTGGCGCCCAGCCGGTTCATGGCGATGGCCAACGTCTCATGCGCTTCTCTACTGATAGAACCGAACGACATGGCTCCGGTGGTGAAGCGTTTGACGATGTCCTTGGCCGGCTCCACTTCGTCCAACGCGATCGGCTCAGGGAGAAACTTGAACTCCAGCAGGCCGCGCAGGTTCGAGCGACGTTTGCTCTCGTCATTCACCAATTGGGAGAACTCAGCGAATGTCTTGGGATCGTTATTCTTCGTCGCATGCTGCAGCTTATAGATGGTATCCGGATTCCAGTTGTGGTGCTCGCCCTGAATCCGGTAGTGAATCTCGCCGCCGAAATCCAGCTGACGAATCGGGACCGGCTCATAGGCCACCCGGTGACGGCGCAACGTCTCTTCCCCGATCTCACGAACGCCGATACCTTCGATCCTCGACGGCGTGCCGGTGAAGTATCGATCAATCAATTCGTGATTGAGCCCGATCGCTTCGAAAATCTGCGCGCCGCAGTACGACTGCACCGTGGAGATACCCATCTTCGAGAAAATCTTGAGCAGGCCTTTGTTAATGGCTTTGATGAACTTGCCCTCGGC
The DNA here is from genome assembly GCA_014055465.1 of Nitrospira sp. CR1.1. Lineage (NCBI taxonomy): Bacteria > Pseudomonadati > Nitrospirota > Nitrospiria > Nitrospirales > Nitrospiraceae > Nitrospira > Nitrospira sp. CR1.1. The sequence goes on from WIAF01000004.1 coordinate 134,821, forward strand.
GGTCGCCGAGTCCAATCCTTCCGGGAAATACCCGTCGCGCTCCAGGTCCACGAGCGATTCGAAGACCAGATAGGGATTCACAGTCCCGGCGCCGAAGCCGATCAAGCAGGCGAAATGATGCACGTCGCGCGGCTCGCCGGTTTCCACCGTCAGGCCGACCTCGGTTCTCGTGCATTCCCGCACCAGATGGTGATGGACCGCCGCCACACCGAGCAGACTCGGGATCGGCGCCCATTCCGCATTCACCCCGCGATCGCTGAGGATGAGGAATTTGTAGCCTTCACGAATCGCTTGCGACGCCTGCCGGCAGAGATCATCCACCGCAGCCCCCAATCCTTCCGGACCTTCGGCCACGCGGAACAACATCTTCAACGTCTTGCTCTTGAAATGCGGATCGGCAATCTCGCGGATCTTGTGCAGATCGGCATTCGTCAAAATCGGCTGTTTCACCCGGATACGGCGGGCCGATTCCGGATGCTCGTCCATCAGATTGGGCTTGGGGCCGATGCTGGTGGTGAGCGACATCACGAGTTCTTCGCGGATCGGATCGATCGGCGGATTCGTCACCTGTGCAAACAGTTGCTTGAAGTATTTGAAGAGCAGCTGCGGCCGTTCAGACAACACCGCAAGCGGCGTGTCCGTGCCCATCGAGGAGATGGCTTCCTGCCCCTCCACCACCATCGGGGTGATGACCATCTTCAGTTCTTCGATGGTGTACCCGAACGCCTGTTGACGCTGCCGAATCGTGGGATGGTCAGGCTGCGGCACGTTGATCGGATCGGGTAACTCATCCAGGGAAATGCGATGCTCGGTGACCCAGGACCGATACGGCTTGCGACGAACGATATCGGCTTTGACTTCCTCGTCGTCGATGATGCGGCCCTGCTCGGTATCGACCAGGAACATGCGGCCCGGCATCAAACGGCCCTTTTGACGGATGCGCTGCGGGTCCATCGGCAAGACACCGGCTTCAGAAGCCAACACGACCAATCCATCGGTCGTCACTTGATACCGGCATGGGCGCAACCCGTTCCGGTCCAATGTGGCACCGATCAGTTTGCCGTCGGTGAAACAGACAGCCGCGGGGCCATCCCAGGGTTCCTGCATCGCGGCGTGGTACTCATAGAACCCACGGCGATCCAGATCCATCTGCGGATTGGCGACCCACGGTTCCGGGATCAACATCATCATCGCGTGCGGCAGTGATCGGCCGCCGAGCACCAGAAATTCCAAGGCGTTATCCAGGCTGGCCGAGTCGCTCTGATTCTCGTAGACGATCGGGAAGAGCTTTTTCATGTCCTCGCCGAACAGCTCGGAATTCAGCCGCCCCTGCCGCGCGCGCATCCAATTGACATTGCCCTTCAACGTGTTGATCTCGCCATTGTGGCAAATGTAGCGATAGGGATGAGCCAGCGGCCAGGTGGGAAACGTATTCGTGCTGAAGCGGGAGTGGACGAGGGCCATGGCGCTCGTCAGGCTGCTGTCGGTGAGATCCTGATAATACTGCGGGATCTGGTGCGGGAGCAGGAGCCCTTTGAACACGATGGTGCTGCTGGACAAACTCGGGATATAAAAATAGTCGCGGCCTTCAATGGCGGATTCGCGCACCGCCCGCTCCGCGCACTTGCGGATGACGTACAAGCGCCGCTCGAATTCCTCATCCGTGAAAATACCGCGAGCGATAAAGACCTGCCGCATGAACGGCTCAGTGCTGCGCGCAACCGGTCCGATGGCATCGCTCTTGACCGGCACATCGCGCCAGCCCAGCAGCTTCGCGCCCGCGTCCTTGATCACCCGAGTGAACACCGTCTCGCACTGCGCGCGGGCATCGGCATCGGGTGGCAAAAACACCATGCCGACGCCATACTCTCCCGCTCCGGGCAACTTGATCCCGCTGTCCTTTGCGGCACGCTTGAAGAACTCATGCGGGACTTGAAGCAGGATGCCTGCGCCGTCTCCGGTACAGGGATCGCACCCCTGCGCGCCGCGGTGGGTCAGGCTTTCTAAAACCTGAAGTCCCTGCTCCACGATCCGATGCGAGCGTTGGCCCTTGATATCGACGACAAATCCGACTCCGCACGAGTCTTTCTCGTGCTGCGGATCATAAAGCCCTTGTTTGGGAGGAAGCCCTGGTACATTCATGGCACGTATTCTCGTCTAGAGGCAGGCAATGAACCGGGGAACAGACTCCCCTCTCGGGGACATTGAAGCTGTCGCACGACCACGGTGACTGCTACCATTCAGTTGGGGAAATCAGCGAAGGGTCACCTTACTGGATGGGCCGTTATACTGTCAAGAGAACGGCGACGCAAACCGAAGCACAAACCCGCCGACCAGCGCTTGACTTAGTGGAGTTTCCTGCCCTACTATCCGCCCCATGTCGAACGGACCGTCCACTCTCACACTCCACAGCATGGCCGATGTCTGGGACGTGTATCGTGAAGAGCTCGAGGGGGTCGAGGAACAGATCCGGAAAAATCTCGACTCCAGCGTAGACCTGGTCAATACGGTCGCCGCCCACATCTTGAACAGTGGCGGTAAACGCGTCCGTCCCCTCTTTGTTCTCCTGAGCGCCCATCTCTGCGGATACGCCGGCCAGGACCACCAAGCCCTCGGCAGTCTCGTTGAATTTATCCATACCGCCACCCTGCTGCACGATGACGTCGTGGACGACGCCGATCTGCGACGGGGCCGCCGTACCGCGAGTAAAGTCTGGGGCAATCAAATCAGCATCCTCGTGGGTGATTATCTCTATTCCCGGGCCATCTGCCAGATCGTCGACTTCCGCAATCAAGGGATCAACGAAGCGCTCTCGGAAGCCTGCCGAAAGATGGCCGAAGGCGAAGTCCTTCAACTGTATTACAACGGCAATCCGCTGATGCCGGAACCGGAGTATCTCCGCATCATCGAGCATAAAACCGCCGGATTGATTGCGGCCTCCTGCAAAATCGGCGCGATCGTCGGCGGAGCGACGGAGGAATTACAGGAGGCGCTGTTCCGCTTCGGACAGCGGCTGGGCATTGCGTTCCAACTGGCGGACGACACACTGGACTACACCGCCAACGGCGAACATCTGGGCAAAACGCTCGGGCAGGACCTTCGGCAAGGCAAAGCGACGCTGCCGCTGTTGCATCTCTTGCAACATTGCTCGGAACCGGACCGGCAGTTGATCAAAGATCGCATGGAAACCAGGACCTTGACTGATGAGGAACTGCGCCGTATCGTCGCCTTGATGCAGGAGTATGGGTCCATCGCCTACGCCATGGAACGGGCGCACGCGTTTGTCACCGCCGCCAAACGGGATCTCGACCTGTTCCACGACAACACCGCCAAACGCGCCCTGTCCATCGCCGCCGACTATATGGTGACTCGCGACCGCTGAGTTGCCGCCGTCCGGCTTCACAACGCCCACGCTCTGCTGACCGTGTGAATTCGTTCCGTGACGGTTGTATTTCGCCGCCGGATGAACCCATAAAAAATGGCAAGTCCCTACCCACTACGGTTATATGACGCTCGAAGACTCACACGCTTGCACAGCAACCGCCGCAGGCTGTTCGGAAAGGCTGTCCGTCAACTTTCCGCCGGCGGCTTTTCCCGACAGCCCGCATGCCACACCGTACCCATAGAGAAAAAAGGATAGAACCGCATGGCACACGTCATCCCCTTTCACGGCACCCTCTATAATCCCACGACGATCGGCGACGTCAAGCAGGTGGTCGCACCGCCTTACGACATTATCGACAGCACGCTGCAAAAGACGTTGCACGACCGCCACCCGAACAATGTCATCCGCCTGGAACTCGGCTACGAACAAGCGGGCGACATGCCTGGCAACAATAAGTACACCCGCGCCACGGCTGCCCTTACCGACTGGCTGAAGACCGGGGCCCTCCGCAAGGACTCCCAGCCGGCAGTCTACTACCACACCATCGAATACCGGCCGCCCTACTCTGCACCCGGCACACCGACCAAGGTCTTCAAAGGATTCCTGTCGACGGTGGAGCTTGAAGAATTCGGTTCGGGCAAGATCTATCCGCACGAGAACACCCGCGCGGCGGCGAAAACCGACCGGCTCAATCTCCTCGAAGCCTGCCGCGCCAATTTCAGCGCCATCATTTCGCTGTATTCGGACCCCCAGAACGAGGTCCTCACCTTGCTCGAACAGTCGATCGCTACGGAGAAACCGCGCATCGATTTCCAGGACGACGAGGGATTCCGGCAGCAGTTGTGGAGTGTCACCGATGCGAAGGTCCTCGCAAAGGTCGTCCAGATCATGCACACGAAACAACTGTTCATCGCCGACGGCCATCATCGGTACGAAACGGCTCTCAACTACCGCAAATCCAGACGGCAACAGGCTGGAGCCGCCACCTCACCACAACCTTACGACAACGTGCTGATGCTGTTCGCGAGCCTGGAGGACAAGGGCCTGACCGTGCTGCCGACCCATCGTGTCCTGACGACACCGGTTCCGGCGACGAAGGATCTGCTGGGGAAATTCGATCCGGTGTTTGAGGTCACTGCACTCCCCTTTCAAGCAGGCAATGAATCGCAGGTGCGCGCGCAATTCATCGACCGGCTACGCAGCCAGGGACAGTCCGTGCCGATGTTCGGCTTAGCCCTAAAGAACGATTCAAATTATTACCTGCTGACCCTACGGGAATCCCATCGCCCCACGGCGTCCGCGTCACCGCGCGATCGCCTGGACGTGTCGCTCCTACAGCAGCATGTGATTGCCACGCTCTGCCCGAGCCAGCAGGAGCAGGAAGCCATGGTGTATTCGAAAGATGACCACGAAGCACTGAATTGGGTGCGCCAGGGAAAAGGCACGGCTGCCCTCCTGCTCAACCCGACGAAGGTGGCCGAAGTCAAAGCGGTCGCCTCAGCGGGCGAACGGATGCCCCACAAGTCGACCTACTTCTTTCCCAAGCCGCTGACAGGCCTGGTCATGAATGTGATGGAAGGCTAAGAATGACACGCAGGACGCGATGAAGGCCAAGGTACTCATAGTCGATGACGATCAAGACATCGTGACGATGTTACAGGATCGCCTTGATGCGGGCGGATACAAAACGCTCACCGCCGGCGACGGCCAACGTGGGCTTGAACTCATCGAACAGGAATCACCCAATCTGGTTCTGCTGGATCTGTACCTACCGCGCCTCAAAGGCATGGACGTCCTGAAACGCATGGCCCAGAACAAGCAATGCGAAGACATTCCGGTGATCGTCATGACCGCTGCCGGCACGATTCCCGACGCGGTCGAAGCCATGCGCCACGGCGCGTATGACTTTCTGACCAAGCCGTTGGAAAAAGATCACCTGCTGATCGTGATTCAAAAAGCGCTGGAACGGGACTCGTTAAAGCGACAGGTCGCCGCCCTCAAGTCCGACGTGCAGAACCGCTATGCCACCATTGTCGGAGACAGTCCGAAGATCAGGAGCATCATCGAATCAGCCCAGCGCGCCGCCAAGTCGGATGCCAGCATTCTCCTGCTGGGAGAAAGCGGGACCGGCAAGGAACTCTTCGCACGATCCATCCATCAGTGGAGCCCGCGGCAGAGCATGCCCATGGTCGTCATCAACTGCGTGGCCCTCACCGAAACGCTGCTCGAGAACGAACTCTTCGGCCACGAACGCGGCGCCTTCACCGGAGCGGATCGGCTGCAGAAGGGCAAACTTGAAATGGCGGAGGGCGGGACGGTCTTTCTCGACGAGATCGGGGACATGCCCCTGCCGTTGCAGGCGAAGCTTCTGCGAGTGCTGCAGGACAAGGAGTTTCAACGGGTCGGCGGCACACGGTCGGTGTCGGTCAACATTCGCTTCGTGGCGGCTACCAACAAGGATCTCCGGCAATCGGTCAAGGCCGGACAGTTCCGGGAGGATCTCTTCTTTCGGCTCAACGTCGTCAGCTTTACGCTCCCTCCCTTGCGGGAACGGAGCGAAGACATCGTCCAGCTCGCGGAATTTTTCCTCAAGCGGCATGCCTACGAGGCAAAGCGCCCCGGCGTGACCCTGAGTGCGGCGGCCAGGGCCGCGCTGACGCACTACTCCTGGCCCGGCAACATCCGCGAACTCGACAATGTCCTGTCGCGCGCAGTCGTGCTCAGCCCGCATGACGTGATCGAACCGGAATTTCTGGCCTTGTCCCCCGATGACGCGGCAGGCAAAGGCGGGGCCGATCATGCGCTTCCCTATATGAATCTCACCTACCATGAGTCCATGGAGGCGCACAGTGCCTATATCATCGATCGGGCATTGGAAAAAGCGGCGGGAAATCAGACGAAGGCGGCGGAATTTCTGGACCTGCAGCGTACCTATCTCGCGCGCCTGATCAAGCAGCGTAAGCCTACGCCAGCGGAATAACCAAGCAGGATGGTGAAAACGACCGCCAGCTTCGTTCTCGCATCGCTCAGGCCCTCAACGTACCCTACGGGTACGCCTCGGCCCTAAGACACGGCCGGCTCACCATCTCGCCGGCGTCCACAAGCGTGGCGCTCATTATGCTTCGCGCCGTGGACCTCGCTGCGGCCTTGCTGGACAATCGTTTTGACCATCCTGTACAGCCAACTCCATTCGCTAGCACGCTCACAGACTGGGCATTCCCCCGATATTCAGCTTAGTTACTCGCTGAGCGAGCAGACAGACTGAGTCGTCCCGCCGCCGCGTCCTGCTCAACTTGTGCGTAACGTTCCGGCGTTCCCACGTCGCTCCAGAATCCGTCGAAATCAAATCCTACGATTCGCTCTCCATCCTGAATGCCTTTCACGTAGGCATCGATGATCGAACATTCCTTGCCAACTGGCAGGTACCGCAACAAACGGGGATGGAGAATGTGGATGCCCGCAAACATGCGTGCGGTCGTCGGGATTGGCTCAGACAACCCACGTCCGGTAATCCGAACCACTTCACCCCGATCCGTCACCTCGACCAGTCCCCACCGTGCGGCTTCAGGGTCCTGCCGCAACACCAGGGTCGCCGCAGCCTGTTGCGCCACATGAAACGCGATCAATGCGCCGAGATCCAGTTCGAACAGCGTGTCGCCGTTCAGAATCAACACCGGTTCACCATTGAAATGCGGTTCCGCCTGCTTGATTCCCCCGCCGGTGCCGAGAATGACCGGCTCGTGCGAATAGACGATTCGCATCCCCAGCGCGCGGCCGTCGCCCAGGGCTTGCGAAATCATCGTGCCCAGATGATGCAGGTTGATGATGACGTCACGAATGCCATGCCGCTTCAGAAGCAGCAGGTTCCAGACGATCATCGGCGTGCCGGCGACCGGAAGGAGCGGTTTCGGGGTGGTATCGGTCAGCGGTCTCAGCCGAGTGCCAAGGCCGGCTGCAAGAATCATCGCCTTCATACCGACCAGGCGTGAAAGGTGAAAAGTGAAACGTGAAACGTGGAACGCGAAAGGGACATGATCGTGCGGAATCGTTCTCTCACAACCCGTTTCACGTTTTACGTTTTTCGTCTTACGGTTCTTGCAGTTCAGTCACGTACGGCGCGAGGTGCTGCCGGAGTGTAGCCAGCTCGGGATATTTTGCGAGGTTCCGTTTGACATACCCCAGCACGCGAGGGATATCGGCCAGAAATTTCGGATTGTGTTTCACCCGATCGATATACACGAACCGGCCGGCGGCTTTGAGATTGCGCTGGATGCTGGTGAGATCGAACAGGCGGCGAAAGGCCTCGCGGTCGTCGACCTTCGCCCCCAAACCCTCGAGGCGATCGAGAAAATGCTCGACCAGCGCATCCACAACCGCATCATCTAATTCGATATAGGCATCCTTCAACAGCGACGCCAGATCATACGTGGCCGGCCCCATGAGCGCATCCTGAAAATCGATGATACCCATGCGTGCCCCATCCACCATGAGGTTGCGGGAATGGTAATCGCGATGCACCAACACCTGCGGCTGCCCGGCCAACAACCCGGCAATACGCTTGAACTCGATACGAATACCCGCCTCGTCCTCGGCCTTCATCGGCCGACCAATACGGGCGGTGATGCCATATTCGAGAAAGTGGTCGAATTCCCACATCAACAGCGGCACATCGAAGCGCCGGTGAAACGCGATGCAGCCCGGCGCGGGCGGTGTGGTGCCTTTCACCTGCAGGAGAGTCAGTTGATCGATCGCCTGGCGATACAAAGCATCGAGCTTGGCCGGGGCCGCGTGGCGACAGGCTTCCGCCAACGTCAGATCGCCGAAATCCTCCAGGTACAGCAGCCCGGCTTCGCGATCGAAGTAGTGCAGCGTTGGCACAGTCACGCCGGTCCGTTGTAGATGCGTCAGCACATTGGTGAACGGCAATTCGGCAATGTGAGCAGACGCGCCACTCACCGCCTCCTCGGATTTCTTGAATCCTTCCGGGTCGGCAAGCTGCATGAGAATCAGCGCCGGGGGTGTGCCCTTCAGGGCAATGCGGAAATACCGGCGATTGGACGCGTCGCCCGCAAGCGGGCTGAGTCCGGCCATCTCGCCGCGAAACGGCAACCTGGTTGCGACAGTGTTGCCAATACGTACGGGATCGGGAGGTGCAAGCGGCGCCGCAGGCGCGGCTGGGTTTGTCGTGGTCATACGATCGGCATTATAGCCAAACCGTTCCGAACTGCCAGTAGAAAGTCACCTGCTGCATCCGACCTCCGCGCCTCCCGCGGTCACCCATGCCGTGATTGGTTGTCAGCGTCCATCAGAAGCCGGTATTCTGATCGTTCTAGCCAAGGAGGCCCCATGCAATACGTTCACCTCGGCCGCTCCGGTTTGCGTGTCAGTCGCCTGTGCCTCGGCACGATGAACTTCGGTCCTCACACCTCCGAAGCCGACAGTGGCCTGATCATGGATCACGCCCTCGAATCGGGCATCAATTTTTTCGACAGCGCCAACGTCTATGGCTGGAAGCTAGGGGAAGGCGTGACGGAGCAGATCGTGGGTCGCTGGCTGGCCCAGGGAGGCGGGCGGCGCGAGAAGGTCGTGCTGGCCACTAAAGTCTACGGACGTATGGGGGACTGGCCTAATGAATCGCGCCTGTCAGCCTTGCATATCAAACGCGCCTGCGAGGCCAGCCTGCGGCGACTGAAGACTGACCATATCGATCTTTATCAGATGCACCATATAGATCGCGACTCCCCCTGGGAGGAAATCTGGCAGGCCATGGAGCAACTGTGCCGGGAAGGCAAAGTGCTCTACATTGGTAGTAGTAACTTTGCCGGTTGGCACATCGCCCGGGCGCAGGAGTTGGCTCAATCGCGCCATTTTCTCGGACTGATTTCCGAGCAAAGTCTCTACAATCTCCTTGAGCGAACGGTCGAACTCGAAGTGATTCCTGCCTGTCAGGCCTACGGCATCGGGATCATTCCCTGGAGTCCCCTCGCGCGAGGATTGCTCGGCGGCGCGTTGAGCCCGAGCGCAAGCGGTCGCCGGGCGGAAGAGGACGTCCGCAAAGACATCGAGATCCATCGTCGGAAGTTAGAGGCGTATGAGCAGTTCTGCAGCACGTTGAGCGCCGCGCCCGCTGCCGTCGCCCTCGCCTGGCTTCTGCACCAACCAACCGTGACCGCTCCCATTATCGGTCCGCGCACGATGGAACAATTGACCCACGCGATCCTGAGCCTGGACCTCACATTGACGCCAGAACAACTGAAGACGCTGGACGCGATTTTTCCCGGCCCCGGAGGGGCGGCCCCGGAAGCCTATGCCTGGTAAGGGCAGACAGTGAGAGGAGGGTTGCGGCAAATATTTCCTGCGCACAGGATTCCATAACCTTCGCTCCCCGCAAGTGCCGGGTCGCCTTCGCCCCTGACATGCCCGGGCGAAACCGTACGTGACCGCGCTGTTCACGGCTACCGTGCGGTAGCCCTCCTCTCATCTGCCACATCACAAATCAGCCGGCCTCGGTCGCGCCCCGCAGGCATCTTCTTTGCGTAGCCTCCGATCCATCTCCATTCACCATCCCCGCAGAGGAGGACATCCATGCCACCACCTTCCTTTCTGACACACCAGCACAGGAACACCGCCTCGCCCGGCAGCCTCAAATCCGCCGGCCTCGCTTGTTCACACTGTCAAGGACACCTCGTCGCCGACCTCTACATTGACAGGGTTGACGCGGGAGGCCATGTCTGGATTCGTGCGCGACGTTGCGTTCGGTGCGGTACTATCGAGGAGACGGGACGCGTGGGAGACGCATCGCAGAGATTAGCGACAACCAACGGCCCCGCAAGGCAGGGAACAGCCCGGAAGGGACTGGATGATGAAATGATCGTGCTGGGAACCTAGTCGCAGTACCTACGCCGCTCGATCCAACGCCAGCCCCACGCCCCCACCGCCCCGCCAACCGTGTCGGCGACCACATCCAACAGATCCGCGTCGCGAAGAGGCACAAACAATTGATGCGTCTCATCGCTCATGCCATAGAGCGCCGAACCGGCCACCGCTGCCAACACCGCATGTTGCGCCATCCGCGGACCTGCCGCATGACGGCACGCACGGTAGATCAAGGCCCCGAGCAGCGCATATTCACTGAGATGTAGCACTTTGTCGGACAGTTCCTTCAGCAGCGACGAAATCGCATCGGGCGGGCTCGAGATCGATGAGCCGAAAAAGATGAGACCGGCATACAGCCCCACCGGTCCCCAGTATCGAACAATCGACAGGGGCGTGATTGACGACGCTATCTGCATCTCAGCCGAGATCATCTGCTCAGAAGCCATCTTCGTGAATTCCTCGCTTCCCACACTCATCTCGAGACCGGAACCGCCACACGGCCGCAAGAAGTGATCGCCCGTCATCAATCCAACCGTTTCGTTGCAACGCTCATACCCCTATGACATACTGCCCGTGAGTCTGCAAGAAACTTCCCGATGAAAACCATACAGCTCTGCTTTCTCTGGCATATGCATCAGCCGTATTACACGGACCCGCTCACCGGGACCGCGAGTATGCCCTGGGTCCGCTTGCATGCCACGAAGGCCTACTATGATATGGCCTTCGTGCTCGAACAGTTTCCTGAGGCCCGTTCGACCTTCAACTTCACCCCCTCCCTGCTGCTGCAACTCGAAGAGTTCTCCGCGGGGCGCGTCCGTGATCTGTTCCTTGAACATGCGCAACGTCCGGCCGCCGACCTCACGCCGACGGAAAAAGCCTTTCTCGTCCGCCATTTTTTTTCGGCCAACTGGGCCACGATGGTGCGGCCGTTTCCGCGCTACCAGGAACTGCTGGTCAAACGCGGCCTCGATGTCCACGGACAGGATCTCGAACGGCTGGCCCGCCAGTTTTCCACCCAGGAGCTTCTCGATCTTCAGGTGTGGCACAACCTCGCCTGGTTCGGATACGGCAGCCTGCAACGATTTCCCCGCCTGGCGGAACTGCGCGCAAAGAATCGGGGGTTTACGGAAGAAGACAAGCAGGAAGTGCTGGGCTTGCAGCAAACGGCCATCCGGCAAATCATCCCAATGTATCGCGCGCTCCAGGACCGGAAACAGATCGAATTGACGACGACTCCATTTTTCCACCCGATCCTTCCCCTGGTCATCGACTCGGAAATCACGCGTCGCGCCAGACCGGACCTGCCGCTTCCGGCCAGATTTCATGCGCCGGCCGATGCCGAGGCGCAAGTCAGGCGGGCGGTCGAGTACCACCAGCGCACGTTCGGCCGCGCGCCGGCAGGGCTCTGGCCATCTGAAGGATCGGTCTGTCCAGAGTTGTTACCGATCGTGGCAAAAGCCGGAATCCGCTGGCTGGCCACGGATGAAGGCATCCTCTACCGCTCGTTGCAGATGGCCGGACAAGGCTGGAACCGCCACTATCATCTCTATCAGCCCTATGCGGTCGGCACGGAGACCCCTCCGCTCTCCATCGTGTTCCGTGACCGGGACATCTCCGACGCATTTGGTTTCGTCTACCATAAAACCACTCCGGAAGCCGCAGCGGACGACGTGCTCCGGCGGATCCGCAGCCTCGCCTATGACATCCGCGTGGATAATGGAATGATCGCGGTCATTCTCGACGGCGAAAATCCCTGGGAACATTACTACGACGGCGGCGAACGCTTTCTCTCCCTGCTGTTTCGCGCATTCGAACGGGACGGGCTCCAACTGGGCCACGGCATCCGCGTGCGCTTGAACACCATCAGCAATGCCATGGAAGCCGCTCCGCCAACGCAGCGACTCGAACAGCTGCACTCCGGATCCTGGATCAACCAGGACTTCAAGATCTGGATCGGCCACCAGGAGGACAATCGCGGCTGGGATCTCCTGCAACACACGCGGGCACGCCTCGTCGAACTGACACCGTCGTTGGAGCCGGCCAAGGCGCGCGCAGCCTGGGACGAACTGTATGCCGCCGAGGGCAGCGATTGGTTCTGGTGGTATGGCGATGATTTCGACACCGACTACAAACAGGAATTCGACCGCCTGTTTCGCACGCACCTGCGCAACGTCTGGACCTATGCCGGGATGACGCCCCCTGATATCCTGAATCAACCCCTGGTCGAAACGCGCACGCCCCAAGGCCTCGATCTGGTGCAGCTCCCCCTGGCTCTGATCACCCCCACCCTGGACGGCCGGGCGTCGAACTTTTTCGAATGGCGCGGGGCCGGCGCCATCAATCCGACGCCTCCCCTGGGGGCGATGTGGAAATCCGAAGGACTCTTCACCGCAATTTTCTTCGGATTCGATCCCGAACACCTGTACTTCCGTCTCGATTTCGATGAGCGATCCGAAACCCGCCAGGAGCAATGCACGGCGGATCTGTACATCGGCTCAGGCATCCAGCAATACAAACTGTCCTTTGCCTTGACGGGCGAAGTCGAGAGCTTCCAGCTCGCACGGACGGATGAATCCGGCACGTATCGCGACATGGGCGCATACAGCACCATCTGCCGCCAGAAAATCCTGGAACTGGGCATTCCGTTCAAAGACCTGGAGATCGATGTCGGCACAGAATTGCGGTTGACGCTGACGGTGTCGGAGCACGGAATGGAAATCGCACGATACCCTCATCACAGCCCGGCTACCTTTACCCGCCCGGGAGACGACTTTGAAGCCACAATGTGGCGGGTGTAAGCGGGACTGATTACAGCTCGCGGTTCACGGAATCAGTCTGTGTCGATTCCCGCGCTGAACAGCGAACAGGACGCACGAATCATGTGTCAGGAACGATAGGAGTTGAGATGCCCGAATTGAGAAGAGACCCGATCGTCGGCCGCTGGGTGATTATCTCGACCGAACGGAGCGGACGCCCTCAGGATGTGCATATGCCGTCTGCGCCGCTTCCCTCAGCAGCCCTCTGTCCGTTTTGCCCGGGACAGGAACGGCTGACCCCGAAAGAAATTCTTGCGTACCGGCCCCACGGCTCCGGGCTGGACGGTCCGAATTGGACCGTGCGAGTCATTCCCAACAAGTTTCCCGCCTTGCAGGTGGAGGGAGACATGGGCAGGGAAGGCCTCGGCTTGTACGACCGCATGAACGGAATCGGGGCTCATGAGGTCATCGTTGAAACCCCTACTCACAAAGAAAGCCTCGGCGATCTGCCGGCAAAACGAGTGGAGGATGTGCTCTGGGCCTATCGCGACCGGATTCTCGACCTGAAGAAAGACCTTCGGCTTCGGTACATCCTGATTTTCAAGAACCACGGGGCCGCGGCGGGCGCGACGTTAGAACACAGCCATTCTCAGCTGATCGCCCTGCCGGTTGTGCCGACCAGCGTGCTCGAAGAGATCGATGGGTGCAAACAACACTTCCAACAAAAAGAGCGCTGTATTTACTGCGATATCCTGCGGCAGGAATCCGCGGAGGGAACGCGAGTGGTCCTGGAGAATCCGGAATTCCTCTGCCTCACGCCCTATGCGCCGAGATTTCCTTTTGAGATGTGGATTCTTCCGAAGCGCCACACCGGTTATTTCGAAGAGTGTCAACGGACCCAGTTCGAATTTCTGGCCCCCATGCTCGGTGAAGCACTCCGGCGCATGGATGCGGTGCTGGCGCGGCCGGCGTATAACTTCATCCTGCACAGCTCGCCGCTGCATGAAAAAACGGGGGACTTCTATCACTGGCACATCGAGATCATTCCAAAACTCACGCAAGTGGCCGGATTCGAATGGGGCACGGGATTTTACATCAACCCGGTCGCACCGGAAGAAGCGGCCAAATGCCTCAGGGATGCCCTGCTGTGAGTGATACGTCCCGTGTCGAACCACCATTCCCCCGCTCCACGCGTGGCGTTGAGCAGGGTCCGCCTCTTCACCTCGAGCTTCTTGCCCGTCTGGCATGAAACGGACCACCTTCCCTCTCATCAGCATAGACCGTGGTATTCTATTCACGCTATTTTCCATGGGACGGAGGCAGCGGTTCCTACCGGTCAATGACGGCGCTCGCTTCGCTGGAATTTGCACCTGACCACCGCTGGAACTCGCCGGGACACGAGATCGTCGAAGAGGCCATCGCTCAATCCAGTGTCTGTGGCCGGTTCCGCGGCGACATGTCACGGCCACCCTGCACGGCAAAGCCAGCAGTGTCATCCGCCAATTTTCACCAAGCGCGATTGGATAAAATCCGGTCGCTACCAGAATTTTGTCCAGTATCTTTCATTGCAATTCCAGGTATGCGAGCGTATACCAACCAGGGAGTATGCCCAGGGAACTCGCGATTCGGGATGGTCCTCAACGTAACCGCTCAATCAGTCACACATTCATCCCGCAGAACGGGATGGGGAGGCGGGGTCTACCGAGACGGGAGAAGGACAGGAGGAGATAGTGAACGAACAGAACCTCGATTGGAAAAACTCTTCATTCAGCGCGTTGGACATCAACAACCAGAAATATAAACGTCTGGCAGTGGCATCCGCAATGTTGTTCCTCGGCGTAGTCGGGTTGCTGATCTACCAGATCATCCAGAACGTCAGGTAACGCTCCACAGCCGGTCAGTAGAGGTGCAGCCGGCGCTTGCCTCGGACCGTCTCACGGGACGACCTCTCTCCCCGCTTCATCTCCGGGGGCTCATCATCCGATTGCAATCCCGCGCGCATCAGCCGTATCATCGCGCATGCTCGTACAATTGAGTCACCCGCACAGACAAGTCGAGATCAAAGGACCGAAGCGCACCAAGGAACTGCTGCGCGAGCTCAATCTGGTCATGGAGGCGCATCTGGTCATCCGCGGCGATGAACTCGTCACGGAAGATGAAATGCTGGCCGACGCCGACCAGGTTGAGATCCGCCCGGTGATCTCCGGCGGAACATTTTGAGTGGCGAGTTTGGTCTGCCACTCAGCACTCACAACTTACCACTCAACACTGCTCAACCATGAATTGCACCAAATGTCCGACCAGTACACGCGCGGTCATCGGATTGCCGCGGCACAATGCCGCCTTCTGCAAGGCCTGCTTTACGACCTTTGTCCATGAACAGGTCGCGCGCGCCGTGAAGGCCTTCAAGATGTTCACGCCCGAAGACCGGATTCTCGTCGCAGTCTCCGGCGGCAAAGACAGTCTGGCCCTGTGGCATATCCTGCTCGCGCTCGGGTATCGCGCCGACGCGCTGTATGTGAATCTCGGCATCGGCGCCTATTCGGAAGAGTCACACCGGAAAGTGCGGCACTATGCCGAGACGGTGGCCGCTTCTCATGGCGCGAAACTGCTGGTGCACGTCGTCGAACAGGAAGCCGGAGCCGGCATTCGTGAACTGGCCACCATCCTTCATCGTCCGACCTGCTCCACCTGCGGAACGATCAAACGCTATCAATTTAACCGCGCGGCAGTTGAGCAGGACTATGACGTCATGGCCACCGGCCATAACCTCGACGACGAAGCGGCGCGCCTGTTGGGCAATGTCTTGCACTGGCAGGACGACTATCTGGATAAGCAGAGCCCGACGCTGCCGGCATCGGTGCAAGGATTTGCGAAGAAGGTCAAACCCCTCTGCCGATTGTCCGAACGGGAAATCGCCGCCTATGCCGTGGTCAATCGCATCGACTACATCGTCGAAGAATGCCCCATGGCCAAGGGCTCCAAGATGATTCTCTACAAGGAAGTGCTCAACCGGCTGGAGACCGAATCCCCGGGCACCAAGCAGCGTTTTTACTGGGGGTTTCTAGACAAACAATCCACCGCCACACCCGCCACGGAGTCCATGGCCGAGAAGGATCAACGCACCCTCATTCCATGCGAGTCTTGCGGACAGCCGACGACCGCCGGCACCTGCTCCTACTGCAAGATGATGGCGAAGGCCAAAACCGCCGCACCGCCGCGCGCCTGACGCGAACGTTTCCGACGGCCCGCTGTCTCGCCGCCGCAGACCTAACAGGCTGCGGAAAAACTCATTTTTTGCACGCTACGCCGCGATCAGCTCACGTGGCGTGTTGGTATCAGGATAGTACGCAGGATGCGCAACAAGGCCTCCCACCTGCTGCAGCGCGCCGAGGCCTGGCGACCATGGCGGGCATACGCGGCCCAGTATTTCTGGATCCTCGATCAATAAGCACCGTCACCGCAACAGGGAGATCCATCATGGCTCACCAGCTTCACCTTCTCACGGAGACCCTGACGACGCCGATCGGAACCTTGGTCGTGATCTCAGATGATGAGGGACATTTGCGTGCTGTCGATTGGGTAGACTTCGAGGATCGCATGCGGCGGCTGTTGGCGCGTCACTATGGATCACAGGGCATGATCCTGACACCGGCAGTGGCATCATCGCGGCATGCCTCGGCCCTCGCGGACTACTTCGAGGGAAATCTCCGCGCCATCGACTCACTCCTGACGTCAACCGCAGGCACCGCCTTTCAGAAACGCGTGTGGAAGGCGCTGCGCGAGATTCCAGCAGGACAGACGGTGAGTTATGGTGACCTGGCAAGACTCATCGGGCAACCGACCGCAGTGCGCGCGGTCGGCCTCGCCAATGGCGCCAATCCCATCGGCATCGTCATCCCTTGCCACCGGGTCATCGGCGCCGACGGGTCCCTCACCGGTTACGGCGGCGGGCTGAACCGCAAACGTTGGTTGCTGAATCACGAAAAACAGGCGATAGAGTAGGCGGCGCGTTCAGGGGCGTCAGGCCATGCGGCACCGTGATAGGATGTACCCCATTTCATAGCAGGAGGTGACAGACATGAAGGTTCCATTCACGCTCGGCGCAGTCTGGCATTTCGGGCTGGCGGTTCGCGATCCACGCGCCAGCGCCCGGTGGTTCATGCGGATATCCGGACTCAGCAAACAGTTTGAATATGAAGGCGGCGTGGGGATCGGAAATGCCAATGTGCTGATCGTCTTCGCCAAAGGAAAGCCATCGCCGAAAACCGTCGGGCACGTGGCGTTCCATCTGCCCTCGATGACCGCACTGAAGAAAGCCCTGGCCCATCTCAAAAAACTCAAGGTGGAGGTGGAGGATCCGGGAGATGAAATCGGGCCCGTGGCGCCAGGATCCAAGAGCATGGGAATCTGGTTTTCGGACCCCGATGGCTACCGGTGGGAACTGGCCGTGCAGAGCAAGAAATAAGAGACGGGCCTGGCCGGTGGTGGCACTATCCAAGCCCGCCTGCCTCACCTCAATAAATACGCTTGCTCACTTCGCTTGAGTGGAGACTTTCATTCTTGCTCTGGTCGTATGCGGTCACGGAAACGTAATACGTGGCTCCAGATGACAAATTCCTGGCCGTATAGGTCGTCACATTTCCCACGTCTACCGGTGTGCCGTAGAGGCCGGACGATGTCCTCATGTACACCTTGCACCCCGCCAGGTCACTGTCGGTGTGAGGCACCCAGGAGACGGTTGCCGTTGTCGCGGCGGTCACAGATTTGGTAGAGGCCGCCGACGCGACCGTCATGGTGAGAGGAATAGCCCTTCGTTTCTTTTGCATCACCCCACCGGACTGTGTATAACCTGACAGAGTGATGCGATGGAGATCTCCACGTCAGCGCATCCAGCGCCCGTCACAGTCGTCTGCCGGAACGGCATTCCGCTGGATCGGCCTGCTCACTGTCCTCCTGCTGACCTGCAGCGCCGGTATCGCGTGCTCGGAATCACCGCCTGGTGCTGTTCGCACAACCTCGGAGCCGCGCGTCACACTTCGGTTTGTCTCCTGGAAACCTGACCATGCGCGCGTATGGGATGCGGTGCTCGCGGACTTCTCCCGCGCACACCCCCAGATCTCGGTCGTGCGCGAACTCGCCCCGCACAGTTCAACCGCATACCACGATCTCCTGACCCAGAAGTTGAAGAATCGTGATGCCACGGTCGATGTCTTTTTTATCGATGTCATCTGGGTCCCGGAGTTTGCCGTGGCCGGATGGGCTCGCCCGCTTGACGACGTATTTTCACCGGCCATGCGAGGGGAATTTCTGCCTGCCGCCGTCGAGGTCGGCCGGTACGACGCTCATTACTACGGTGTCCCGAGCCGGATTGATGCCGGGCTGCTGTACTATCGCCAGGACCTGCTTGCGAAATATGGGTTCGCCGTACCGGCGACCTGGCCGGAACTCGTCCGCCAGGCAGAAACCATCCTGGCCGGCGAACAGCCAACCAATCCCCTGCTGCAAGGTTATTCCGCGCAGTTCAAGCAATACGAAGGCTTGGTCTGTAACATGCTGGAATTTATAGAGGGGCATGGCGGAAACCTGCTGCGGCCGGATGGGACCGGTTCGACCTTGTCCTCGCCTGACGCGCTGGCAGCCGTGCAATTCGTCCGCGATAGAGTCATTGGCCGGCTCAGTTCACGCGCCGCCCTCACCTATCAGGAACCGGAAGCCCTGTCCCTGTTTCTGCAGGGCCATGCGGTCTTTCATCGAAACTGGCCCTACGCCTGGGAACTTGCCAACAACCGGTCGCGTTCGACGATTGCCGGACACGTGGGCGTGGCGCCTCTGCCGGGATTTGCGCCCGGACGGACTGCTGCGGCGCTTGGCGGTTGGCTCTACGGCATCAGCGCCTATTCCCAACACCCGGACGAAGCCTGGGCCCTCATCGAATTTCTCTCCAGCCAGGCCGTGCAAAAGAAATTCTCGCGCGAAGCCGGTATCGCGCCGTCCCGGGAATCGCTCTTCTCTGACCCCGAAGTCCTGGCCCGCTCGCCGCAGCTCCGAAACCAGCGCGACGTCCTCCACGCCGCCACGTCTCGCCCACGGTCCCCGGTCTATCCCGCCATTTCACATCTCTTGCAGCGATATTTCAGCCGCGCCCTGGCCGTTGACGGCCTCGACCTCGCACAAGAGGCGGCGATCACCGATGCGCACATCGATCGGCTCCTGGCACTGACACAGGCGGCGCCATGATCCACAGGCATTCGCGTCTACGACACCGTGAGGGACTGGCCGCCTGGGCGATGGTGGCGCCGGCGCTCCTGGTCACAGTGGTCTTCGCGTTATATCCCGTGATGGACTCACTCTGGCTCAGCCTGCACCACATCTTCGTGGGCATTCCACACCTTGGCAGTCCGTTCGTGGGCCTCGATAATTACCTGGCGCTGTTCCACGATCCGGTCGCGCGGCAGGCGTTGGGAGTGACCCTCGCGTTTGTGGCCCTCTCCACCCTGCTCGAGTTGGCCTGCGGACTGATCATTGCACTGGTGATTCACGAGCGATTTCGCGGCCGGGGCCTGGTACGCGCCGCCATCCTGATTCCGTGGGCCATTCCCACGGTGGTGGCTTCACAATTGTGGCGTTATATTTTCAACGACCAGTACGGGTTCGCGAATCTGCTGTTGTTCGGCGACCGCGTCACGGACTATCTCCCCTGGTTGTCCTATCCGAGCGTGGCCTTTGCCGTCGTCGTCCTGGCCGACGTGTGGAAAACCTCCTCCTTCGCTGCCCTCTTAATCCTGGCCGGCCTTCAGGTCATTCCACACGATGTGTACGATGCCGCCCGCGTCGACGGCGCCACCGTGTGGCAGCGGTTTTGGCACATCACCCTGCCGCTCCTCAAACCGGCGCTGTTGCTCGCACTCCTGTTTCGCACCATGGACGCGTTTCGCGTCTTCGATCTGGTGTTTGTGATGACGCAAGGGGGCCCTGGCGACGCCACCCAGGTGCTGCAGTTTTATGGCTATCAAACCCTCTTCACGGAGGGCCGCATCGGGTACGGATCTGCCATATCCGTGGCCGTGTTTCTGATGATCCTCGCTCTGTCGTTGACGTACCTCCGCGCCATTGGATCGAGCCTCCTGGAGCGTGGACGCCCATGAGCCGCCGGATTCCACTGATTGGCGGCATCCTCGCGACGGTGGGACTCAGTCTGCTGCCGTTTCTCTGGTTTGTCCTCACCTCGTTCAAGTCCCAAACTGAAATCGAAGCGGCCCCACCTTCCTGGTGGCCCTCAGGCAGCTTGGGGTTCTATCGCGCGGCCCTGTTCGACCATCATCTGTTTGACTACGTGCTGAACAGCGTCGTCGTGGCCGGCTCCACCACGCTGGTGGCCCTTCTATTCGCGATCCCGGCTGCTTATGCACTGGCGCGGCTGACCCTCCCCGGAAAACACGGCATTTTGGGCGTGCTGCTCTGCGTCTCGATGTTCCCGCAAATGGCCATCGCCGGACCGATCTGGCGGCTACTTGATTCGCTGGGCGGACTCAACCATCGTTGGGGCGTCGTGTTGCCGTATGTTGCGCTGACGCTGCCGTTGGCGATCTGGATTCTGGCGAGCTTCTTCAAGGAATTGCCGTCCGAGCTGGAGGATGCGGCACGGGTGGATGGCTGCGGGCCTTGGAGCACCCTGTTCCGCATCACACTCCCCCTGGCGGCGCCGGGGATTTTCACGGCCGCGATTCTCATCCTGATCTATGCCTGGAACGAGTTCTTCTTTGCCCTCTTGATTCTGACCCAACCCGAACAGCAAACATTGCCTGTGGGCATCGCGCTTTTCCAGGGAGAGTTCACCATGCCCTGGGGCGAGTTGGCGGCTGCCTCGGTGATCGCGACTCTGCCGTTGATTGGAGTCGTCCTGTTGTGCCAACGATGGATTGTGAGCGGACTATCCGCCGGGGCCGTGAAAGGCTAGCAGACTATCGGAAACGACCGCCACCTTCGTTCTCGGTCGCGCATCTCCCTGCGACGTACCGCAAGGGTACGCCTCAGTCGACGTGCTTCGTATGGCCTTGTTGGACAGCCGTTCTGAATAGCCTGCGTCTGCCACGCATGAAAGTGACAGACATCCAGATAAATACTCCGGCAAGGCCGGTATAAGCAGGGCCGTCGAGATCGAGAACCCTTTTGAGCATGCTGTGAGCATGTTATCTGCTAGAGAATCGCTATGGCCGAACTAGAACTGCGCTCCGTCTCAAAATCTTTTGGCGATCAACCAGTCTTACGCGACGTGTCGCTAAAGGTGCCTGACGGCAGCTTCACGATTCTGCTCGGCCCTTCCGGCTGCGGCAAATCCACGCTGTTGCGCATTATCGCCGGACTCGACAATCAGACCGCAGGTGAAGTGTTGATCGACGGCCAGTCAGTGAATCACTTGCCACCGGCCGACCGCGACATTGCCATGGTGTTCCAGCAGTATGCGCTGTATCCGCACCTGTCGGTTCGTGAAAATCTCGCCTTTGCGCTCAAGATGCGCCGCGTGCCACGCGACACCATTGAAGCCCGCATCAGCGAAGCCGCGCAGCTCCTGGACATTCAGCGGCTGCTGGATCGCAAGCCGAAAGACTTATCCGGAGGGCAACGGCAACGGGTGGCCATGGGACGCGCCATTGTCCGCAAGCCCAAGCTGTTCCTCTTCGACGAACCGCTGTCCAATCTGGACGCCCAACTTCGCACCACAATGCGCATCGAGCTCAAGAAGTTACAACAACGCCTGCAGGCCACCATGATCTATGTGACCCACGATCAAGTGGAGGCGATGACCCTGGGCGACCGCATCGTCGTCATCGAAGGTGGACGGATCAGACAGGCGGATGAGCCCCAGCAGACATATACCGCGCCGGCCGACCCCTTCGTCGCCGCCTTCATCGGCACCCCGCCGATGAACCTCTGGGAAGGCAGTCTCAGCGCACAGGCGGGTGAGACAATCTTTCACAGCGACGGCTTGTCGGTGCCGCTTCCGTCGCGATTGATAGCAGGCCCTCCGCAACAGCCAACGCCTGTCATGCTCGGCATCCGCCCGGAGGACATTGCGCTGCAGGAAACGCCGGAGTCACTCATGGTCGACGCCCAAGTAGACTTGATCGAAGACCTCGGCGCGGATCTGCTGCTACACTGCCGCGTCGGGCCCCTTCGACTTGTCGCACGGGCCGATCGTGGCATCGCCCGCAGCGCGAACTCGTCGGTACGCCTCTATTTTCCTACCCGCAAATTGCATCTATTCATCGACCGCCAGCGGGTCGATCCGCTATCAACGACGCCTGCTTGAGCGACACCAGTCACTTTCTAGCGGCGCGGAACAAATGGCACGAGAGATCTCAGCCCGCAGCGAACGGTGCGACCGCAAGACATACCCTAACTTGAACGCTTGACACCCAGCTCCCCCCTTTACACTTGGCCAGACTGCGTAGAGACACCACAATGAACAATGCAACGACCGGCTGATTCTGGTCGACCGCACTGAGTCGATGCTTCAACCAGCACGCACAGGGAGCTGATCTAGTGATGAGTAACCCAGACGCGTGCTTACTCGACAGTCTCCAGAAAATACCCAGGAGGTCGCCGATCTGTCGTCAACAAAGAATCATGGTGTGGTGTATTGTCTTAGCAGGCTGCGGAAAAACTCATTTTTTGCACGCTGCGCCGCGATCAGGTCACGTGGCGTGTTGGTATCAGGATAGTACGCAGGATGCGCAAAAAGGCCATCCAGCAAGGCCGCAGCGAGTGAAGCGGCGAATCGTACTCTTGTCGTACGTTGAGCCGCTGAACGAGGCGAGAACGCCGCTGGTGGACTTTTTCCGCATCCTGTTAGACCTGTCCGCAAGCATGGACATCCTGGGCAACGTTCATCGTAACTGGACGGACACAGCAGGAAGACAGTTCCTTGTCAGTCATGCGACGAATCTCTTCTCCAGCACCATCCCTGTCCGAACAGGACCCAATCCTGTCCTGCTCACGCAGTCCATCACATCATTTTATTCTGAAGGCCCGCAGGATCATCCTGGATCTGTACCAGTTCGTCTACATTCCAAGCCGGCTCGGAACCGGCCACCGACCTCTTCCTAGCGATCATCCTTTGGGAACTCGCATGGTCTCGCCGACGACAGTAACGCCGAACCGCACGCAAGAGACGGTAGGCTTCACACGCCCGCCTGTCCTGGCACAGGGGATAGCCGGCCAAGACGCATTGCGCTCCGTCGTGTCGCCTCGCCCTAATCTCCGGCCCTTGACTACGCGAAGGACTTTCTTATCTCGTGAGGAGAAAGAACGGCGGCAAAGAGGAAAAACCATCAGTTCACTTGCAATGCGCCGGGAGACTCCGTAAGCTCCGGAAAGGATTACACTCCTTGCCTGCGCGCCGCACAAGATTTTCTACGGACAGATCCTGATGGCTACAGCACAACGCGGTTACTACGACATCCTCGGCATCCAACGGGACGCCTCTGCCGACGACATCAAGAAGGCATTTCGCAAGCGGGCCCGCGAAATTCATCCCGATCTCCATACCGGCGTGAAAAAAACGGAAATGGAGAAAAAGTTCAAGGAATTGAACGAAGCGCATGAGGTGTTGTCGGATCCCGACAAACGCAAAAAATACGATCAGTACGGCCAGAACTGGGAACAGGCCGAAGCCTACGAGAAAGCCCGGCAGCAGGCAGGCGCCCAAACCGGACGAGGCGGCGCAGCCGGGGGATTCAGCGGTGGTGACTTCGGGGATATCTTCGAAACCTTCTTCGGCGGACGGGGACGCGGCGGAAACGCCACGGGATTTGCCGTCGATGGAGAAGACCTGGAAACAGATGTGGAGCTCAGCATCCGCGACGTGGCGACCGGCGTCAGCCGGCGCATCGACCTCACCGAGCGCGTGCCCTGTAAGGCGTGCGGCGGCAGCGCCATCGTGAGAGGCCGCCCCTGCGTCGTCTGCGGCGGCACCGGCACTCAAACCGAAAAGCGTACGATTGAAGTTCGTATTCCGGCAGGTGTTCAAGACAATACGCGCGTTCGTATCGCAGGCAAAGGTCAACCGGGAGTGAATGGAGGCCGACCGGGTGATCTGTACCTGCGCGTCCATCTTCAAGCCAACGGCGTCTTCCGGCAGAAGGGGTCCGACATTCACGTCACCCTCCCGGTCTGGCCATGGGAAGCGGCGCTCGGCGCTGAAGTGATGGCGCCTACGCTGGCGGAACCGGTAAAGGTGAAAATTCCGCCCGGCAGTAAAGCCGACAGCAAGCTGCGCCTGAAGGGCAAAGGCCTGCCCACTGCCGCCGGGGAGCATGGGGATCTGTTCCTGAAGCTGAAAATCGTCATGCCGACGGACATATCCGCCGAAGAGCGGGCGCTCTATGAACAGTTGAGACAGGGCCGCCACAGCGATCCACGAGCCGAGATCCTCGCCGCGTCGAGACGCAGTTCGTCCTGATCCGCACGATCCTGATGCCGGCCACTTCTATGACGATGGTCGAATATGCCTTCCTCGCGTTCAGTTCCCTCTTCGTGATCGTCGATCCCATCGCCGTGGTCCCGGCGTTTCTCGCCATGACCCCTCGCGATTCAGTCGCCCAGCGACTTCGAACCGCGCGGGTCGCTTGTCTCGTGACGGTCGGGATCCTGAGTGGTTTCGCCCTGTTCGGCCAAACATTGCTCAGTCTGTTGGGCATTTCCTTACCCGCCGTACAAATCGCCGGCGGACTTATTTTGTTATTGGTCTCGCTGGACATGTTGCGCGCCCAACGGTCCACGGTTCAGGAAACGGCGGCAGAAACCGCCGCCGGCACCAGCAAAGACGATATCGCCATCACCCCGCTCGCCATCCCCATGCTGGCGGGACCAGCGGCGATCTCAACCGTGATTCTGCTGGAAACGCAGGCCACCACCTGGTTGTTGCGTATAGTATTGTTGGGATGCCTTGTACTGATCGGATTGGCGAGTTACAGTATATTAGCGATCGGCGCGCGCAGCGCGAAATGGCTGAATCCCATCGCCGAGAAAATCATCGCTCGCTTGATGGGATTGTTGCTGGCTGCGTTGGCCGTTCAATTTATGGTGAATGCCCTCACCGGTGACCGGGGTTTGTTACGTGGGCTGACAGGACATTAATCGCACTTAACTGAAGGAGGAACCGAATGACGACGAAACTGTTCACTCTGGCCACCGCGTCTGCCGTTGCCTGCGCGCTGACACTCTCCCCCGCCTGGGCGAATCCCGAAGGCGGATATGGCGGGCACGGCGGCGGCTACCAGAAAGGCCAGCACGGCATGGGCGCCGCCATGATGGAGATGATGATGCATGGGGGCGCCGGCCACCTCATCCGTCACCTTCTGAAGCATGAAAAGGAGATCGGGTTGAGCGCCGATCAAGTGACCAAGCTGAAGGAACTGCAGCTGAATCTCGACAAGAACCGGATCAAGATGGAGGCCGATATTCAGGTCGCCGAACGGGAAGTGAAGGCGCTGACCGATGACGAAAAGTCCGACATCGGAGCCATCGAAGCGAAGTTGAAGCAGAGCGCCGACGTGCAAATCGGACTCCGGGTGCTGTCGGTCAAAACCAGACGGGATGTCCTTGCGCTGCTGACTCCCGAACAGCGCGCCAAGGAACAGGCCGAGCATGAGAAGATGATGCAGCAGCACAAGGGCATGGGCCAGGGCGCACCCCATGGAAAGAATCCGCACGGCGGCAACCCTCATGGCGCGAATCCACATGGCGAAGCGAAACCTCAGTAATCCGTTCACCTGAACTGAATCGGAGGTCACAGATGATCAAGCACCTGGCAGTTCCAGCCCTCATGGTTGCGGCCCTGTGTCTCATGACGACTCCCGCGTGGAGTGACAAGGGCCACAAGGGCAAGGACGAGACATGCGATGTCGCGGACCTGGTGAAGGACGCCAAAGTCACCATCGACCAGGCGATCAAAACTGCGTTGGAGGCGGCGCCGGGCACGGCAGTCGAAGCTGAACTCGAAAAGAAGCACGACAAGACGGTCTGGGAAGTTGAAGTGCTCGGAGCCGACGGCGCGATGACGGAAGTGCATATCGACGCAGCCACAGGCGCCGTTATCGACAAGGAAGCGAAGCACGAGAAACACGACAAGAAAGAAAAGCACGACAAGAAGGACAAGCATTAATACTCCTTGCGGCAGGGTCGCATCCTCGGGTGCCTCCCTGCCGCGCGTTCGGTACCGCCTCCCCGTTCATCCCCCCTTCAGCGCTCCAGCATTGCCAGTGTCCCTGCCAGGCCTGACCATCATGTACGCGGATTGACCCCCCACGCCCATCTATGCGAAAGTTTGCGATCAATCTCGACACGTCTCGCATTGAACGGTGGTGTCCCGTCCCGTAACTGAAGGAGTTTCCATGACGATCGACCCTCGGCACAAAAGTCATAACCTGCTCGACGGACCGGGCCGCGCGCCGGCCCGCGCCATGCTGAAAGCCGTCGGATTTACCGATGCCGACCTCGAACGCCCCTTGATCGGCGTCGCCAACACCTGGATAGAAGTCATGCCCTGCAACTTTCACCTGCGCCGGTTATCGGAGCGGGTCAAGGCAGGCATCCGCGCGGCTGGCGGCACCCCGATCGAATACAACACCATTGCGGTCTCAGACGGCATCTCCATGGGCACCGAGGGCATGAAGGCGTCGCTCATCAGTCGTGAGGTGATCGCCGATTCCATCGAGCTCGTCGCACGCGGGCATCTCTTCGACGGCGTCGTTGCCTTATCGGGATGTGACAAGACCATTCCCGGCACGGTCATGGCGCTCTGCCGGCTGAACGTCCCCTCGCTCATGATTTACGGCGGCTCCATCATGCCGGGACACTTTCAAGGACATGATGTCACCATTCAAGACGTCTTCGAGGCAGTCGGCAAGCACGCGTCCGGCAAGATGACGAATGCCGAGTTGAAAGACTTGGAAGATCATGCCTGTCCGGGACCCGGCGCCTGCGGCGGCCAGTTCACCGCCAATACCATGGCCATTGCGTTCGAATTCCTCGGTATCTCGCCGATGGGACGCAACGGGGTTCCGGCCATGGATGCGCGCAAGGACGATGTGGCCTTCGAATGCGGCAAATTGGTCATGGACCTGCTCAAGAAAGACATTCGCCCCAAACAGATCATCACTCGCCGCTCAATCGAAAATGCCATCGCCGCCGTCGCGACGACCGGCGGCTCGACCAATGCCGTCCTGCATCTGCTGGCGGTGGCCCGTGAGATGGGTGTGCGTCTCACCATCGACGATTTCGACAAGATCAACCGGAAGGTGCCGCTGCTGGCCGATCTGAAGCCGGGCGGTCACTTCACGGCGGCGGATCTCTATGCGGCCGGGGGAACGACCCTCGTGGCGAAACGCTTGATCGATGCAAAGATCCTGCATCCGGACCAGATTACCGTCACCGGACGGACGATCGGCGAAGAGGCCAAGGCCGCCGTCGAGAAAGCGGATCAGCAGGTGTTGCGCCCGCTGTCCAAGCCGATCAAACCGACCGGCGGCCTGGTCATTCTCAAAGGCAACCTGGCCCCGGAGGGGTGCGTCGTGAAAGTCGCCGGCCATTCTATCCTGCATTTCAGCGGGCCGGCCAAGGTGTACGAGCGCGAGGAAGATGCTTTCAAGGCCGTGCAGGCCGGAAAGATCACAGCCGGCGATGTCGTCGTCATTCGATACGAGGGACCGTCCGGCGGGCCGGGCATGCGGGAAATGCTCGGCGTAACAGCCGCCATCGTCGGCGCAGGACTCGGCGATTCCGTCGCGCTGCTCACCGACGGGCGATTCTCCGGCGCGACACACGGCCTGATGGCAGGACATGTCGCCCCTGAAGCCATCAAGGGCGGCCCGATCGCCGCCGTGAAGACCGGGGATGTCATCACCTTCGACATTGTGAAACGGCGGTTGGACGTCAACGTGACCCAGAAAGACATGGCCGCTCGTCTGAAGAAAGTCAAACACCCGGCGCCCCGTTATCTCTCCGGGGTGATGGGGAAATACGCCCGCCACGTCTCCTCCGCTTCCGAAGGGGCGGTGACCAGCTAGCAGGATGCGGACAAAGTCCGCCAGCGGCGTTCTCGCGTCGTTCAGAAGCTCACCGTACCAAATGAGTACGACTCGCTTCTTCACTCGCTGCGGTCTCGCTGGACGGCCTTTCTGCGCATCCTGCGGTGATTGTGGCACCAACAAGACATGCGAGCGAAGGGCGACGTCATGCAACGCAACGAGGTCTTTCGTAATTTGCTAGCCATGGCAATTCGGTCTCGATGGAGTCTCGCGGCGGCGCTGTGCGCCGCCGTTTGTCTCTTCGGGCCTGGCCCTGGCGCTGCAACTGATTCCCACCAGGCCCTGTGCGAAGACTGGCAGAGCCGGCACCCCGAATGGATCTGGTGCGATGATTTCGAGATCGACCGTTTAAGCCATTACTTCGAGTACGACATCCGGCATGGCCGCTTCGTCCGCGAAGACGGGGCAGGCGTCGGGGCCTCCATCGGCATGCGCGCGGAATACCTTCCCGGCGATCCGCATGGAGGTTCGCTCCATCTGGCCTTCGGAAAGACTCCAAGCGGCTACATGAGGCCGGTCGATGCGGGGACGGCTCAATACCGCGACATCTACTGGCGATTCGACCTGCGGCTGCAACCGGGCTGGACCGGTGGCGGAGCCGATAAGTTAACCAGGGCC
This sequence comes from Nitrospira sp. CR1.1, assembly GCA_014055465.1. Taxonomy (NCBI): domain Bacteria; kingdom Pseudomonadati; phylum Nitrospirota; class Nitrospiria; order Nitrospirales; family Nitrospiraceae; genus Nitrospira; species Nitrospira sp. CR1.1. The sequence goes on from WIAF01000004.1 coordinate 163,548, forward strand.
ACCATTCTCTCCAGCGACCGATTTGCTCAGGCGGCAATCGGCCATTTGTGGAGCGGGGCCCGTCCGGACTCGGATCCCGACCGCCTCTACATCGATCCCGCATCCGGCACCGACGAATCAGGCGCATTGCGCACGACCACTTATAACGATTTCTCGCGCCTGCGATGGCTCGGCGCCGCCGGCGGCCGGACTGCGCTGTTCAACCCTGCCAACATCGGGAAATGGTTTTGTCTCGAAGTACACATGAAATTGAACAGTCGCGATGCGGAAGACGGCGTCCTGGAATATTGGATCGATGATCAGTTGGAAGCGCAACGGACCGGCGTGAATTGGATCGGCCGCTATCATGAATATGGCATCAATGCCGTGTACCTGGAACAATATTGGACCTCTGTTCCATTGAGCAAAGTTCAACAGCGCTATTTCGACAACTTCGTGGTCTCCACCGCCAGGATCGGCTGTGCCCGATAACGGGCGAATCCGGCAGCAGGTCCGGCCGGTAACCGGAAAAAGTTAACCGTTTCTTGATCTGCCGTGACACCCGGCTGGTGTAGACTGCCCACCCATTACGTATGGCATTACGGTCGACAGTTTCAGACAGCCAACCCCAGGCGCCGACACCTAAGGCTGCTCCCGGACGCCCGGTCACGAGCGATCTCTCCCGTCCCGAATGGTTCATCAATCGTGAGCTGAGTCTCCTGGAATTCAACCGCCGCGTGCTTGATCTGGCCAAAGACCAGAAAGTTCCCCTGCTGGAACGATTAAAATACCTCTGCATCGTCAGTTCCAACCTCGATGAATTTTTCGAGGTTCGAGTCGCCGGGCTTAAAGAACAGGTCACGCATGGAGTGGAGCAGCGGGGAGCCGACGGTCTGACGCCGTCGGAGCTCCTGGCCCGCATCGCCGTACTCACCCACCAACTGGTGCAGGAACAGTACGTCGTGCTAAACCAGTCGCTCATTCCGAAACTCGCCGACGAACGGATCCGCTTTCTAAAACGGGCCGACTGGATGCCGTCGCACATTCGCTGGATGCGCCGGTTCTTTTCGCGCGAGTTGCTCCCGTTGCTGAGTCCGGTCGGGCTGGACCCCGCGCATCCTTTTCCGAAACTGCTCAATAAGAGTCTGAACTTTCTCGTGACCCTGGAAGGGACCGATGCGTTCGGGCGCCCCAATGGGACGGCCATCGTACAAGTTCCGAGGTCGCTGCCGCGCGTGATTCAACTCCCCGTTCGCAATGCAGCCTGGCCGCACGATTTTGCGTTCCTGTCGTCGGTGATTCATGCCTTTGTGCATCAACTGTTTCCCGGCATGCATGTCACCGGCTGCTACCAATTCCGCGTGACGCGAAACAGCAATCTGTTCGTCGACGAAGAAGACGTGGACGACCTTCGCCGGGCCCTCGAGGGGCAGTTGCCGGATCGCCGCTTCGGCGATGAGGTGCGACTGGAAGTGGCGGACAATTGCCCCCCGGACCTGGTCTATTTTCTCCGCGAGCAATTCCATCTCGATGCGCGTGATATTTATCAATGCCACGGTCCAGTCAACCTGCACCGGCTCATGGCCGTGCCCGACCTGGTCGATCGACCGGATCTGAAGTTTCAGCCATTCACGCCCGGCGTTCCCGCGACTCCGGTGCCGAGCGAGGATTGGTTCGATGCCATCCGGCAGAACGACATCCTCTTGCATCATCCGTATCAATCATTCGCTCCGGTCACCGAGTTTCTTCGCCAGGCGGCCACCGATCCCCACGTGCTCACGATCAAGCAAACGTTGTATCGAACCGGGGCCGATTCTGCCATCGTGCAATCCCTCGTGGATGCCGCGCGCGGCGGAAAAGAAGTCACGGTGGTGATCGAATTGCGAGCCCGCTTCGACGAAGAAGCCAATATCGAGCTGGCGCATGATTTGGAGGAAGCCGGAGCCCATGTGGTGTATGGCGTGGTGGGACTCAAGACGCATGCGAAGATGAGTCTCGTGCTTCGGCGCGAAGGCCGGCTTCTGCGCAGCTATACCCATCTCGGCACCGGCAACTATCACGCCCGCAATGCCCGGCTGTATACGGATTTCGGATTGCTCACCTGCGATGCGGCGATTGGTCGGGATGTGCGAACGGTGTTTCAACAACTCACCTCGCTGGGGCAACCGGGTCGACTCAAACATCTGCTCCAATCGCCGTTCACCTTGCATACGACATTGCTGAAATGGATCGCGCGAGAAACCGACCGCGCCAGGAAAGGCAAACCGGCACACATCATCGCCAAGATGAATGCGCTTCTGGAGCCGCAGATTATTCGCGCGCTCTACAAGGCCTCTCAAGCCGGCGTCAAAATCGATTTGATCGTCCGTGGACCTTGCGCCCTGCGACCCGGGATCGCCGGCCTCTCAGAACATATTCGCGTACGTTCGATCATCGGACGCTTTCTCGAGCACAGCCGGATTTTCTATTTCCTCAACGACGGCGATGACAGAGTGTTTCTCTCCAGCGCAGACTGGATGGATCGCAATTTTTTCCGGCGGATCGAAGTCGCGTTTCCAGTCTTGGATCCGATACTTCGCCACCGGATCATCGAGGAAGGTCTCCGTCCCTACCTGGAAGACAATACCCACGCCTGGATTCTCCATCGAGACGGAACCTACAAGCGACAAACGCCCGGCCGAAGAGCGGCGCGGTCAGCGCAACAATGGTTGATGAACCGACTCGTCACCTAACGCTTCCATCAACGACCAGAGTCTTTTTCCTCCGCACGTTGTAACCCCTTCTTAACCTGTCCGTGATCCGCTTGTCGTGTTCACGCGGTAGCCTGTGGCCGCAACAGTCACTTTACCGATGGGAGGGGGGCATGGGCGTCGCGCATGTCGTTCGATCACGATCACGTCACCAGGCGTTCCGATCCATTCGCCGGCAATTGCTTCACGAACAGCGCAACTTATTGCGGCAAGCTGCGGACTGGACACCAGCGGCAACGCAATCGGAACTTCACGCCGATGTCCTCGACACCGCCACGTGCGAACGCGACCTGGCGCTCGACGAGCTCGTGAGACATCGCGCCCTGTTGCGTACGGGGGCCTAATCGCTTCGTGGGATGGGAGTTGAGCTGCGCCCACCTCTCCGCACCTCCTCTCCCGGGCTGTCCCCCTCTTCTGAGCCGGAGCGGGACAGCTCCCCTTATCTATCGTGACTGTGCATCATTGGTGACGGAGCGAGAAAATAGAGGGCGCTCGGTTCCAGCTCATGCCGGGACGACGATTAGAAAGATTCGAGGCATGAGGAGGAACGCTGACAGGAGGACAGATGCCGATTTCTGTACCTCCCGCCATGCAGCGCGCACAGCGGTTGGCACCGGACACTCCCGCGCAGCCTTTACAGGTCAGACGGCGGCCCTGGTGAACCCATCTTACAACGCGTCGGCAGAGAGACGTTCAAGTCGTTCGGCTATGCAACCCTGGCACAGCGTCGCCTGAGGTCGACGGATCCCGGGGACGGCGCGAAGATCGGTTCTACACTCACGGCAGACGCCGTTAACCCTGGACAACCCATGACGAAACGACAAGATATTTTGACGGCGTGGACGGAATCGACTGATCTTCAGCCCTTCCTGTACAAGTCGCATGTGATTCCTCCTGCGGTGGTGGTGAGGTGAGTCGATCACGACCAGCGTACAGGTGGAAGATCACAGAGCGCTCCGGAGCAAGTAAACAGTGTGTTAACGAGGAGCGGCCATGTTGAACACATGGCCTGCGCTGATAACATGTGGGTCACGAATAGGCAGGGTCTTGCCGGATGCGTCATACAAACGGTTGCGCACCGACCGTATGGTGCGCAACCTCAGACTGATGCGTTCCGCCTCTTACTTCGCCGACGCTCGATACCGTTCAATGATCGGCGCCCACGAAGGTTCAAGATCGCGCTTCGCCGTTGCCTGAAACCGGGCTTCAGCCTCTCCATCCCGGCTTCCTCGTTTTACGCTAACAGTATGAACGGCGAAATAGGCAGGCGTGCCAAGGACCTGGAGATCGGCAATCACTTGTCCCAAGGGTTTCCCCCAGAAGGCTTCGAAGTAATGGGCTTGCACGTCATCGGCCGCATTCTCCTGCAGCACCATCATCGACGCGCCGACCTCATACTCCCCCATGAAATGCATGCTCCCGGGAGTCACGGTCGTGTCGCTCTGCTTCACCGCCGTCTTCGGCAACAGAAAGAGGGTCACCTCCCGCACCTTACCAAACCCCTTTTCCGATGTGCTGAACGCCACCGCGGCATAACGTCCCGGCGGCACGTTCTGCACATACACCGTTCCGCCTCCCCCGCTTCCCGGAGGTGGGGCCACGATACTCGTCGGAATAAGCTTCGTTCCTTCGAATACATCGCGATCATTCTCGATCTTTACGAGATACAGGCGATCCTCTGTGTTCGGCGTCCATGCGGAACTCTTGAGCGTGATCCCGATCACGGCGCTCTGCTGGTCGATCGGCTTGGTAATGTGGACCGGCGAGACAAACTCCCCCGCTAGCCGCTGAAACTGTTTCTTCGGGGGCTTACTCGCACAGGCCGCACTGACGAGAAACACGACGGCTACCATCGAGATGACCATTCGATTCATAGAACTTCCTCTTGGTGGGTCGCACTGACCGGTTCGTCGGCCACAGTGTAGGAGATTCTACGTTGTGTCTCAATCGATACTTACGAAGGGGGCATGTCGCCGCCGGGCGGGCTTCGCCAAGAAGCAGGCATGCAATCACCTGATTGTCAGGTGAGAGGCAGGAGAGAGGACAGGAGAATCGGTCGGGGGGCAGTGCTGCAGTTCCTATGGGACCGGAGAAACAGGCGCAAGCGGCATATCCGCGGCAGTTTTCCCCAGGTTCTGACTCTCCAACGAGAGGCGCTTCAACACGCTATTCGCCCGCTCTTCCAGGCGTTCGGCCTCGCCCGAGCGTTGCCGGCGTCTCAATAAGGAGGCATAACTCTTCAAGGTCTTCACATACGTCTCACGATCATACCCGACAGCCTGCTCGTAGATAACCAGGGCCTGTTTGTACAGATCTTCCGACTGATCCAGCTTATTCTGCGACTGGTAGAGCGACGCCAGATTTTTCAGCTCGCCCGCCACTTGAGGGTTATAGGCGCCCTGCTGTTTTTCCCGAATCGCAATCGCCTGCTGAAACAACGGCTCTGCCTGCGAATAGAGTCCCTGCAGTTCATAGAGTTGTCCCAATCGACTCATGGCCTCTGCCGTATCTACATGGTCGCTCCCGAGCGACTTTCTGAAGATGCTGACGGCACGCTGATACAGCGCTTCGGCCTGTGGATATTGATTCTGCGCGCGATAGGTGTCGCCCAGATTTTCCAGGTTCCTCGCCACGATCGGGTGATTGGGGCCGAAGGCCTTTTCATGAATGGTGAGGGCGCGCTGATACAGCGGCATGGCGCGGGGATGTTGCCCCTGCGCCTGATACATTTTCGCCAGATTGTCTCGTGTGATCGCCGTCAGGCTGTGCTCCGGACCGAGCTGCTTTTCGAAAATGGCAAGGGCACGCTGCAGCACCGGTTCCGCATCGGAGAATCGCCGTTGATCCTGATACACTACGGCAATGTTGTTGAGACTTTCCGCCGTTTTGTTGTGATCAGGGCCGAACACCTTCTCACGGATTTCTCTGGCTCGTTGATGGAGCGCTTCCGCCTGCGTGTACAACCCTTGGAGGCGATAGAGCTCGCCTAAGTCCGTCAAACTCGCAGCCGTCTCAGCATGGGCGGGTCCATACACGCGCTCTCTGATGGCCAAGGCCTCCTGAAAGAGTGCTTCAGCGCGGGGATACCGGCCCAGCTCACGATTCACTTCTCCCAATTGGCTCAAGGTTTCGGCGAGACGCTTGCCTTGCGGGTCCAATACTTCCGCTTCTTTACGCGCCGCCACAAAGGATTCTTCGGCATGCGTATAATCGCCCGAGCGCATCGCGTTATTGCCACTATTCATCGCCGCGCGCCAGCGATGGTCCTCCGCGCATCCGGAGAAGAAGCCCAGAAAGGCTAGACCAATGGTAAATGCCAGCGCATTCGATCGCATGTTCATGATGGTTAACTCTTCGGTGGTGAGGCGGTTGCTGTTTGAAGACTACCTTTGCTTGCGGAATACAATAAGACTTACCCCCTCTAGAGACTCAAATCAACCCCGGGGAAGCAACTATTTTGACAGGAGGTGGATCGTTCACTTTTTCAGGCACTTAGCCCTCTCGATCCGGACAGATATTCTGCGGACCAGAGGCCATCAACGACTGCAGGGGCACATCGTGAGGAAGGAAACCAACTATGGTTTTTCCAATGCGGAATCGACGTGAGGAGCGAGCTTCGCGATCCCGGAAGTATCGTAGGGCAACACACTGAAGACTTTAGCCACATCGATCGCCGGCTTCCCGGGACGCAAGACTTTTTGCGCCAATGTTGCCAGCCACGACAGCGGAACGAGGACGAACCTGGGCAGCCACCACACCGACAGATCCGGATTGGCCTGGCGGAGACGATGCAGCAGCTCACGTTTGGTCGGAGACACGGGGTCAAGCAGATTCAAGGGACTGGGCGCCATGTCCCAGGCGTCTGTCATCCAGCCGAGGAATCGACCGGCAAATCCGACATCCACCACTCCAAGACGATCACCCGCTGATCCGACCGCCACAAAGATATTGCCCAATCGCTTGCCGAGACGGCCGGGCGGGTCAAAATCGCGATAATCGACCAATGCGCCAGGACGGACGACCTTCACCGACAGGCCCAGCTCTCTGCCGAGTTGCACCGCCAGACGTTCTGATTCCAACTTCCCCCATACATAAGGTCCCGATCCCTTGCTGTCCGGTTCCAAGGGATGATTGTCGGGAATCGGCTGCCCCGTGCCCTGTGCCAGCACGGCGAGGCTGCTGACATGAACGAAGTGTTTGACGCCCACCCCGGCCGCCCCTCGCAGCATCTGCTCCGTCGCATCCAACGAATTACGCTGATGCTCCGGCCAGCCACCCGCGGTTTCTGCGGCTGCATGAATGACCGTATCCACCCCCTTGAAGAGAGACGCGGCAGCGCCGGTCGCCACATCGGCCACCACATATTCGGCGCCGGCAATCCGTTCCCATGGCGATGGCTCGCGCCGTGCCACCACACGAACAGGACGTCCGCGCGACAAGAGCGCGCGGACGATTTCCTTCCCTAAAAATCCCGTTCCGCCGGTGACCAGCACGCCGCGGCTCTCGACCGGTTTTGGTGCGGCCGCCGCCAGGGCCTTGGCTTCCCCTGCCTTGAGTGCCTTCGCCACCCGCTCGCAGATACGCACGGTCTCGAGCAAACTCTCGGGCGACAGCGGCGACTGGTGACCGGTGCGGGCCGACTCGTAAAAGGCCGAAAACAGTTCGGCCAATCCCGGATAACTCCGCTGGCTCTTGAGGAACCGGCTCGCCATCGCAGAAGTGGTCCCGGCCAACAATTGCCAGGCCTGCCGGTAGGGCGCGAAGAGCTTATCAATGCCGGACGATCCCGGCCCGATAGCCCGTTGGGTGGTACTCCGAACGTAATCAGCAAATAACGAACCGTTGCGACCGATCACCCGCAGATAACTTTCGACAGGGCGTCCCTCCAGCGTCACGATCAACGTCCCGGTGACGCCGCCGCGTCGTACCAGCGCGTGTACGGTTCCGGCTTGACTGACCTCCAGCGACAATAGTTCCGTGCGCCCCTCTCCGGCTTGCTCCAACACCTGCAGCAGAAGATAGACGGGATGCGGCAGGATATCGAGTAATTGATGGTCGGCGCGAAGCACCTTCCGTCCGCCAGGCGCATGCCGGACGGTCCGAAAGGAAAAGTAACTTTCGACGTGCACGACCCGGCCAATCGAGGGCAAATATTGCGTCAGCACCCGGGTGGGCGGTTCGTAGAGCAGCTGGTGGCCGGCACAGACGCGAAGGTTTTTTGCGCTCGCCTCATCCAGGATCTGCTGTGCGTCTTCGACCGACTCGGTGAACGGTTTTTCCACATAAATGTGGCATCCGGCCTTAAGCGCCATACGCGCGAGCGGGGCATGGGTCGCCGGCGGAGTGATGATATGGACGACGTGAAGCTTTTCCGAAGCAAAGAGCTCTTCCGGCGTCTTAAAACAGCCAATACCCGGCACGATGTCGCGCATGGCGGCTTGAGCTGCATCGGAAGGATCGGCCACCGCAACCAACTGCACACCGGGACATCGCAAGATGGCGCGGGCATGGTGTTGCGCGTGGCGGCCTGCGCCGATGAGCGCAATCCGCAACGGCCCTGAAATTGGAGTGTTCTGGCTAGGGTTTGTCACAAGTAATCTGCAAATCTGCAGTGTTACTATAGTCTATTCTCGCGCGTTCTTGAAGTGTTCTTCGAAATTCGTGCAACAAGGCGGAGCAGCCCTACGAAGCGGACGCGTACCATCGACCCACCGACGTGGCACCACCGAAAGCGTGATAAATTGTTCGGGAATGCCTCGCGCTACTTATGCCTGCCGTCGAAGGGGAAGCACTGGTCCATAGAGTCCGGACAGAGCCGGCCGTTGAACTGAATCGCCGAGCGTTCTGCGATGAAGGTGGCGAGATCATACCACTCGCCGGACTGTTCCGTGACCCGTTTGCGCCAGAAGCACAGATTGATGATCCCCTGCGGCCTTCCAAGCCGCTCCTCCATTCTCCACATCGCTTCGTCCTGCCCGATTGACCGGACAAGGCTCTGACTGTGTGGGGCGCGCTCATAAAAAACAACCACTGCCCCAAGCACCGCGCCGATGTCATCGTTCGCACAGGGGAGATGCGCCGCCTACATGATCCAGCAGCTCGATGGCCGATAGCACCGACGCACCTTCACCCACCGCTGATACGGATGTGCAATTAACTCCTACAAGAGAAGACATCATGCGGGCTTCCTCCCAGATCTCACCGTACGTCGAGGCCTGACCGGCGATCATGAAACAGAGAATGATTGATGTCGATCAGAATGAGGAGGCCTGGAGCGGAGAGCCTTCAACTCTGAGGAAGCATGCCTGAGTTATCGTTTGCGGTAGAAGGAGGCGATCATCTGCACGACGTACTGAAGCTGCTCATCGGTCAGTTCTGCATAAATCGGAATCGACAACACTTCCTCCGCGGCCTGTTCCGATTGCGGGAACGCGCCTTTCTGATAGGCCAAGTCGCGATAACAATTCTGCAGATGCAACGGCAATGGATAATACACTTCCGACCCCACGCCGTGATCCTTCAAGTATGCCCGCAACTCATCGCGCTTCTGGACACGAAGTGTGAATTGATTGAAGACATGGAAGTTATCAGGACGTGTAACCGGCAGCGTGACATAATCGGTCAATTGCGCGTCGGCAAACAATTGTGTATACCGCGCAGCATTCCTCCGGCGGCCTTCGGCCCATTGATCGAGCCGTTTCAACTTTACCAGCAAGACGGCCGCTTGCAAGGCATCCAACCGGCTGTTGATGCCGATCGCTTCATGCACGTACCGCACGCGGCTCCCGTGAACCCGCAACATGGCGATGGATTCCGACAGCTCCTTATCATTGGTCGTCACCATGCCGGCATCACCGAAACCGCCCAGGTTTTTCGACGGGAAGAAGCTGAAACAGGCCACATCTCCCAACACACCGGCGCGCCGTCCGTGTTGCGCGGCGCCGATAGCCTGGCAGGCGTCTTCGATCACGCCGATCTTGTGTCGTCGCGCAATGTCGTTGATCGCGCCCATCTCCGCGCATTGGCCGAACAGATGCACGGGAATAATGGCCTTGGTCCGTCCGCTGATCGCTCGTTCCAGCAGCTTCGGATCCATGTTGAAATCATCAGGGCGGATATCAATAAACACCGGCTTGGCGCCTAGCCGGGAAATCGCTCCCGCCGTCGCAAAGAAGGTAAAGGGTACCGTGATGACTTCGTCGCCCGCCTTGACTCCTAACGCCATCAACGCAAGCAGCAAGGCATCGCTGCCTGAGGCCACGCCCACCGCATACGTACTGTTCGCATAGGCCGCCACTGCCTGTTCGAGCGCCGCCACTCGCGGCCCGAGGATAAAGCCCTGCTCATCGCAGGTGGCCTCGATAGCCGCCAGGATTTCACTGCGCATGGATTGGTACTGGGCTTTCAGATCAAGTAGCGGAATATTCATCGTCTTAACCGGTTCCCTCTTCACATTCGATTGGGCTGCAACTTCATCATATCTTCTGCCGGCCGCGTGGCGTGCAGGAGATACGTGTAAAGCGAGTGATACTGTTTGACCGTTTCCTGAATCGTAAACTCTTCCGGCAATTCCTGCGTCCCGTTCCGCAGATCCGCACGAAGTCGCTCATCGCCCAGTAATTGACACACGCGACTCGCTATAGCCCGGACATCGCCCGCGGGACAGAGCGTGCCCTGGATGCCCTCAACAATCGCTTCGGCGGAGCCGCCTACTCTGGTCGCCACGATGGGAATCCGGCTCGCCCTCGCTTCCAGAATCGCGCAGGGCAATCCCTCCCATTGAGACGTCAACACGAAGACATCGAACGCCTTCAGCAATGAAGCCACATCCCGTCGCCAGCCGAGCAACGTGACCCGCTCCTGAAGCCCTTGCGCTTGGATCATCGCTTCGATCTGCGGCCGTAACGCGCCGTCGCCGACCAACACACATTTGGCTGCAGGCATACGCTGGCAGACGATCGCGGCGACGCGGATAAAGTCTTCGGGAGATTTTTGCGGTTTCAAGCACGAGACCGTTCCTACGAGCAGCTGCTCAGGTCCTACTCCCAGCGAGGCTCGAAGGCGGTCTCGTTCCGCCGGCTCGATGCGCGCCGCGAATGCTGTCGGATCAACGCCCGGCCTGATCACCGATACCTTCGACGCGCTGAAGAGCTCCCACTCGAGTCCCTGACGGCGATCGGCCTGAGAGACCGCAATCCAATGGGTAGTCACGCGCCCGACCATCCATTCAAGCCCGATGACCATATGTTGGAGCCACAGTGGCTGGGCAGGTGTCACGCCATACCCGTGTATCGTGTGCAGGATGCAAGGAACCCCGGCAAGCCAGGCGGCCAACCGCCCTAGGATACCAGCTTTTGAACTGTGGGTGTGCACAATCTTTGGCCGGAGCCGCCGAAACGTGGCGACCAGTTCCCATAACGCGCGCAAATCTTGTAGGGGGCGAATGTCTCGAACGAGCGAGGGAATCAGACGAAGCTCGACGCCTTCGAGCGCATGCGCCTCCTCAGTCAACAAACCGCCGGGCCCGGCGATGAGCACCGGGCGGAATCGCCGTCGATCCAGACTCGACACCACCCGCATCGCCACTTCCTGTGCGCCGCCCAATTCGAGTTTGGTGATGACGTGACAGATTACATCCATGCTGTTGATGCGCTCAGGCCGCGGCCCTCATTCGCAATCGCATGGCAATCTGCTGCCCCTGGGCGATTGCGTCTTCCATCGACGTATGCTCCCACAAGCCATATCTCCCGATTGACGAAATGCCGCGCCGTTCCAGCTCAGCCAGTAACTCTTTCACAGCGCGGCCGCGGTACCGGTCGAACAGCACATAGGCGTAGTACAAATCTTTGACGTCCGACATGACCAGCTCATCAGTCGGCTGCAGCACGCCCGCCTCTTCCAACCCGCGGCGAACCCGCTCGATCAGCGCGGCCTCCGACTCTTTCTCCGTCGGCCGGTGCGAAATTTCCACATAGAGCGAACTGCATCCGGGCCGTCCCATGGAGGCAGAGAAATTCATGGGGAACCCAGCCCGATAGAACGGGTACCGGTGCTCCGGGAAATAGATCCAGTGTGTGTCGGAAATGCGTTCCCGGGCGACGGCCAGATTGACGTTGTACACAGACACCCAACGCAGCGACCCGGCCAATTCCCGCATCGACGCCGGAAGATCAACACACCGCCGCACCAGCTCCGGCAATGGAATCGTCGAAATGAGACGGTCGTACTCCTCGGTGCGCTCCCCCTGAGCACTCCGGAAAATAGCGCGGCGCCTCCCCGTTTCGATCTCCACCAAATCGGAATCGTACGAAAGGTTTTCGACCGACGGGAGGAACGCTTCCGGCAATACCTTAATGCCGCCGCTCACCGGATACTGAAACGATGGGTTGTAGCCAAATGCCTTGTCCTTAATGCCCAATGCCCCGCTGACCACATCCTTGACATCCGGTTTCGGCACGAGCCACGACACCCAGTCTGAGGTGAGGTCATCGAGCGGCACCTGCCAGAGCTTTTCATTAAATGGCACCATGAAATGTTTGGCGATCCCTTCGCCCAGGCTGTCGATGATCCATTGTTTGAACGATGGACTCTCGACCGACGGCGTAGATGCGGACTGTGTCAGTGTGGCGATGAATCCCAACAGGCACTCACGTACCACCTCCGGCGGAAGTCCGTACGTATTGACCTGAAACGGGTACTCCGTATAGGTGTCGTGAGAAAACACATAGGATTTGCGCGCGTGCCGCTGAAGCCGATCGGGGAGAAGGCTTTCCACCAATGCCTTGATCGCCGTCTGGCGAAAGTGGAGCAGATGTCCCGTATAGTCGAAGGTGAATCCGTCTTTGACGTACGACCGGCAGAGTCCTCCGACTTCGCGTTCCCGTTCCAGAATCTTGTACGGCATCCCGCGCAAGTGATAGGCCGCGCTGAGCCCTGCCAACCCCGCCCCGACGATCACAATCATACCGCGTCGGTCCTTTCTGTCGAACGTGCCGGGACGACCTCAGGGCTCACGGCAACGACTCCGCTGCACACATTCACCCGCGTCAGCGCGACCGCAGCGGCGGCCAGCCCCAGCACGGTCACGCCGCTCAAGATCACGGCGAGATCCTGCGGAACGGCCATGACCAGCAATCCGATCCCGCCTAAGATTGCCGCGCCAAGGTAACTGAGCAACACCACGTGCGTGACCGAGAGCCCCCAATGACGCAACCGTATCGCGATGTGGTCGGGGCTGCCGAGAAAGACCGGCAATCCGCGCAAGAATCGGATGTACATGACGAACAGCGTGTCAAAAATCGGCATCCCCAGGATCAAAACCGGCGTCAACAGCGAGACGGAATGACCTTCCGTGTACTTGCCGATCATCGACAGGGCACCCAGCATCAGGCCGATGAACATGGCGCCGGAATCCCCCATGTAAATGGACGCCGGCCGCCAGTTGTATCGCAGAAAACCCAGCAGGCTTCCCATCAGCGCGGCCAGCATAAAAGCGATCGTCTGGTCACCGTTCAAAATCGCGACCACGCACAGAAACGCTGCGCTGATCACGCCAACCCCGGCCGACAAGCCGTCCATGATGTCCAGAAGATTGAAGGCATTGATGATGCCGATCATCCAGAACACGGTCAGCAGGATATCGACCCAATCGGGAAGAGACGCAATCTCGATACGTATGCCGCTCTTGATCAAGACAAACACCGCCAGGAACTGTCCCGCCAACTTGGCGCCGGGCGACAACACTCCGAAGTCGTCGATCAATCCCAGCATGATGATCAACGTTCCCGAGAGCACGATGCCGAGCACGTCCTGCCGGAACTCGAAGGTAAACGCCAGGCTCACGAGAAAAGAGAGGTAGATCGCCAATCCGCCCAAATACGGAACCGGCTCTCCCTGATGCTTGAGCCGGCCATCCGGGCTATCGACAATGCCGAACTTCAACGCGGCCCGGCGCGCAATCGGCACGCCATACACCGACAGCAAAACGGCGACCAGGAATGTCAGCGCCAGGAGGATCATCACGCACCTGTGGAATGTCTACGGTCAGACAGAGGCAGGCCGACAGGCCGCTGCATCAGAAGATGAGGCTCGCCCTGGACAAAGGTGCGATAGACATCGGCCAGCCTGGGCCCCCATACCGCCAGGGAATACCGCGTCTCTACGGTCTGGCGGCCTGCCTGTCCCATGCGAGCGCGCAATTGTGGGTCCCGGCACAATGATTCGAGGCGCTCATACCACTCTTGTTCGGTCGAGGCGAAAAATCCATTGTCCCCATTCACAAGAATCTCGCGATTGACCCCGACAGGCGAGGCCACCGCCGGCAACCCTACCGCGAGATATTGCAACAGCTTGAGCGCGCACTTGCCCCGGGCCCATTCTGTATCCTCCAGCGGCATCACGCCGATGGTGGCATCCTGAAGATCCTCAACTTCACGCCGCCACTCCCAGGATCGAAACTCGATGTCCAACCCGTCGAGCACCGGTGGCTGAGAACAGACGACGCGAAGCTTCACGCGATACCGCTCTTGCAGCCGGCGGAGTGCAGGCGCAAGCACGTTCAAATACTTGAGGTTGTAAGCCAGGCCGATCCAGACAATCGTGATAGGGTCATCGACCAAATCGGATGCGGCGGTCGGTCGCAAGGGCCTGGGGGCAAATCGCTCAGTGTCCACCACCGTCGGCACCACCGTGACTTGAGAGGAATATTGGGTGGCGTAGGCGGCTAACCGATCGTTTCCAACAATGACGCCCATCGCCATCCTGAAGAGCACAGGCATCTTCCGTTCATGGCCACGAGTCAGATAAATGGCGTCATCCATTTCGAACACCAACCGATACCGCAACCAGCGCAACAGCCGTTCGATCAGGGGAGGCGCATAGGGAAAGAGTTGCCCTTCGATCACGATCAGGTCCCGTCGCCCCAGAGTCAGGAGCGTTCCCAAACGTTTGAGAAAGCGGGCCAGGACATAGGGAATTTTCAGACAGGTTTGTAAGACTGATGAGCGCACTTGAAGAATCGAGAAGTAGGTGGCGCCGAACAGCGGATCTACATGGCAATCGATGCCCGACTGTTGAAGATGAGGCAAGAATTGGTAGACGCGGTAGCGACTACTCGGGCCGATGGGCGAGCTTTTGGAAAAATAGGTAACCGTCATGGCGCGTCTATCGTCCCGTTGCCTCGCAATATCCACTGTTTGTGCAGGGAAACCCGGCTAGTCAAATAGTACCGGAGTTCTCAGACAAGGATAGGTTTTTCGATTTTTTTGACGGATCAGACAGAGCCGAGGTACGGCCACAAATCCTGCCGGATCCACGCCTATGGTCGACAGCCCGGCTCTTTAGAATTTTAAATCGGAAGGAATGCGACGAAAGAATGAATGATGCCATTCAGCCAGCATCACCAATGCAAACAGAAGGCGCTCATTCGGACAGGTGGAGACCAGTTCCCGCTCAACTAGGGATGCTGCCGCCTTCCCATCGAAGGCGGCAATGCGCTGCAGATCAAAATACTCAGACAGGTTCCCCACCCTCCGTAACCATTGCTGCAGCCACGTCGCCATTGGCAAGATAAATCCCTGCTTCTTGCGCTGAACGATATCGCGGGGCAGCAACAGGGCGGCAACTTCGCGGAGCGCGACCTTGCTGTGCGTCAAGGTCATCCGTCGGGATTCAGGCAGCCGAAGGGCCGTCTCGACCAACGCCGGAGACAAAAATGGCGCACGCCCCTCGAGACTATTCGCCATGGCCATGCGATCCAGCTTAACTAAGAGATCATCGGGCAACCAGGTCAGGATATCGGTAAGGGTGGCTCGTTGGAGGGAGTTCTCCGACTGTTGGAGCGTGGACTGCAACACATCTTCCCAGGGATCGGAATCTGGAACATACCCGCCAAGCAACCTTCGCCTTCCCGCCGAATCCATGACAAGCGGAAATCCGGACGGCGTCACGGGCCAAACGTTATCGCAGAGTTCTTGAAGGGGCACCGCAGACACTCGTCCTGTCATCCAGGCTCTCAGACGAGCACGCCACGAGCAACGCGACAACAGGGCACCGTAGTACTCATACCCCGCGAATAACTCATCGGCTCCTTCTCCTGACAACACCACCGTCACGTGCCGCTTAGCTTCCCGACAGAGCCAATAGGTCGGAAGCAATGCTTGATCACCGAGCGGTTCATCCAGCCCATCAATCACCGCCGGCAGCAACTCGTGGAAGGCCGCTTCGTCAAAAGTGAAATGATGATGAGATGAGCCGATGGCGCGCGCCACCACCTGAGCATGTGGCGACTCATCGTAACGCACATCTTTGAAGCCCATCGAGAACGTATCGATTGCGGGATGATGCTTCGCGGCGACCGCCGCCACAATCGAGCTGTCGATACCTCCAGACAGGAAGACGCCAACAGGAACATCCGCGACCAATCGACTCGTGACTGCGACCTCGATCCGCTCGACAAGCGTCCGTGTATCGACTGTTTCGACCGGCCCGACAGCGGGGCGATAATACTGTTCGTGGGTGACCCGGAGCGAATCAAGGGATAGCGTGAGTCGTTCGCCGGGCAGGACACGTTGAATCCCTTTAAAAATCGTGCGACGGCCGGGCACATAATGCAGCGCGAGGTACCGATCGACACTGTCCGCATCAATATCACGATCGACCCAGGGCAACCATGCCAAGGCAGTCGTATTCGAGCTGTACGCGAACTTGCCGCCTGAGGCACTATAGTACAAGGGCTTCTCTCCGAATCGGTCACGCGCCAGGTGCAGCTGATGATTCCGTCGGTCAAGAATGGCGATCGCATACATGCCGTCGAGACGTGCCAGCAACTCATCCATGCCCCAATAATCGTATCCGTGCGCTAACACTTCCGTGTCACTGGCCGTCAGAAATTCCGCACCGCCTTGTGTCAGCTCCCGTCGGAGGGCGGCATGGTTATAGATTTCCCCGTTTTGAAAGGCTACGACCTGGCCGTCTCGACTGAGAAGCGGCTGTCCACCGCCTTGGACATCGATCACCGCCAACCGCCGCATACCCATCATAATATGGTGATCAACGAACTGGCCTTCACCGTCAGGACCGCGTGCTGCCATCGTTGCCAGCATGCGCGACAGGACATGGCGTGCCTGTTGTGGCTCCATGCGATCACACACGCCGACAATGCCGCACATGCGTTGAGGTCCCTGGTTATTCCGTTCGCCGGGTGCCCGGCACCGGTTTCTGACAGATGAGGAACACGAAGTCTGACGGCAGGGCATTGCTTTTGATCAGCAGGTCTTCCAGGAGAAGAATCAATTTCACAATCGAATCAAAATCCCGCTTCCCCTGGTTCGCCAATTCAGTACGCAGGAGCGGATGCAACTGATGCAGCAGCGTGCCGTTATAGAACCGTTCGTAACGGACGTTGAAATACTTTTTCACCAGTGGATAGACCTCGGCCGATCGCACCGCTTCTGACGGATCGCACCTGAGCATGCTCTCTATGGTCGGCCTCTCGAACTTGGTTTGTCTGCCATCCCGTAAATAGGCAGGGTCGAGGACGCTGAGCACCTGGTTCGCAATCTCGATCTGCTGATCGGTCCACTGAAACCGATTGGGGCCGATGAACTCGACCACCACGAAATATCCGTCCGGCGCCAAGGCGCGCTCTACCGTTGAGATAAGTCCTTCCAGATTGGTCGTGTGATGCAGCGCGCCGGTCGAGAAGATCAGATCAAAGGTGTCCTCAATGCGCAGCGAGTTGACATCCCCCACCTCAAATCGGTAGCACTCCGACGACGCGCCGGCCGCTTCAAACCTCGCCGCCGCCTGCTTGATGGCCCCTTCTGAAATATCGACCCCGCTCACGAATCGCACCTTACCCGATGTATAAAGTTGGATCTCGTGCGCCCCATCTCCGCAACACACGCTCAGGGACCGGTCGAACGTCCGCCCGGAAAAATAGTCGTTCATCAGCCACCTCAACCAATGCTGGGGAGTATCGGTCATCAGGCGATAGGTAGACTCCTCGACCAGCTTGTTATTGAGCCAGTAGGAATTGTCCACTCTCATCGCTTGAAACTGTTGTCCCCAATAGTCGGATACCCGGTCCTGGTCGTTCCCAGCATTGCCAGCAGCAAGAGGTCCAGATTCGTGAGGAGGACGGACGCTCGCTCGGAGCTTTCGCAGTAGAGGCACCAGCCCCAGCCGCCTCATTCCTGGGAGCAGCATGCTCCGCAATCGCTGTTCCATGAAACTAGGTCCCAACATCATCCTCCCGCGCACGCAATATCCTTACCTTCGCTCGTTTCCTACGCAGCCAGTTGAAGCTGCGACTGATCAGTGCGCCCGTTCTCAGGGACATAACGATCTCGTAACCGATAGAATGTGACTTCGTAGTACCGATATAGAGCGAACGCCGAAGCAAATGTTGCAAAATGAAACATCAGAAACCATGCCACTCCGTCCACTCCGTCATTTACGATGAAGCAATTGATCAGGATCAGAACTGGCAGGTTCACCAGGTAGGCTGAATAGGAAATCTTCGCGATCAAAGTAACGACCGATGTCAGGCTGGATGGCAGCTGTAGAGGAAGCGATGCAACCACCACGGCCGCGCAACCGAAGGACGTGAAGGTAAAGAGAACCGTCTTGCTGAAATGCGAGTCATCCATTACCTCCATCGGTGTAAGTGAGACATAGATACCACACAGCACCAGCAGCACCATAAGAGACCGTGTCACTGCCTTTTCTCTGAGAATCCTAGCATCAGCCTGATCCAGCCAAGCGAGCAGCACTCCGACCATCAAGCTGTCGAACCGGAAGACAGCAACCTTTCGAACTTCCGCATCCCAAGAGACAGATTCAGACGCCAGAATCCCGCGAGCGAGGAGCGATCCCAGAATGACGATGAGCGCCGTTACGAGAATTGCCGCCCTCCGCTTGATGCTCAACGCCCAAGACAATATCAGAAAGGACAGTGGGAACCCGATGTAGAACAGCTCTTCGATCGCGAGACTCCAGGCCTCTGGAAAGAAGTTCGGATGGGGTGTGCTCATGTTTTGAACAAATATCATGTATCTCCAGAGATCATCGGGGACGGGCGACCGCATCACCAGCAGTGCGAATACGATATTGACTCCCATAAACAACACGTAGCTAGGAAGCGTCCGGAAGAACCGCCGTAAATAAAATGTCTTGAGCCAACCGTAGCGCGACTCATCTGCAGCGCGGAGTAACATCTGCCCAATCAAGAACCCGCTGAGCACAAAAAACAACTCGACTCCGACAAATCCTCCGAACTTCAGCGATTCCGTCACATGGGGAATAAGTGGTTCCAAATAGCCAACGCCATGACTGAACACCACCAAGCTAATAGCCACAGCCCGACACGCATCAAGCCCGACGTTACGAGACCGTTCTCCCGCAATCCCCACGTAGAGATTTCGCCCCGTCAAACTCCCGCTGCAGTTCTTTTCCTGATCCATGCGCTCTTCTGGACGATACCTTTTGGGATTGTTCAGTGTGGACGAACTAGCGCGATCGCTACGGTCGCCGTCCTTCGAAAAAGAATCCTGCTGCCAAGATGGTTCGTCCGGCTTCACCGAGCGCGTCATCGAACTCCCCTGCTCCAGCCTGTAACTCTTTGCGCCATTTGGCCATCGTGTTGCGCCACTTTCTTGATGTGATGAAGGGCGCAATCGCCTCGAATTGCATCAATAGGCTCGCTGAGGGATGTTGGTAGTTCTTGATCCCGCATCGGAGTTCCTCAAAGGGAGCCATCACTTTCCGCAGGCCATGCTGGGTCATATTGAAAAAATGCCAAGGGTCTCCGTGTAATGGCTGCATAAAGGCGGTGTCGAGGTGAATGATGCCCCCTGGGCGAAGGATACGACACAACTCTCGCGCCGTAAAATGCGGATCCTCAAGATGCTCAAATACGGCCTGACTGACCACCGCATCGAAGGTGTGATCGCGAAATGGCAGCCGCGCGCGCGTGCAGACCAGGTCGGTCCATTCATATTGGACCGCATCGAGGTAGACCACATGAGGCCGCAACAATTCTTTTGGCGTGTGCCCGGCCCCGAAATCCAGCACCAGCCCCGCACGGTGGCGGCCAAGGATCTCGAGCACATCGGTAGAATAGGGATGGGTGTGTGTCTGCTCCGTGACATGCAGACAGGGCGTTCCCTGCTCCTGAAGAAAGTGCGGAACACGTCCTCTGAGAGGCACGAGCCTGGCACAACGAGGGCAGCCCCACCCAAGTTCCTGGCTCGCCAGAGGAGATCGGCATTCCGGGCAGACGAGAAGATCAAACAGATTGAAGGATCGGTCGCGCATGACCGGCGGGTGATAGGCCCCGACGGCATAGGTTCGGCGAAACAATTCCCGATCCTGCCCAGCTGCATCGAGGACCACCACCTCGACCGCCTGTGCCTGATCCTGTTCGGCCATGAGGAGATCGCCTTGAAACCCGCTAATGATGGCTTGCGAGTGATTCGAATAGACCGACGACACATCCCTTCGGACGCTTCCCCACTCCAACGACGCCGCTCGTTTTCCATTGCAGGCCACGTACAACTGTGGACGACGGCCATGGTCCGGAATATACCAACCAGAGAACCGGTTGATCGTCTCCAACTGCGGTCCGCCTGGCGTCTCCAGATTAAACTGTGCCGTCATGACAAGAGTCCTCCGCCGCTCAGCCAGGCTTCGGCAAAGATGTCCGCATAATGCCCGACCATCTCATCGAAATCAGTCCCGATGGCCAGCACGCTGGCGCTCTTCGACGCCAATCGGACCCGAAGCGCCTCATCCAGAAGTACACTCCTAAGGCGATCGGCCAACGCGCCGCTGTCACCCGCTTCATAAAACAAGGCATTCACTCCTTCTCGAACCTGCTCGCGGATCCCAAATACGGGAGTCGTCACGATCGGCAGGCCATAGGCCATCGCTTCCAATACCACCCGTGGGTAGCTCTCAAGCTGTGATGTACACACAAAGAGGTCCGCAGCACGATAGTACTGTGTGGTTTGGCGTGCTTCCGGAATGAGATGCACTCGGCCGCGCAACTCAGACGGCAGTTCCGCGACAAGAGCATGTAGCGCTACACTGTACTCACTTGGCCGATCCCCTACGATGTAACATCGAACCCGCGCCTGGAGATCTGGAGAAAGCTGAGACAGGGCCTTGACAAGATCCTGCTGCCCCTTTCTGGGGCAGACCGTTCCAAGAAGCAATATCACCACTTCACCATCACGCGCGCCGAGGGCCTTGCGTGCCTGCGCAGGGAGCCACTCCCTGCTCGCCTGTTCGATGCGCGTCCGGTCGAGACCGTTTCGAACGACGGTAAAATTGTGGCGCGTATTGAGCGCCGCATAGGCGTCTCGGGTGGCATCAGCAACGAAAACCACGCGATAGGGCAACGCAAAACAATCGTAGGCCTTTTGGACAACGCCGTCAGGCAAATAGTCAAAATAGGTCTGCCAGGGCTCGCTTTCTCGTGGATTCCATACGGAAGGCAATCCGGCTTCATGCGCCGCCGCGACGGCGTAGAAACTTTGAAGTGTGTTGGCGTATGCCAGTTCCGCCCCCCACGAAAGGCACTTGGACGAAAAGGCTCGTACGGCCTCTTCATACTCCTTCAGCGTTGTCACACCCCAAAGCGGATGCCGATCGACCATGACCGGAATCCCCTCTTCTTCATAGAGTGACCGTAACGGGCCGTCCACGGGGGAAAATACAATGGGCTGAATGACCTTCCGGCGAACCAGCTCTTTCGTCAATTCGTATTGGCTCCAGGGCGCACCTTCGCAGTTCAAGCTCAATGCGGTCATCACCATCGGAATCGGCTTCTGTCGCCGCGCCGCAATGGTGCGCGGCACAAAATTGAAGCCTTCATCGACCAAGGACAAATGCGGGCTATACCAGGGATCACGGCGGCGTTTGTACATTTGCTTGAATGCGGCGACCTCCGCTGGATCGTCTCGGAACCCTCTCGAGTAACCCTCGTAGTGAATGAGCTGCGCTTCGGGGCAGTAGACGCAGCGATACTTCTGGTCCACCAGACGATAGCAGTAGTCCACATCATTGTAGGCGACGCCGAACTCCGCCTCATTGAAGCCACCCAATTCCAGAAAAAGCCGACGAGATGTCAGAAGACAAGCCGCGGTAACGGCCGAGCAATTCCGAACAACGGAGGCATAGGCCAGATACCCATGTTCCCATGACGGCGTCAGCTTAAATGCGGGGCCGGCCATTCCATGGTACAAGCCATGGACAATACCGGCATGTTGAATGCGGCCGTCGGCAAAGATGAGTTTGGCCCCGACCGCGCCGACTCCCGACATTTGCGCGTATCCCACCATTTGACTCAGCCAGCGTGGAGACTTTACCTCCGTATCGTTGTTCAAAAACAAGACAAGCTCGCCGGCTACTTGCTCTACAGCCCGATTATTGATTGCCGCATAGTTAAACCGTCCGGACGGATTGTCGATGCGAATGACTCGGTGGGGAAGCGAACGCAGATAGGCCACCGTCTCGGGATCGTCACTCTCATTGTCGATGATGACGATCTCATACTGTCGATAAGTGGTCGCGCGAAGAGACTCAACGCATTGACGCAGCACAGCGACCTGATTTTTGGTCGGAATGAGAATCGTCACGGTCGGTCCATCATCAGGAAATTCGTGACAATAAATACCCAGGTTTCCTGCAGCAGCAAATTCCGGTTGCGTCACACGGGCCGCGATGCCTCGCCGCTCGAAAGTCTCGGCAACCGCCCGCTGGCCTGCCTCGAGGCTGGCCGGCTTCGCCGCGCCGCTGGAGGCCGTCGAACCCGGCAATGCCCGCCAGTGATAAAGTACTTTCGGAATATGCCCGACCGCGCCCGTTCGCTCCGCCACACGCAGCGCGAGGTCATAATCCTGAGCGCCTTCAAATCCCGCCCGCATGCCTCCGACGGATTCAAATAATGACCGGCGCACCACGAACACATGACTCATGTACATGTAGGAGAGCAGCAACTCCGGCGACCAGTCCGGCTTGAATTGTGGTGCATACCGCCGTCCCGACAGGTCGATCTTGTCGTCATCCGAATAGAGCGCATCGGTCTCATGATGGTCCGCAAGGTACAGAACTGCTTCGCCGACAGCATCCGGCGTCAACTCATCATCGTGATCGAAGAATAAAAGAAACTCACCGGTCGCCAGCTCAGCGGCGCGGTTGGTAGCGAGACTGATATTGAGGTTTCGCTCCAGATACGTAATGCGAATACGAGGGTCTTTCTCGCGGAATCGCTCCAATTCATCCCGCACGGCTGGATTCGTACTGCAGTCGTCCGCGATACACAGTTCCCATTCTCCACACACCTGCGCCCGTACTGAATCTATGGCTCTGGTGAGAAACTCAAGCGGCGGGTCGTGCACTGGCATGACCACCGAAATCGTTGGCAACCGGCCCGCATGTTGGCTCAGGCGGTCGAGCAGGTCATCACGCCTCCGCCGGTTCCAGACATTGACTCGCAACCAGGCCTCATAAGGCTGGAGCACCGGCTCAATTGTTTTTGGAGCAGGCGATATTCGTTGGGCGAGTATTTTGAATCGAAAGAAGGCTTTCCGGAATAGATCGGCACACTCGGCTCTCCTGGGCAGACGACCGTGACGTCTATACCACCAGAGGCCTTCGACGATGGAGAATCGTGCAAACCGGAGGGATTTGATCAATCGCTGCATCATATAATTCATGGGCTCATGATAAGACCGTGGGCAAGACGGCTGCCACCCTACCTCGATCGCCGATCGACGCAGGCAAGCTCAGTCCGAATGAGCCTCCGTGTAAACACTCTACGGTTCCTTCTCGGCCCGGCTTCCGCTGACAGCCCGAAGTGCATTTGCGACAACGCGAAGAGGTCGTGTCGCTTTCCAGGAATGTGAATTCATCATCAGTTCGATTGCCGTCTTCAACCCTGCCACCTCTTCCTCCAGCCCCAGGATTTTCCGGCCGGCATGCTCCAGCTGATGTTGGAGCACATGAATTTCAGGATCTGATTCGCCGATTTGTTCAAACAGGCTGGAGGCTACTGCAGGCAAGACGGCGTCCGAAGCTATTGCCACTTGATAACAGGGACGCACGAGTCCGCTTGCTTTCTGTACTGCCGAACCCTGTTCTCGGGAGTAGTGAGCCGCTTCTCCTGTCACCCCTTGAGGCAGAATTGCCGATGCATACAGTACCCGCTGCCCGAGCATCGCCACCCGCTTGAAGTAGCGCTCAACAAGTCGCTGGAATTCTTCCGCATACAATTCTTTCACATGATAGGCATTGGCGTGATTGCTCCGTTCTGTATATTCCAGCTTGTCCGGACTGGACATGATCATGACCCCGCCAGGTCGCAAGACGCGTTTGATTTCCGCAAACATCGCCTCGTGCTCCGTGTGGTGCTCGATAGTCTCGAAACTCACCACCAGATCGACGGCACAGTCCGGGAGCGGAATCTCCGCGCATCGACCGATCAGGAACTCGAGATTGGACCGCTGATAGGACGCCTTGGCATGGGCAATCGCATCCGGCGCAATATCTACCCCATAGACTCGCGACGCCACGCCCGCAAGCACTGCTGAGCCGTACCCTTCTCCGCAGGCGATATCGAGAACAACTTTCCCCGGAGAAAAATCCTTCGCCAAGGCATAGCGATGCAAATGCTCCAGTGCGATTGTCCCCTGCATCTCAGGAAGAAATCGCTCCCCGGTCGCCTCAAGCTCAGTCGATTGGTTGGCTGTCTTGTTCACCACTGGCCCCCTTTTGCCGGCCTCGATTCGGCTACCTCTGCGATGAGCGCGATTCCAGCGGGATACCGATAGGGCACGATCCGACATTCATCAAAGCCGCTCTCGAGCACTTGGCACCAGACATCCGCGCCGAATTCCGTATGCACGGTCAAGGCTGTGTCCGTACATCCTTCACTCCCATGCACGCTCAGCGGCAATCCCCTTCTTCCTCGCGTGAGCCTCCCCACCACCACGGGCACCGTGAAAAGGCAGGCTCCTCCGGGGCGAAGTACACGCCGGCACTCCCGCAGTCCTCTCAGCAGATCCGGCACATGTTCCAAGGTATCGGAATGGAGCACGATGTCGAACGAGCGGTCCTCAAACGGCAAAGCTATCATGTCGTACTCGGGATATCGCACCAGGCGATGTCCCGGAAGCGCCGAAAGCGTGCCGGTCAACGATCCAGCTTCATTGATCTCCAAAACATCGCATCGGCAGGCTACCGGTGTATGGACCCACTCTTGCAGTGTCGTCGTCGCGCGGGTCCATCGAAGCAACGCATCGGCCAGGGCAATGGACCGCACATTCGAGCCGCAGCCGGTACAGGCGGTTCCCTGTTGAACGTTGATATATTCAGCTTCATGAGGCGAGAGACCCCACTGGTCGATCAAGTCGCCCCATAACACGTCGTGATGAGAAAAGGCGCTGCCGCCACACACCTTACATGGCGATGGAATCAGGGATCTGTTCATGTCGAGAATCCTGAGCCTCCATACCGCAGATCTGCGCGCGGACGACTTCTACGGCAATCAGTCCAAAGCACCATTCCGACGGGGCGGAGGCAAATGCCAAGGCATCATGCAACCAGTGATGCTGGGCATGTTCCTCCTGAGTCCCGTCGGCAAGCGCGATGCTCATGGTGTACTCACCCGGATGCAATATCGGCATGACAAACTCCAGCTCGGCGACGAAGCGTGTCCCCGGCGCAACGCCTCTATCAGTGATCTTGCTCACTCCACAGGTATTCGCCCCGAACAATGATTGGCCGAATCGATTGCGTACCAGGAACCCGACGATCGGACTCGCCAATTCGACTGAAGTTGCACCGCAGACACGAAGCGTCATCCGCTCACGTTGCGTGACCGTGTGAATGGTGTGCCCTGCAACGTTGTGCAGCGTCATGGTTTCAATCCATGCCTGGCGGCCATGTGATCCCGGCACGCTCTCTTGATGCGGCAGCACAGCCGGCCTCGACGAATCACTCTGTACCGACGTCGCAGGATCGACTCTGTTCGATAAGGCAACGGCTTTCTCCATTTCCTTCCGCGATGACTGTAGATCGGACGGTTCATGGAGATAACCATCACAGATCACCTTCGCTTCCCCCCTACCGGCCATCCGCCCCTGTTTCAACCACAAGGCCGTGCGGCAGAGGCTTAACACCGCTGCGGAATCATGGCTGACGAACAATACCGTGCCTTGTTCCATAAACGTCCTAAGAAAGCGGATGCATTTCTGAACAAAAAACGCGTCCCCGACCGCCAACGCCTCATCAATCACCAGTATGTCGGCGCTGACATGCGCCATCACGGAAAATGCCAGGCGCACCACCATTCCACTCGAATAGGTTTTTACCGGCTGATCGATCGACGCCCCGATATCGGCGAAGGCGAGCATGTCATCCAACCGTGCGTCGATGTCTGTTTGCGAAAGACCCAGCAAGGTGGCATTCAAAAATACATTTTCGCGCCCCGTAAACTCGGGATGAAATCCAGCACCCAGTTCCAATAAGGCGGCAATGCGACCGTTGGTCTCAATTGTGCCGCTGGTCGGGCTCAACGTGCCGACGATCAACTGGAGAAGGGTCGACTTGCCTGAACCGTTCCGACCGATAATGCCGAGCGTTTCTCCCTTCAGGACTTCGAACGACACATCGTCGATGGCATGTACTTCGCGGTAATACTGTGAGGGCGATCGACCGAGACATTTCTGCAGCGGAGGAAGGATCCATTGTTTCCCTCGGTCAAGCGGACGATCGTATAGCCGGTACGTCTTGGAGAGATGCCTGACGCGGATCGCCCACTCAGAGGACATCGGCAAACGCCTTCCGTGTCTTCTGAAACCAGAGGAGCCCGCACCACGCGATGAGGTAACTGGCTGCCCAATAAAGGCTGATTCCGACCCATGACGGGGCCTTGCCCCAAATGAGCAGGTCCTGGGCTTGCGTGATGAGAAAGGTCAGCGGATTCGCATAGAGCAAAACTCGATAGGCCTCCGGAAATGCCGCAGGTGGATAGAAGACCGGCGAGAGGAACAACATGACGGTCGTCAAAGGCCCGCTCGCTTGTCCAATGTCACGCACGAACACTCCCGCGGATGCTAAAAACCATGACACGCCGAGGGTCACGAGCGACAGCGGCAGGAGGAGCAGGGGCAGCAGCAACATCGTCCAGTGCAAGACATGATGGAGAAGGCCATACACAACGATCAGCACCAACGCGCTGACCGCCGCATGGAACAGCGCCGAACCAAGCGACGTCCACGCCAGGATTTCCAGTGGAAAGACGATTTTTTTGACGTAATTGCTATGGTTGACGATCAAGTAAGGCGCGCGGTGAATACTTTCTGCAAACAACGCATGGATGATCAGCCCGGCAAACAGCAGCAGTCCGAAATCGAACGCGCTCTCCTCCTGCTGTCCCCATCGCATTCCGAAGGCTCCCCGAAAGACCAGTGTGTAGACCGTCAGCATCACCATCGGGTGCAGGAATGCCCACAACAGTCCCAGGAATGATCCTCGATACCGGCTGACGATCTCCCGCTTGGTCAATTGACGAATCAGATTCCAATGCGCAGACATGCTCGTGAAGACCATGACGGGAGAAAGGCCGTATCGCTGGGAGATCATGTTCTAGCCTTTAGTTGAGAAATGTGCCACACACCCGATCGGAAGCACGAGTGACTCTTCGCTGATGACCTGCTGGCTTCATGGCTACGCTGAACAGGCCGCCCACAAGACAAACCTAAAAATCACGTCGCTGGAATACCAAGCACGCTCCGGCCAGCAAGAGGCCGGCATACAGCAAGCCGTATAGCGAGGCCAGAACGAGATACTCCGGAGCCACAACAATTCCTACCGCAGCCTGCCCCTTGATATTGAGCATTTCCAGATTTGGGCAGAGGTAGTACAACATATCGACCACCGCCTTCACGGTTCCGTTTTCACTGTTGACCACCATCGAGCGCAAATCCGCCGTCAGATGGCCGATGACATACAGGCCCAGCGTGAAAATGGCGCTCAATGTTGTGGAGGTAAAGGTCGAGAAAAAGAGCGCGATCGCCGTCACTACAAGAATTTCCACAAAGATGAGTTCGACGGCTTGGAACAGAGAGCGTTCGACCGGCACATGATAGAGCCAGAGGGTGAGCAGAAATACCGCCATCATAATGGCCAGATTCACGAAGAGCGTCAGGGCCAGCCCGAGATACTTGCCCAGGATGAAAAACGTCCGGCTGATGGGCCGGGCCATGATCGTATAAATCGTTCGCCGCTCGATTTCCTTGTTCACCAGGCTGATGCCGACAAAAATGGCGATGATGACGCCGATCAGATTGATCGCCGCCAAACCCATATCTGCGATCACCTTGTGGTGCTCGGTAATGGATAGGTCTGCCAGCAGCACGGACAGCCCGATGAGCAACCCTGCGAACAACACGAGGTTATACAAAATCTTGTCTCGCAAACTTTCTCGGAACGCATTGACAGCAATGACGCCGATCGCACCCATGTCAGGACACCCTCCCACTGGTCATATGCGGCAACACCCTCGGTCCTTCATGCGCGGCCTCTTGAAAGAACAAGTCTTCCAGCGAGGCCTTGTGCGGCGTGACAGACAGTAGCCGTCCCCCCTGGCGGCGAATTTCTCCCACAAGTGCATCCACCGCATCGGGACTTGGCAACACGATCAGACATTGCTGCCCCTGTTGCAACACACGGGTGGCCAGCGAGTGAATAAATGCATTTCCCTCCACCTTGAGCTGCTGACAGACCACCTCGACAGACTGGGTATGATCCTGGCTGACGAGTTCATCGACACGCCCGCTGGCGACGAGACGCCCTTTCATTACAATGCCGACACGGTCACAAATCATCTCGACGTCATGCAGAATGTGCGTGCTGAAAAAAACCGTCTTGCCGCAATCGCGCAAACTCAAAATCAGATCGCGCACCTGTTTGCGTCCGACTGGATCTAACCCGGTCATAGGTTCATCGAGGATAATCAATTCAGGATCGTGAATGAGGGCTTGAGCCAGCCCGATGCGTTGGAGCATCCCCTTGGAAAACTTCCGCAACTGTCTCGTGCGTGCCTCCACGAGCCCCACCAGTTCCAGGAGATCCGTCACCCGCTGAGTGATTGCCGCGCGACTCAAACCGGCCAACCGTCCGTAAAACCCAAGAAACTCCTCGGCTGTAAGATAGTCGTAAAAGTATGGCGACTCCGGCAGAAAGCCGATTCGACGGCGCGTTTCCACATCGCCGGCCGGTTGTCCCAACAGCAAGGCTGTTCCGCTCGTCGCACGCACCAGTCCCATCAGAATCTTCAACGTGGTGGTTTTTCCCGCCCCGTTCGGGCCAAGGAATCCGAAAATTTCTCCCCTCCCCACAGTAAGGGATAGTCCATCCAGCGCCACGAATGGCGGGCGTCCCGGCCATCCGGACGCGTAGGTTTTGGTGAGATTCTCTGTGACGATATCGTCCACGGCACTCCTCCGTCTTTACTGCACAGCGGGTTGCAGCGTCTCGATTGCACTGGTGTGTGTCGAAGGCGTCGTCGCAACTCTCAAGTGGCATGCGACCTTCTCATGGATACGGAGCCGGTCTCGTTTTGAGGACGCACTGACGGCACCGGTCAGACCGTCAATTTCATACTGCCCGCCTAAAGGATCCACGGGGAGTCGTGAAATGATTCCATGCAGCATAAGATCTTCCAACTTCGCCGGCGCCCGCCCATACTTAAGCCGATATCGCTTGATGCTTTCTTCCAGGAAACGCAGATCCTGCTCCTGCACAATCTCTTTCATTCGTTGGAACAACGCCTCACGAACCCGCTCATCTGCTACGCTTCGGGAGAAGCGGTCCAAAAACTCCAGTGCCGCACTTGGATCCCCGCTCTCTACCGTCATGCGAGCGGCTAACTGGGGAAGATAGGCAGGCGAGCCCGGCACCCGCGCAGCCAGGCGAAAAAACTCTCCCGCTCCAGCCGCATCACAGCGCTCATAGTACGAGATATATCCGGCCAGAAATGGCAGTCGCCAATTCGATGGATTGTGCCGACTTCCTTTTTTTAGGATGGCCAGGCCTTCGTCATGTCGACCGACCAACACACCCAGGAAGAGACCGGTTGCTTGATATGGGGGAATGAAGGTGGGATCCAGGTCCGTCAACACGTCAACGGCATGATACGTCCAGGTATAGCCCAGCTGCGTATCACGCTTCGCACCGATATGCTGAACCGCCTGGAGCCAAATCAAATCGGCGACGATCTGCCGATAACCAAGCACCGCCAGCCTCAAGTACTCCCCCTTCGGGAGGTAAGCCAATTGTTCAGCTCGCGCAACCGCAGTACGTTGACCATCCAGGAGATA
Organism: Nitrospira sp. CR1.1; assembly: GCA_014055465.1. NCBI lineage: Bacteria > Pseudomonadati > Nitrospirota > Nitrospiria > Nitrospirales > Nitrospiraceae > Nitrospira > Nitrospira sp. CR1.1. The sequence goes on from WIAF01000004.1 coordinate 193,663, forward strand.
GAGCAGCACCGAGGAACATGCGAGCAGAATCAGCCCAAAGACGGCCTGGACCAGCCCCCGTTTCAGGGTCGATAGGGGTCGAACGACCTTCATCCGGCCACCGCCTTTTCTCCGACCGCGGCAAGGAGCGGAGCTACATCGACATTCAAAAATGCCTGATCGAGACTATTCTTGCTCCACTGCTTGTACCGTGCCTGCCGCGTCAGAATTTCACGCAGCTGATCTCTCGCCTGCTCCACCTGCCCCGCATCGATCCACAAACGAGCCAATAACGCACGGGCAGGCAGAAAATTCGGTTCCAGCCGTTCGGCCTCTTTCGCCTGCTGTTCAGCCGCCGCCCGCTCGCTAAGCATCCAATAGAGTCGTGCTTGTTCATATCGGTAGGGAGCGGAAAACGGCGCAAGCCGGACGGCCCGTTCGTACACGCGCACTGCCGCACGCAACCAGGATTTCTGCTGTTCGTCGATGGCGCCTGACGAAGATGACGTCTGCGACGCCGACACATACAGCTGGGCCAAGAGTCCCAATAACCGACTGTCCAATGGATTTAACTCTATCGCCTGTTTAAACTCCGCATGCGCCAGCCGGAACATCTCTTTGTCGCGGGATGCGTCGAACGCTCTGGCGTAGACCGACCCGAGACCATGGTGGTACAGCGATTTGCCTGGGTCCAACGCAATCGCGTCCTGTAATCCTTGAATGGCGGCATCTGTTTCCCCTGCCACAGCCCGCCGCGATGCGGCGTCGAAGGTCAGCCAGGCCATCCCCAACCGGCTGACTTCCGCGCCCCCCAGGAGCAACAGGCAGGCGGCGCTCACTCCCCACACCAGGCGAGATCGGATAGGAATGATATGTACGGCATCGGTGCTGTGGCTGGTCACACGCGCAGCCGACACAACCAGGCCGGCGCAGAGCACGAGCAGGATCGCGAGAGCCGACTCGCGCAAACTGGAGTCCAGCGCGGCATGGACAAGCAGCGCGATTCCTCCGCCTCCTACCCCGAGCATGAGGCTCCTCTGCCATCGCAACAATCTCGCTCGAAGCAGCTGCATGAACTCCCGTATGACCAGGCCTATGCCGGCCAGAAAGACAAACAACGCCCCGACTCCCATCTCCACACCTATTTGAAGATAGTCATTGTGAGGAGTCTGGGCGACCTTTCCATATCGAGTAATTTCCCCTTCGACCGGAAACGCATACAACGGATACGTATATTGATAGAGTCCCAATCCAATCCCGAGAGGATGATCGGCCATTTGAGCGACCGCCCCTTGCCACATCTGCCAACGGGCATAAGAAACGGGGTTCTGTTCATGTTCAGTCAGCACCCGTTCTTTGAGCGGCGTCGGGAATAGAATGACGGCGAGCAGAATCGTAGCGGCGCCGGCACCGGCCACTTTCCAGCCATATCGCGCCGTCAGGATACAGACGGTGGCTGCGAGCCATGCGACCATGCCTCCACGCGACTGGGTGAGGACTATCGCGACAAGTAGGGCGCATAGTGCCGAAGTCATGCCAAGCCGCCACAACGCAGGCGACAGCGGCGGCCAGAAAACTATTTCACATTTCCGATATCCATACACTGCAATGCCTAAGACGATTGCCCAGCTGACGGTCAGATAGCCGGCGAGAAAATTCGGATTAAAAAATGTACCGCTGGGCCTGACGACATTCCAGACGACACCCTGCACAATCGTCCAGGCAGCCTCGGCCAATCCCATCAGCACGATGATCATCGTCACTGTACGAACACGCTCCCATCGGTCCACGAAGGCGACAAGTAAATAGAACAACGTCGCATATCCCGTGATCATCACCAGCCACTGCCGGCTCTGATGGACATAAGGCGAAAAAATCGTGGCCATGACCGCTAAGCCCCAAAACGCCAGGAGGGCATATCTGATTCCATGCCTCGGAATAACCAAGCGGCCTGCTCGGATGCCCTCAATGAGGGCCCCGCCAAGCCAGGCCACAATGAGAAGTCGTATGATCATTTGCGCCGGATGCGTCGTCCCGCCCTCCTGTAGCGGCGAAAAGATCACGAGCGCGCTGATCACGACTAGTGGCATGAAAGACAGGAGTCGCATAGGTGTGCTTGACTGACTTGACGCAGCCGATACCTCCTGCTTTATCAGAGACCGGCGATTTGGCAAAGTGAAAGTGAAATTGGCTGCTACGGCAGGAGTGACACAGAGCGAAACCAACAACTAGCTACTCAGTGAACAGGCATCGTCAGGTCTCCCAAAATGAACACGGGGGAGGAACATCGTTCCTCCCCCGCTTCTGAGCACTCCTGCACGTGATCGTTAGCTGATCACGTCGTCAACAAAAGCGGCGCTCAACCCACCCTTGATGTCATTAACAAACCAGCTGTCAATGGTGGGGTCATTGTCGATGCTGGCCACCGCCGAAGCGGTGAAGCCGACCGAACCCGCCGCCGAGCTGGCGAGGGACGGTTGGGAGGGAGACGCATCAGTTTGCACCGCGCAGCCAACTGGAGCGCCACAGGGAATCTGGTCGACGCCAACAGCGTTGGACGAAGCAGCGTTGCCGAGAACCGCAGGGCTACGATACGTATACCGGTTGGTGGTGCCGGCAAGCGCATACCCGATTTCGGAGAAGCTGCCGTAGCGTGAATTTTCGCTGAGGTACGCCGTCTCAGCCACGAAAATTGCGCCCAGGTTGGTCTTGGCTTCAGACTGGCGCGACTTGGCTTGATAGCGCAAGAAGTTCGGAATGGCGATGGCCGCCAAGATTCCGATAATCGCCACGACAATCATCAACTCAATCAATGTAAAACCTTTCTGACCCTTCACTTGCTTCAACATAATGCCTCCCTTTCCTATTGTTGCCACTTCATCCGACACGTTCTTCATTCCTGTCACTTCATTCGGAACTGCGTGTTCACGCCTGACAGATCTTGGGAATAGCAGGTTCTATGCCCAACACCTCCTTCCTATAGTTGCGTATCATTCTATTAATTTTCCAATCATTTAGGCCTGCGATCGATCCGGGGCTTCTGGCGTTCATCTGAATCAGATTCCTTTTTCCGTCGCCTGGTGACAAGTTTTGGCGCCGGCACCGGCATCTAACTGGACACATCATTGGGGTCGGCGGCACTCAACCCTAGCTTTGAATCGTTGACGTACCAGCCATCATGCGTCGAATCCCCATCGAGATCAGCAGCGGCCGTAGCGGTAAACCCTGCCGAAGACGTGGTGGCGATACCTGCGCCTCCGGTAAAGCTGATGGTGCCTACTGCCGGTGCTTCTGTTTGGATTGTGTCGCAACTGCTGACAGACCCGCACAGATTGCCTCCATTCGGTCCTAGCCCGGCCCCGAGCCCTAGCCCCGTTCGATACGTATAGCGATTCGTTCCGGTCCCGCTCACTGCGAAACCAATATCCGTGAAGTTTCCATACTCTTTTCGTTCAGTGAAGAAGGACATCTCGGCCACAAAAATTCCCGCCAGATTCGTCCGTGCCTCGGCTTGCATGGCTTGCGCACGATATCGAAGAAAGTTCGGGATGGCGAATGCGGCCAATATCCCCACAATCACCACCACCACCATGAGTTCGATTAGCGTGAACCCCGCTTGCTTTGGCTCAGTCACCATGAGGCTCGATCATTTCTGCTCCGGATACTCATTTACATGCTCCTTGTCGAGCGCCCGTGCCCCGCGGACATGTCGTCTATAAGCAGGCCCTATGCCACAACAGGATCGAGTTGGAGATCCCCTCGTAACCTACTGTCAGAACAGGATATTTTTGCTCGTTCTTCAATTCCTGGCAGGCTTCACTCAGGCAGGAAGGCTCAGCCCATGAGGGAAAATGCCAAAAATTGACTGAATCGAACAGTCATCGCTCATAGCCACGCAGACCAGAACCTGCCGGGGGCAAACCTCTGAACCACTATTTCGCGATCAATGAGAGAGGTGATGAGATGGTGAAAAACCGTGCGCCATGCCTTGCGGCGCAAGGGGCACAAGGACTTCACTCGGGAGAGAAGGGACGCTACTGAGCCGAGGGAGTCATTTTCCGCTCTGTCACACGCCGGATGGCTTGACGGATTCGTTCTTCTTTGGCGGGATCGCCCAAACCGAGTTCGCGGAACCGCTGCATGAGCTTGTCATTTGACGGATCGAGTTCGAGAGCGTGGAGGAGGGCTTCTCGACCATCTGAGAGATGTTGCTGCTTTAAATGGATTTCGCCTAAATGTTCATAGATCACCGGATCGTCGCCGACCAGTGCCACCGCCCGCTTCATTTCGGCCAAAGCTTCGCTCAGCATGCCCTTCTTAAAGAAGGCCCAGGCGAGGCTATCCACGTAATAGCCGTTGGTCGGCCTGAGCGCAACGGCCTGCTTCGTCAGCGCAATGGCTTCCTCGATTTTGACGCCTCGTTCCGCATAACTATACCCGAGGTAATTCAGCGCATCCGCGTGATGAGGATCCAAGGTGAGCGTGGTCTGCATCGACTTCACCACGTCATCAAAACGATTGAGTTTGTCGTATGCCGTTCCCGCGTTGAAATGCAGGTCGGCATTCTCCGGGTTGTGACGGATCCCTTCCAGAAAAGCTTGGAGGGATGGTTCATATTCTTCGACTTGAAAATGCGACAACCCCAGCACGATATGGGCCTCAGGTTGTTTAGGATTCAACCGGCTGGCTTCCCGGAGATGCTGGATGGCCTCGGGATACTGCTTGGTTCGATAGAGCAACACCCCCAAGTGTAAATGCCCCTCAAAATACGACGGCTCTAACGTGAGGTTGTGACGGTACGTCTCAATCGCATGGGCGTAATCCTTCGTCTCCTCGTAGAGATAGCCCAAATAATCCCGCACCTTCAGTTCAGACGGACGCACGGTGAGAATCTGTTTCAACTGTTGAATCGCTCTTGGATAGTTTTTTTGTTCCCCGTAGACAAGTCCCATTCGCAACTGGGCATCGAGGTCGGACGGATCCTCTGCCAGCATCTCCTGCAACTCCCGCAACGCTTCGTCATATTGCTTCGCCGATACCTGAAGACGAATGAGATGATGACGGATTTCACGGTTCTTGGGATTTACGCCTTGCAAGTAGCGGCGGTAGATATCGATGGCCTTTTCGCGATCCTGCTTGGCTTCGTACACAGAACCCAGAGCGACATAGGCCGGCTCAAATGCCGGATTCAGCGTGACCGCCTGCTCGAAATGCGCCGTCGCCTTGTCGAAATCCCTGGCCTCGACACCGATGCGGCCCAAGTAGTAATACCCGACTGCCGAGTCTGGGCTGACCTTGATCCCGGAACGAATGGTGTCTTCGGCCTCGACGTATTGCTTCTGATTTGCCAACAACAGCCCTTTGGCAAAAAAATGTTCGCTGCGTTGCGGTTCCTGCTCGATTGCGCGATTGAACAACCGCAAGGCCTTGTCCGGCTTTCCCGCTGCCGCATACATCCCCCCGATTTGGCCAAGCATCTGCGCATCTAAGCCCGGCACATCCGCAACTTCATCGGCAAATCGCACCGCGGCCGGCACGTCGCCCGCCGTAAAGTAGAGCACCGCCAATCGAGCCTTGAGATAGTTCGAAGAAGGGTCTGTTTGCAGAGCCAGCTGATACTCTTTGATCGCCTGTTCCGTCTCCTGTTCCAGCTCGGCCTGATATCCCAGCAGGAAGTGATAGGAGGCACGCGAATCAGACGCGGGAGGCAGCGCGCGAGGCGCCTGCGGCGCAGCCGTCGGAACGACAGGCGGAGCGGAGCGAGCCGGAGGCGCACTCTGGCAAGCGGCAGTGACACAAGAGAGCGCCATCAGGAGAACAGCCGCAGCACGTGCGCCCACAGGTCCACGGAGGGTGCAGGAATACCGACGCTCTTCACTCAATGGTTGCACAATTCATCCGCTCAACTTGCAGGGGGAATGGTCGAGGTCACGAAAACGCTGCGGAATTATACCGGCCCGCGAAAGAACGCGTCAAACCGTCTCACGCGTTTCGAGGTTCTCAAATTTGGCGAACCGGTCGTGAAAAAACAATTCCCGTTTGCCGATCGGCCCGTTGCGATGTTTGCTGACGAGAATCTCCGCAATTCCTTTCCGTTCCGTGGCCGGCTCATACACTTCTTCCCGGTAGATGAACATGACCACGTCGGCATCCTGCTCAATGGCGCCGCTCTCGCGCAAGTCGGCCAGCATCGGCACCGGCGGTTTTCTGGCTTCGACGGCCCGGCTCAACTGCGACAAGGCTATGACGGGGACATTCAACTCCTTGGCCAGACTTTTCAAGGATCGCGAGATGTCTGAAATTTCCTGCTGCCGCGATTCGGAATCACTCTTCCCCTGCATGAGCTGGAGATAGTCCACAATCAAGAGATCAAGGCCCCGCTCGGCCTTCAGCCGTCTGGCTTTTCCGCGCATCTGCTGCACCGTCACGGCGCCAGAGTCATCGATGAAGATGGGCGCCTGCTCAAGCTTGCCCGCTGCTTCGGCCAATCGCCACCAGTCTTCCTTTTGCAGCCTCCCAGTACGAAGCGCGTGCGAATCGACACGGGCCTCGGAGCTCAGCATACGAAGCACCAATTGCGGTTTGGACATTTCGAGGCTGAAAATGCCGACGACCGTCCCGGCATGCAAAGCGGCATGTTGAGCCATGCCAAGAGCCAAACTGGTCTTACCCATACTCGGACGTCCGGCCACGATGATTAAGTCCGAAGGTTGCAACCCGGCGGTCAGATCATCCAAATCAATATATCCGGTCGGCACCCCGGTGACTCGTTCTTTCCGCTTGGACAACTTGTCCACAACATCAAGGCTTTCCTTGATGATGTGGTTGACCTGAGTAAAAGAGCGATCGAGCTTGCCCTGGGCGAGCCCAAAGACCGAACGCTCGGCAAAATCCAGCAACTCATCGACTGCCGCCGTGCCGTCGTACCCGCGAGTAATGACTTCCGTGGAGGTTTCAATCAGTCCCCGCAACAGGGCTTTGTCTCGGACAATCTTGCTGTGATACCGAATGTTCGCGGCGGTTGGAACCGCCTGCACCAGCTCGGCAAGGTAGGCCGATCCGCCCACCGCATCCAGCTCCGAGCGTCCCTTCAGGCATTCCGTCAAGGTGATCAGATCAATCACCTCGCCACGATCGGACAGTTCCAACATGGCCTGATAAATCTTGCGGTGGGCAGTCCGATAGAACTCTTGATCCGTCAGGACTTCCATGGCCTTGGCCATCGCCGTGTTGTCCAACAGTATCCCGCCCAGCACGGACTGTTCGGCCTCGATGTTCTGTGGCGGAAGTCGTGGAGCCGTCAGGTCAACGGCCGAGAGCGATTTCATGCCCGTCTCCTTGTCCGTCGCGGCGCGGAAGATGTCGATTTCGTGCGAGCCGTTTCGGATACCGTCGCCTCGGGCGGGAGGGACCGGACCGACGAGTCGATGGCTCGAAACACCCGGTCAACGTCGAGGGCAAACCCGGAGGAAGCCGCCGTGCGTCCGAAGCGGCCCATCAAATGGTCATAACGGCCGCCGCCACCCAATTCCGCCCCTATACCCGGGGCAAAGACATCAAAAACAATCCCGTCATAGTATTCAAAGCCGCGGAACTCTCCCAGATCGATCAAGACCGATTCCTGTCCCGGCGAAACCAACCGTTCATACACTTGCGCCAGCCGGTCGAGCGGTTTCAACAGCGTCCGATCGCGCCCTACCAGCTTACGTCCGCGCGACAGGACTTCCGAACCGCCGCATAATTCCAGGACCTCGAGAATGACGCGCCCTGTTGATCGGCTCACACCCTCTCGCGCCAGCAATTCTTCGAGGAGCGGAATGTCTTTTCGAGCCGCCGCGTGCTCTACGCGTTTTTGCCCGTCGGCAGAGAGACCAGAGCGGACAAGCAGAGCGGTAAAGAACCCGACATGTCCGACGGCAACCTTAAAGGACGTGAGTCCCACCTGACTTAAACAGTCCAGGAGAAGTGTCAGCACCTCGGCATCTCCGGCCACCCCGTTGATCCCGATGAGTTCAGCGCCGACTTGAAAAATTTCCCGGTCTCGGCCTGCATGTTCTCGTTCGTACCGAAACACAGACGTGCGATAACACAAGCGTAGTGGAAGCCGTTCGCCCATCATTCCCATCGCGACGGTTCTGGCGATCTGTGCCGTTGCGTCCGGACGCAGCACCATCAGGCGGCCCGTCGTCCGATCGACCAGTTGATAACACTTTTCGAGAAGTTCCGGTTCAAGACCGGGCGCGAGGACGTCCAGATACTCGAACATCGGCAGGATGATTTCGTCGTATCCACCGCGGGCCAGAACGGAAAGCAGGGTCTGCTCAAGATGCCGAATACGTCGCGCAGCAGCAGGAAGGATGGTGCTCATTCCAACCGGAATAAGCGACCGTTCCCGACCCGCCACCAGGGACGTGGAGGAAGCAGAGGCCTTCAACGAAAGGGAGCCCATGATCGACTGCCGGGCAATCTACAGACCTTTCGACAGGTCGGCGACCTTTACGGAAAGGATGTGCTTGCTGTTGGTAATCTGACCGAGCACCGGCGCAGGCAGAGGCGCATCGAGCCCAAAAATCAAGAGGGCTTTACCGCCTCGCTCTTCACGTGAGCACTGCATGCGCGCGATATTGATGTTGTGGTCGCCAAGAATATGCCCAACCGTGCCGATCACTCCCGGACGATCCTCATTGAGGATCAATAACAGATGGTTGTCCGGCACCACTTCGACCTTGAACTCGTCAATTTCAATGACACGCGGATCCTTGCGGTGATACAGGGTCCCCGCCACCTGATGGGATTTCTTCCCGGCCTCAACCCGTACACGAATCACACTGGTGAAATCGCCGGCATCGTTGCTCTTTACTTCTTTCACTTCGATCCCGCGTTCTTTGGCGACCACCGGCGCATTCACATAGTTGACCGGATCTTCGAGGATGGGGGTCAGGAGCCCTTTCAGAACCGCAATCGTCAACGGAGCGACATTTAATCCAGCCACCTCGCCGCTATATTCGACGGTCACCCGCTCTAATCCGCCTTCCAATAATTGCGCCTGCAGCAAGCCCACCCGTTCTCCCAGCGAGAGGTAGGGCTGGAGCTGCGGCAAGAGCTCCGGAGACACGGAAGGAATATTGACCGCGCCACGGGCGATCCCTTTCGTAAAGTATTCAACAATCTGCTCGGCAATTCCGACCGCGACATTTTCCTGCGCTTCAGTCGTAGACGCGCCGATGTGCGGGGAACAAATGAAGTTATCCAGCACCAGAAGGGGATTATCCGGCTTCACCGGTTCATCTTCGAATACGTCAAACGCCGCTGCGGCCACCTTTTTGGATTTCAGTGCCTCGCAGAGATCCCCTTCGTGCACAATTCCGCCACGGGCGCAGTTGGCGATCATCACGCCGGTTTTCATTTTCGCGATCGCCTGGGCGTTGATGAGCGACTTGGTTTCCGGGGTCAGTGGCGTATGAACGGAGATCACATCGGCCCGCCGGAACAATTCCTCCAACTCCACAATGGATACACCCATTTTTTGCGCACGCTCGGGCGCGAGATAGGGGTCGTAGGCCATCACCTGCATGCCGACTCCCTGGGCGAGCTTAGTCAAATACCCGCCGATTTGTCCGACGCCGACGATCCCCAGCACTTTGTTATACAGCTCCACGCCCATGAACTTTTCTTTTTCCCATTTCCCGCCCTTCGTCGAAGCAGTCGCTTGAGGGATGCGGCGTGACATCGAAAAAATCATGGCCATCGTGTGCTCGGCGGTAGTCACGGTGTTGCCCCCCGGCGTATTCATCACCACGATGCCGCGACGGGTTGCGGCGGGGGTATCGACATTGTCCAGGCCGGAACCAGCCCGGCCGACCACCTTTAGACGACTCGCCGCAGCAATGAGTTCTGCCGTCACTTTCGTTCCAGAACGGACGATCAGGCCGTCCGCATCCTTGATCTCCTTCAGCAGCTCCTCTTTAGGCAGCTTGGTTTTCACCACGACCGTAAAGCCGGCCTTCTCCAATACCTCTACACCCTGCTTCGAAAGACTATCGCTGACCAAGATTTTCATTGTCGTGGCGCCTTACCTGAAGGTGAGTCTATGACTTCCCCATAATAATTTCTTGAGCCTTGGCCACCCCGCTGCCAAGCTTCACGGGATACCCGAGCCCCTTGATGACCATCTCCACCGCCGCCAGAGCGGTGATAACGTCAAAACTATCGATATATCCCATATGCGAGATGCGGAAGATCTTGCCCTTCAGATGGTCCTGGCCACCCGCAGCCGTCATACCGTATTGCGTCCGCAAATTCTTATACACCGCCTGTCCGTCCACGCCTTGCGGCGCCGAAATGGCAGTCAATGCGTCGCTTGGCCGCTCCTGCGGGAAAATGGAAAGTCCCGCCGCCTTGACGCCTTCTCGCATGGCCGTCGCCAACATCGCGTGACGGGCGAAGACCGCTTCCAATCCCTCGGCTTTCAGGATGTTCATCACTTCCTTCAGGCCTAAGATCAGGGAGACCGCCGGCGTATAGGCGGTGGTGCTCTTCTGCTGATTCTCCCGCTCCCTTTTGAAGTTGAAATAGAAGGCGGCATTCTTCGCCTTGTCGGCCAGGCGCCAGGCCTTCTCGCTCACGCTGGCAAACGCCAATCCCGGGGGCAGCATCAACGCCTTCTGCGAGCCGGTGATGACCACGTCCAGACCCCAGGCATCGGTCTTGAGATCAAGCACTCCAAGGGCCGTGATCGCATCCACCACCAGGATGGTGTCTTCGTACGGCTTCACGATTTCAGCCAAGGCTTTGACATCGTGGGCGACAGCCGTGGAGGTTTCGCTCGCCTGCACATACACAGCCTTAATCGAGGAATCTTTCTTCAAGGCATCGGCCACGGCTTGCGGGTCGATGGCACGCCCCCACTCGACCTTCAACTCGGTCACCTGCGCGCCGAACGTTTTACAGAGTTTTGTCCACCGCTCACCGAACTTGCCGCCGTTGATCGTCAGGGCTTTATCACCAGGAGAGAGAAAATTTGACACCGATCCTTCCATGCCTCCGGTACCGGATGCCGCGAGGATCAAGACATCATTTCGCGTCTGGAAAAGCCACTTCAGGTCCTCACGCACTTCGGCAAACAATTTATCGAACTCGGGAGCCCGGTGATGAATCATCGGCCTGGCCATGGCCAGCAGCACCTCCGGTGGAACGGGGGTGGGGCCGGGTGCCAGCAAATACCGTTTGAGCATGGGACGATCCTCCTCGCTGTGCGGAACGAACAATGTCAGGGATTTAGAAGGCGCGTACGCTACCATAGCCCCCCAGAGGTGTCAAGGTAACGTCCTGCGAAGATGCTTATCTTTTCAGCAACTTCACTGCATCTGAATGAAGGGGTGCCTCCGGGACCTTCTCGCGAAAACGACTCTGCTCTTGCCTTCTGCACGCGCTGAGACGGTCACTCAGCTTCCTCAATTTCTTGACAAGTTCTCACCTACTCGATAGGCTACCCTTCGAGAGTCAATCATCTCACCTTCCTTGAACCATCTAGTGGGTACCTTATGCACGCACGTTGTCCCGGCGTTGGCGTTCCGCCCCTCTCGCTGCTGTTTGCCTGCCTCCTCTGTCTTTCTTGGCCTGGATCTGGAGGGGCCGAGTCGCCGATCACGATGCAACCGGAGCCGGCCCTCACATTAGAGTCTCCGCCACAAGAAGACCTCCAGCCCGCTACGCAAGAACCTGACGATGTTGTAGAAGAAGAGGATCGCACCGCTGCCGCGGAAGAAGAAGTTGCCGAGACCGCGGCTGCCGTTGCCAGCGAACCATCCACGGAAGTCCCGCCAGCCGAAGCCTTGCTTCAACTCAAGCCGCTTAGCGGCACGACCGCCAGGTTTGCCGACTTGCTGACGCCTCCGGCAGAGGTCATCCAAGAAGCGGCGGCCGAGCAAGCAGCCGAATCGGACAATGCATCCGAATACAACGTCCCGATCGTGCTCGACCCTTCCGTACAAGGCCACATTCGTTTCTTTAATGTGTCGATCCGCAACCGATTTGAGCAGTGGCTCATCAGACTCAGCCATTACCGACCGCTGGTCGATAGCATCTTCTCCGAATTTCAGCTGCCGAGCGATCTGATCTATCTCTCCTTGGTCGAAAGCGGATTCAATCCGCACGCGTACTCACGCGCGCGGGCTGCCGGCCCCTGGCAATTCATGAAAGGCACTGCCAAGGTCTATGGATTGCGAGTGGACAGTTATGTGGATGAACGCCGGGACCCGGTGAAGTCGACCGTAGCGGCCGCGCGCTATCTGCGCGACCTCTACGATTTGTTCGGCACCTGGCCGCTGGCCATGGCCGCGTACAATGCCGGTGAGGGTAAGGTCATGCGGGCCCTGCATACGGCGCAAGCAGAGAGTTTTTCAGACATTGCGAAAACCAGGCTCATCCGGCGGGAAACAAAAGAATATGTGCCTCGGTTTATGGCGGCGACCATCATCGCCAAGAACCCGGATCGTTATGGCTTCCCTCAAAACGATGTCCGGCCACACCAGTTTGAAGAGGTGGTTGTCCGGCGCCCCATCCACTTCAAAGCCATCGCCAATGTCACTGGAATTTCATACCAGGAACTGAAGGTGCTCAATCCGGAATTACGGCGTGATGCGACGCCCCCGGATGATCCAGAATATCGCCTGAAGGTCCCCGTGGGCACCAGTGAGAAAGTGGAACAGTTGTTACGGCGAGCTCCGACCCACAAATTTTCCCCGCTACCTGTTCCAGTCAAGGGCCGGCGCGTCAAGCCAGAACCAGAATCCGGACATTGGTATCGAGTTCGAGTCGGCGACACCCTTGAGAAAATTGCCAGGCGATTCAACATCTCCGTCAAAACGCTCAAGTCCAATAACAACCTGACGGGTCCTACCATCAAGGCAGGAAGCCGCCTGATGATCGCGCACTAGCGAGACGCATCACTCCCATGTGTTCCGAGGAGAACCGCTACGGCTTTTTCTTGGATGCCGGCGCAGCCGACTTTCCGGACGAGGTCTTGGCAGGCTGTTCAGGCTGAGGGGCAGGCGCGCTGACGGTCGGGGTTGATGCGGGAGCCGCCGCCGGGGTCTCCGGAGTCTTCTTCACTTCCAATACTTTCACCCGCACCGCCGCTTCACTGGTGAAGGGCGAGTTGGGATAATTCTTCATCAGATCCTGGTAATGCGCGAGGGCTCCCTCAGGACGGGACTGCGACTCTTCAATTTTTGCCAACTCGAACAACACATGGTCCTTATTGAGGGCCCCGGGGACATCGAGAATGCCGGTAAAGGCCTTCACCGCCTGGTCACGATCACCCTTGGCTAAGTAGGCATAGGCCAAGCGTTGCTGGACTAATCCTAAGAGCGAAGTATTGGAGCCATACAACAACATGAAGCGTTTGTACGTTTCGATCCCGGCATCAACTTCATTAGCCAGCACCTGAGCGTTCCCCAGGTGGAACAAGGCCAGGGGCGCGGCAGGGCTTCGTGGGTATTGATCCACCACCTGCTTATACAACGTAATGGCCTGGGAAAGCTGTTCGTGGCTTTTCTTTGGATCATCTGCGGGCCGGTTGAGGTAATGCAGCGTGGCTTCCTGATCAAGCTCTCGTGCTTTTAACGTAGATTGGTAGTCGTACCACATCACACCGGCGACGACCGCCCCCGCGACCAGAACAACCCCGAGCCCGGCTAACACGGCGCGCCGTTGTTCCTGCAACACATGGAGAAACCGATCAACCCCGGTCAAGAGATGGGCTTCGTCGAGCGGGTCAACTTTTTCAGGAACTCTGATTCGATAACTCATAGTCGAACAATGGTCTCGGTTGCAAAAGGAGGTCGTTTCTCAAGGCCTCGCGCCTTATACTAGGGACCAGTCAGCCTTGTCAAATGTTCGGCCCCGCCGAAGTCCAGGCGCCCATGTTCGAACAACATCTTCAAAAATTGAATGACCAGCATCTCTTGCGCCGGCTTCGGACGATCAGCTCGGCGACAGGCCCAACAGTCATACTGGACGGCCGTGAAATCATTCTTCTCTCCTCCAACAATTATCTCGGCCTGGCCACGCATCCGGCTGTTGTGGATGCCGCCATCGAGGCAACCCGCCGGTACGGAGCCGGCTCCGGCGCGGCACGCCTGGTCTGCGGCACCTTGACGCCTCATGACACGCTTGAAACCACCCTCGCCCGCTTCAAAGGCACAGAGGCGGCGCTCACCTTTGCCGCCGGGTATCTGACAAATATCAGCGCAATTCCTGCCTTGATCGGAAAAGACGGAGTGATCTTCGCCGACCGTCTTTGCCACGCGAGCCTCATCGACGGCTGCCGTCTGAGCGGAGCCACCTTTCGCGTATACCGTCATCGAGATATGGACCATCTTGAGCACCTGCTCGCCCGCCGGCCCGCGGCCCGACGCACCCTGATCGTGACCGACGGGATTTTCAGCATGGACGGGGACATTGCGCCAATGAAAGAAATGGCGCAGCTGGCGGAACGGTACGGCGCAGAGATGTATGTCGACGATGCGCATGGCACAGGCATTCTCGGACGCACCGGGCGCGGCACCCTCGAACATTGCGAGGTCGAATCGCGCGTTCGCTACCACATGGGAACCTTGAGCAAGGCGCTAGGGAGCGCGGGGGGATACGTGGCGGGTCCGGCCACATTCATTGCCTATTTGGTCAACACCTGCCGCGCCTTCATCTATACGACCGCCCCTCCACCTTCCAACGCGGCTGCGGCAACCGCCGCGATCCAGGTCATTGAGCAGGAACCAGAACGGCGCGCCCGCTTGTGGCGCAATCGCGAACGTCTTGCGCAAGGGCTCCTTCGACTTGGCTTCCGCTTGGCTGCATCGGAAAGTCCAATCCTACCGGTTATCGTCGGTGCCCCCGATCGCGCGATGAACTTAGCACAGGCCCTCCTCACGCAAGGCGTATATGCACCCGCCATACGCCCCCCGACAGTCCCGCCCGCCACCAGCAGAATTCGCCTGACCATCACCGCTGACCATACCGATGAGCAGATTGATCGAGCGCTGGCGGTGTTGGAACGGGCTGGTCGCTCCCTCAATCTCATTTGATCATACGTGGTTTTCATCAGATCACAATCGCACGCGCTTCCGGAGCGTGTGCGACCGACATTTCTTCGTCACCTCTTCTGGATATTTTCTTGCTTTCTCTCCCTCCTATGGCATGATCGAAACTGTCCAGCGGGCCCTGATCATCCACCCGTAATTACATTCGTTTTATCAGCTTACATTCGTAATTAATGGAGCGACCCGATGATTGACATCTCCAAACTGTTGACCTTTGGTGTTCAGCAAGGCGCCTCGGACTGTCACATCAGCGCCGGTGAACCGCCGATGATTCGCCTGCATGGCGACCTGAAGAAACTCGACCATCCGCCGCTGACTCAGGATGAAACGCACGCCCTCATCTACGACATGATGAGTGATGCACAGCGCAAGAACTTTGAAGAACACCGCGAATGCGACTTTTCCTTCGACCTGGGCGATATCGCTCGATTCCGCGTGAACGTCTTTGTCCAGGGCCGCGGGTTAGGCGCGGTCTTCCGGACCATTCCGACCGAGATTCTTCCGCTCGAAAAGCTCGGTATGCCGCCCATTCTCCGGCAACTCTGTGACCGCGAAAAGGGGCTGATTCTTGTCACCGGCCCGACCGGGTCCGGAAAATCCACCACGCTCGCCGGCATGATCGACTATCTGAACAATACCTTCGAAGGCCACATTCTCACCATTGAAGACCCCGTGGAATTTGTGCACAAATCGAAAAAGTGCCTCGTCAATCAGCGCGAACTGGGCGTGCACACCTTGTCGTTCGCCAATGCGCTCCGCGCCGCGCTCCGCGAAGATCCCGACATTATTCTCGTCGGCGAAATGCGCGACTTGGATACAATTCAGCTGGCCTTGACCGCCGCCGAAACAGGGCACCTGGTCTTTGCGACGCTCCACACCTCCAGCGCCCCGAAAACCATTGATCGCATCATCGACGCCTTTCCGCCGAACCAGCAAGCGCAGGTCCGCGCGCAGCTGTCGGAAACATTGGAAGCGGTACTGACCCAGACGCTGCTCAAAAAGAAGAGTGGTGGCCGGATTGCAGCGGTGGAAATCATGGTCGGCACCACGGCGGTGCGCAACCTGATCCGCGAGGGCAAACTCCATCAAATTCCTGGCATCATGCAAGCGAGTCAGAAAGACGGCATGCAGACCATGGATATGGCCCTGGTCGACCTCGCCACGCGCGGCATGGTGACCAAAGCCGAGGCTCAATCCCGGAGCATGAATCCAAACCTCTTCAACGCGGCAGGCGCGGCCTAACATACCCGTGCATCTTAACGGTCTACCGATAGCAGGATAAGAGGCGTCTCATGGATGTTCGCACGCTCCTCGAAGTGATGGTCAAACAGGAATCGTCCGATCTGTATCTGACTGTCGATGCTCCTCCCATTTATCGCATCCATGGCTCGACCCATCGGACGGATGCGCCGCCGTTTACCAATGAACAATTGGAGTCGTTGGCTCTGGCTCTGATGCGCGGCCAGCAGCGGGGCGAATTCGAAGAGAAAATGGAGATGAACCTCGCCCTGTATTACAAAGACCTGGGACGGTTCCGCGTGAATATCTTCCGGCAAAAGGGAAACGTCGGATTGGTGTTTCGACACATCAAAGCGGAGATCATGACGGTCGAGCAGTTGGATTTGCCTCCTATCGTCAAAGATATCGCCATGACGAAACGAGGGTTGGTCCTCGTCGTCGGAGCCACCGGCTCCGGTAAATCCACCTCCCTGGCGGCGATGATCGACCACCGGAACACCGTGCACGCCGGTCACATTATCAGCGTGGAAGACCCGATCGAGTTTGTCCATCACCACAAAAAATCGATCGTGACCCAGCGCGAGGTGGGTTTTGACACCCATTCCTTCGGAAACGCCCTGAAGAACACCTTGCGCCAAGCCCCGGACGTGATTCTCATCGGTGAAATCCGGGACACCGAGACCATGGAGGCCGCCATCACCTTCGCCGAAACCGGCCATCTCTGTCTCGGAACCCTGCACTCCAACAATGCCAATCAATCCATCGAACGCATCATGAACTTTTTCCCGGTGGAGCGCCACGCGCAGATCTACCTCCAGCTCTCACTCAACCTGCGGGCCATCATCTCTCAGCGTCTCATCCCCTCCCTCGATGGCCGCCGGGTTCCCGCATTGGAAATCATGCTCGACACCCCCCGTATCAAAGACCTAATTAAGCGTTCGGAAATCGATACGTTAAAAGAAGCGATGGAACAAGGCATTGAGGAAGGTTGTCAGACCTTTGACCATGTTCTCCTGCAACTCTACAAAGCAGGCAAAATCAGCATCGAACAGGCCTTGATCAACGCTGATAGCGCAAACAACCTTCGTCTCAAGATTAAACTGGCGGGCTTGAAAGGCGACGACGCGGTAGCGGCCTTGCTCGACAAAAACGAGAGAGATGAAAAGGGCTTCCAAATCCAGGGGCAGATGAGTCAAGGCGGCGGCAAGAAGCGGTGAACGACGGTCCAGGCATACCACCGGGCAACCAGGTCAACCGAACCTTCGCTACGGCTCATCCATAGTCTGCTCGAGATACGCGGCAATCTTAGCCAGCGCTCCTGCGGTCAATTTCCTTCCATACCACACCGGCATCGTGTCCGCAGGAAAACCGGGCACCACATACATACCCGGTGACACCACTGATTCGACGATATATTCCCGAACGGTCTGAGCCTGTCCCCGATACTGAGGATCAGCCAGACGAGCCGCTCCGGTCTTGCCCAGCCAGAGCGGAGGACCGACCTTCCCGTCGGCCCCCGCAATACCTGGAATCCGATGGCAGACGACACAACCGGCGCGAACAAAAAGCTCTTGAATCGGCTCCTCCCCCGTCACCAACGGCACCATATTCGGATCTATCTTCGGAACAGCCGGAGATAATGCGGATGGGGGCGGGGCATTTTGAATTCCCACCAAGGCGAGCAGCAACACCAATCCAGCGACTAATGCGGCAATCGCTTTGTGTTTCTGATGTGATGGCGAGACCGACGGGGAATCGTTTGGACCGAACATGCACCGGCACCATAAACCTTACAAAGACATTAAAAAGACACGCCATGATGCGCCTCATGGCCGGCCACTTCCCGGATAATAGTGACCCAAGGCAGCGGCAGCTACTGGGCTGGATTCATTGCGCAACGGAATCCAACTGACCGATCCTGGAAATCCGGGTCCGCTGAGACCCGTGCAGACGATCGTAACGCCACCGGCAGATCAGACCAGGACCCTCCACGAATCACTTTCTTCTCTCCGGTCGCCGGACCAGTGGGGTTTTTTTCAGGACTCTTGGAATAGTATTCCCGGTCATACCAGTCGGCCACCCATTCAGCGGCATTCCCTGCCATGTGGTGAAGGCCATACGGACTACGCCCGCCTTCCTTCAGCCCATGGCGAACACTCATCCCTTCGACACCACCACCTACACGTGTTAGGGTCACCGCTTCACTCACCCATACTCCGCGATTGTAATTCGCAATGTCGACGAACGGCTGCATCTGCCCCCAGGGGTATCGTCGCCCGTCAGTCCCACGCGCCGCCTTTTCCCACTCTGCTTCGGTCGGAAGCCGTTTCCCTGCCCACACACAATACGCCCCCGCATCAGCCCAGCCCATTCCTACGGCCGGACGATCACCAACCGTTTCTGCAGCTTCGTCATCCCAGGTGGGAGGAGCATCGTGCTTCGCGCCCACGAGAAACGCCCGATAGTGCTGCATGGAAACTTCATAGCGGTCGATGTAAAAAGCGTCAAGCGTGACGACATGCTCCGGTCGTTCAGCGGGAAGCCCGTCGTTACTCCCCATCGTAAATGACCCGGCCGGAATGAGCGCCATGGGCGCGCCATCCTTTCCTTTCACATCTTCCGCAGAAGTACCGCTGACCGCGGCCTGTGGTTCGCCCGCCGAGGCCAGCCCTGATCCACCAAGCAAGATGGCAGATAGCACGGCCGTTACACTTAAAAGTCGCATACATTCCTCCCATCTGCGATAGATCCAGAGGCAGGTCACCACGCCCGGGCAAAGTGTAGCCGTGCTGGCCGTCAAACTCAACTGCATGAACAGGCGCGCACGAATGATGCCGGTGATGTTGATATCGACGTGGCGCGATGGTGCCTTGGGAAAGGCGAATGACTGGGAGAGATGCGGGATAATCTGCGGCAGCAGCGTCCGCCGGCAAGAAGTTTCTTGCCGGCGGGAGAAGATTCAGGCTGACACGGCGGCTAGCGGGCGAGCTCTGCGACACGACGGTCATGATCTTTTACCGGTCTCGCCGTCGCTATCTCAGACCGATCTAACAGGTTGTGGAGCACCTCCTGCTTCAACTGAATCATGAGGGCTTTATTGTGGTTTGAAGACAGCGATGCATCCTGAAGCAGATTTAACCAGCCCATCGTCGCCACCTCATACCGGCTATTCGGCATAGCGGTGCGCAATTCCTGAAACACCGTGATGGCATCCGCTCGATTTTCAAACAACGCCACCAAAGCCCGCGTGTAGTACGCATCTTCGCAGGCTGGTCCTTTATGGCAATTCTTCATTCGCACATCCTGCACCTGGGCAATCGCCTGAAGCGGCTTTAGTTCCAAGGCATCGACCGGGAAAAATGCGCTGCTCGGCAGGGTCGTGGAAGAGCCGGATTGCATCGTTGTGCACCCCTCGATTCCGCCGGCCATCAACATGAAAAAGGTGAAGCAGAGAACCGTGCGTTGCGACATCGTAAGCCTCCTAAACTCGCGCTCATCGGTTGGGGGCGATGACAATGCTCTGTATGTGGCCTGCATCGATGCTCTGAATGTACCATCGAACCCCGGTTCGGCCATTACGCGGAGGCGGTACCTCTTCGGTACGGGGCAGCTGCACCACGCCACGCATCACCGATGGCTGCCTAGTTATTCGCAAGGAGTCACAAAATGGGCTATGGATTGATGGCCCTCAGGGAAGGGAGAACGTGAGGTGGGAAACACGCGTTCGCCCCGGCCTGATTTGCGGGACGAACGCTCGGTTTTAGTGCCAGTTTGCGGCAAGGATCTGCTGCACGTCTTGTGGGCGCTGGGCTATAGCCTGATCCCAGCTTAGCCCGGTCTGCTGCGTAAATCCGGCCATGGCCTGGATAAGTTGATTCACCTGAGTGCTCATCAATTGTTGACCGTTGCCCGCCAGGACCGTTTCAACTTGGTTGGCTGCCCCAGCATACCAATTGGCAATCGTCACCTGATCCGTCGAGCCATACACTGCAATCCGTAAGTCGTTGGCACTCTGACTCAACATGAGATCCAGAGGATCGATACCCGACGCAAAACTCAATTGATCACTGGTCCCACTGGCATCTGTAATCGTGTCCTGGCCATCCCCGCGAGCAAGTTGAAACACGTCATTGCCCGCCCCACCATTGAGCACATCATTCTCTTTTCCACCCAACAACGTATCGTTGCCGTCCCCACCCGTCAGGACGTTGCTGCCGGCGTTGCCAATCAAAACATTGGCCAGGGCATTGCCCGTTCCGTTGATGGCGGTCATTCCAGTGAGAGTAAGATTTTCGACATTCGCTCCCAACGTCCAGGTTACCGAGCTTTGCACCGTATCGATGCCGGCGTTCACTGCCTCGACAACCGTGTCGCCGGCTCCGACCACATAGGTGTCATCTCCGGCACCGCCGGTCAACGTATTGGCGGCATTATTACCAACCAGAACATTGTTGAGCGCATTACCTGTCCCGTTGATCGCGCCTGTGCCCATGAGGGTAAGGTTTTCGACATTGGCAGCAAGCGTATGGGTCACGGAACTCTGAACAGTATCAACACCGGCATTCACACTTTCGACGACGGTATCACCGGCGCCAACAACGTACGTGTCGTTTCCCGCGCCTCCGGTCAATCGATTGCCGGCACTATTCCCGATCATTACGTTGTCCAGTCCATTTCCAGCCCCGTTGATCGCGGAAGTGCCGCTCAGCGTAAGATTTTCTACATTGGCACCCAACGTATAGGTCACAGAGCTCTGAATCGTATCCAGGCCTTCACCCGGTAGCTCCGTGACCTTGTCGCCGACGTTGTCCACAATGTACAGGTCATCCCCCTGCGCTCCAATGAGTGTGTCTGCCCCAGCCGCTCCATTGAGAACATTGGCCGCGCTGTTACCAGTCAGAGTGTTAGCAAGCGTATTACCGGCTCCGTTGATCGCAGCCATGCCCGTCAAGACGAGATTTTCGAGATTCGTGCCCAGCGTCCAACTCATATCAGACTTGACGGTGTCGGTCCCGGCACTCGCCGCCTCTACAACCGTGTCGCCAACGCCCACCACGTATGTGTCGTTCCCGGCCCCACCACTCAGAACATTTGCCGCACTATTCCCAATCAAAACATTGCTCAAGGCATTGCCGGTACCATTGATGGCGGCGCTGCCGGTGAGGGTCAGATTTTCCAAATTCGCGCCCAGCGCGTAGGTCAGGCTGCTCTGCACCGTATCCGCACCTTGTCCGGCTTGCTCGGTTACCACGTCGCTGACATTGTCGACAACAAACAGATCATTTCCGGCTCCACCGGTCATGCTATCTGCGCCCGTACCTCCGTCCAGCGTGTCATTCCCTGCGCCACCCGAGAGAATGTCGTCTCCACTTAACCCCAACAGTGTATCGTTCATCACACTTCCGTAGAAATAGTCCGTATCTTCGGTGCCTACCAGATTGATGCCTTCCGTGTGGGTCAGCATGGCGCTGTAGTCCCACATCGTCCCATCGCTAAATTGAATTCGATCCACGCGCATCCCATCGGACAAGAAAAATCCTCCGAGGGTCACTTGATCTGCAGTATTCTTGATGGTCAGAAGGGCATCAGTTCCAAAATCAGGCGTGGCCTGCAAGGTGAGATCGCCAGGCGTAATCCCATCGATAAGTTGAAGCGTATCGATATCCGCGCTCGCACCTTGCTCATCAATCGTATCCTGCCCATAGCCGCGACCGAACACATAGATGTCGTTTCCACTGTATCCTTCAAGAAAATCGTTTCCGACGCCGCCGTCAAGAACATCATTCCCGGCGTCAGCTCGGATCTGATCATTCCCTCCCATACCTCGAATAGTATCGTCACCAGTAGAACCATAGAATGATTCGTCAGCCCCGACGCCGGTAAAGGTTCGCACGCGGGCGTCAATCTCTCCGGAGGTCCAGATGGTCCCATCTGAAAAAACGAATTGATCCACCATGTTCACGGGAGACTCGTAGTAGGATTGCACACGTAACTCGTCGGCCGTTCCGTTCACCTGCACGACCAGATCATTCCCCTGCCTCTCGAGACTGAGAGTGGACGGTGCCACGCCTTCGAGAAATTGCACTTGGTCGAGTCCGGAATGGGCATACATCTGCATTCCCATCCGTACCACATCCTTCCCATACCCAGGGCCGAACACAAACGTATTGTCGCCAGTGCCGATTAGCGTATCGTTGCCCGCCTGTCCATCGAGCCGGTGGGAGCCAGACAGTTCATTATCCAACGCATTTCCGACCACATTCACCTGAATCGTTGGACTCAGGTACACATCGTCCTCAATACTCACGTTCTCCACGTTATCCGGCGCCTGAAATGTAAGCGACTCGGCCGGAGTGAGGTACACCGTGTCGCGGCCTGCATTCACATCCTCGGTGATGACTTGGCTCATAGACCGAAGGTGGTACGCATCGTCCCCCGCACCACCGAAGAGCTGGTCTCCGGAACCCGCCGAGTCTAAAATGTCATTGCCCTCACCACCACGCAACACGTTGTATCCCTCGTTTCCATACAGTCGGTCATTCCCAGCGCCACCGTCTAACTCATCATCACCATCCTCCCCCTCTAACACATCATCGCCTAACCCACCGAGCAACACATCGTTCCCCCCACGCCCATACAGCCAATCCGCGACTTGACTGCCTTGTATACGATCGGCAAAGCTCGTGCCTTGCAGCGACCCGCCAGTGGCTGGGGAGGATAACTGAAAACCTCGGGCAAGCAACTCGCCATCCGACAACGCCGTCCCGTCGGCAAACTCAAATTGACGAATGGTATGAAACTCAGCGGGAGCGTTCAATCCAAACCCGGTGATCTGAATTGAGTCTCCGCCATTTCCCACGCGCAAAACTAGAGTGTCTGCCGATGCTACATCCAAACTCAGTGATTCTGCAGTGATACCCGCCCCAAAGATGAGTCGATTGCTTTGCACCCCATCATCCTGGATCGTATCGGTACCGTCACCCAGGTTAAATCGATACGTATCGAGTCCGCTTCCCCCAACCAGCTGATCGTCGCCACCACCGCCCTGGAGATCATCATCGCCACCTCCGCCGTAGAGCGCATCGTCGCCCTCGCCACCGTCAAGAACATCTGCGCCTGCCTGGCTGGGAAAGAATGGAGAATCTCCGTAGAGAATGTCATTGCCAGATTCGCCAACTAGGTGATCGTCCCCAGCATCCCCGACGAGCTGGTCCGCCCCCTCCCCGCCAAACAATTGGTCCTGCCCCGCACCAGCCCACAGCTGGTCGTCACCGTCTTCGCCATCCAACGTATCGTTTCCACCTGCGAGACTCAGAACGGTAGGATTGTTACCATCGCCGTACAGGAAATCGTTCCCGGCGCCACCGACCAGAAAATCATCTCCCTCCCGCCCCTGCACATCGTCGATCCCATCGCCACCATCGAGTTGATCATTTCCCACCCCTCCGTTCAGCAAATCGTCCCCAGCATCACCGGACAGCAAGTCATCCCCATCTTGGCCAAACAGCGCATCATACCCATCCCCGCCGAACAGCACATCACTGCCAACCTCTCCCTCTAGTTCATCATCCCCTACGTCACCAAAGAGCGTATCGTCGCCCTCCTGCCCAATCATACGATCATTGCCAACACCGCCCCAGAGCGTGTCGTCGCCAAGGCCACCTTGCAACTCATCGTCATCCGCGCCGCCATCGAGAAAATCATTTCCCGCAAATCCAGCCAGCCGATCCATTCCAATTCCACCATACAGAATGTCGTCCCCTCCGCCGCCTTGCAGCTCATCTGCTCCGGCGCCGCCATCAAGAATATCGGCGGCCCCTGGATCGCCGGAAAAATCGCCGACCAAGAGGTCATCCCCATCACCTCCGGAAAGCATGTCCGCCCCGGCGCCTCCGAACAGCGAGTCGTTTCCCTCGCCCCCATCAAGCCAATCATCGCCGGCGATCGTTGGAGTGAAATCCGATTCGCCATATAAACGATCATCACCCGCTCCGCCAAGAAGAAGGTCATCCCCGCCATCGCCAACAAGCAAGTCATTGCCCCCGCCGCCGTCCAGATAATCATCTGCACCGACCGTCGAGGCGAAACCCTGCATGGGGAAACTTTTCAGGACGAGGTCGGTGTCATATACCTTTGCAATCCAACCGGTTGGACGGTTTTCTCCTCTCAGAACGTCATCGCCTTCCCCACCGAACAAGACATCAACACCAAGAGCCCCCAATAGCACATCATTTCCCGCGCCCCCGTCCACGTAATGCGTGCCACCGCCGATGTAGCTCCATGAGTAATTGTCTATACGCGTATCCGTCACGGCAATGTCGTTGCCGTCCCCTCCGAGAAAGATATCTCCGTCCGACACATCGGCATAATCGTCGCCACTGCCGCCGACAAGATAATCATTCCCCCCAGCACCGACTAATATGTCATCCCCCGGTCCGCCATCACGAAGATCATCAAATGCATCGACCGCAAGCGGCACCTGTGAAGTAAGCACATCGCTTCCTTCGTTGCCATACATGGCATACGAATACGGACTGGTCGCGACAAGCGTCTCATTCGAAGCATCTCCCACCAACACGTTCCCGAAAGGGCCTGATGGCATGCCTGTATTGATCGGAAGCTGGGATACGTCGCGTAGCTCAACACCCATCTGACCACTTTGGAAGTTCTCGTTGACGATCAGCACTCCGTTGACGATCAAATCGGTTCCTGACATCACATAGGTGGTTCGGCCGTCGAGACTTATATACGTATTCGTGGCATCTCCTGCACGACGAATACCGCCTTGCAGCACACGGCCGTCAAAAATAATCTGCCCCTGCGCATCGCTATCTTCAATCCGATCCAATCCATCGCCGGAATGATAAACATACGTGTCAAAGCCGATGCCGCCTTCGAGGAGGTCATTGCCGCCCATGCCACTCAGCCGATTGTTGCCGCTATTGCCTATGATTCTGTTGTCCAGATTGTTGCCTGTTCCTGAAGTATTTCCGGTTCCAGTGAGGGTCAGATCCTCTACCTGTGCGCCAAGGGAAAAATTGGCCGAAGCGAGAATCTGATCACGTCCGCCATTTTCAAACTCCACGACTTTGTCGCCTGAATTATCGACAATGTAGATGTCGTCGCCGACGCCACCACTCATGCGATCAGCGCCAGTGCCGCCATCCAATTTGTCGTCGCCTTGTTGTCCAAGCAAAATGTCGTTTTCACCTTCGCCATACAGTTCATCATTACCGTCATTGCCTTCGAGATAGTCCTGCCCCGCTGCGCCATGGACAAAATCGTTTCCTGCCCCGCCATAGATGTGGTCACTCCCTCTACGCCCCAGATACTCTCGGCCTTCGGCATCTCCGAATATGACTGCTTCGGCCGCCGTGGCCCCGCGTTGATTGTTAAAATTGGATGTCTCATCGACAAAGAGAGTTGGGCTACTGGGGGTCCCATCGGTCTGATTGAAACGCAACTTTTCCACCAAAAGCTCCGCTCGGTCACTCAGGGCCATTTGAGTCCAAGCACCAGCGCCGGTATTGGCGTCGTACATGTCCAGTGACTGGTCCTGATTATGAAGGGCCTCGTAATCTATGCCGATCATCACAAATGGATTTAATTCACGCAGCGCATACCGGTAGGCCATTGCTTCAGGGCTCGCGCTATTTGCTTTTGCAAGGACTTCACTCGAACTAAGATCAACAAGACTGATCAGCTGAGCGTTCTTACCTCGCAACTCGTCCAGATTTTCATAGAAGGGATTACGAAATGTAAGCTGACCGAAATCATTGGTCAGGCGACCAAAAGGAGTGGGCACGGCATTTGGGTCAAACGCTCTGCGCAAACTGTCCAATATATTCTCTAATGAGTTACCTTCCGCAAGTCCGGATACCCCGACGAAGCCCGAACCTGTGAAGCTGGACGATGCGGCAAATAAACGCTCAATGGCTTCTCGACCGAGAGTGGGTGCAAACTCCTGGATTCTTTCCGCGACTGCCAGCGAGTCGATGATGAGCGTAATGCTATGAGTCGTGCCGAAACTGCCGTCCTGCCCAAACAACCCTCCAAGTCCATCGACATTCGGCTGATCCTCAATAAAGATGGTGGTCGGTTTACCGTGAATGCCTGAATTGGCCACATAGGGTTGATCGTTGTGGATCGCTAACCCCACCAACTGAGTGATCTTGTCAAAACCCGGTCCAGCCCCAATCTCACCCGGCGGCAGAAACGAATTGGTAGTGCCGAAATTGAGGATGGTGGCTTGTCGAACGTCTCGATAGCGCTCATCTGTGTATACATTTCCTGTGTTTCCACTGACAAACCAAGTGGGATCGATAGCATCAAGTTGCGTCTCGGCCAACTGCAACATCTCTCGGATACGTTCACCTTCGGAAAGCCCGACCGTGCCGCCATTGATCCGACCACGCCCGGCCCCATTAAAGGTATAAGTAGCCTGGATCTCGTTGGCATGGAGTTCAGTAAACACGGTCGCCAGATGGCCACCCAAAGAATAGCCAGTGACATTCAACACGGCCCCCGGCGGCAACTTCGTAGGATCGGCTTTGAGGGCTTGGTAATATTTCTCCATGCTCACTAATTGAGCCAGTGCAAATCCGGTCCCTGCAATTTCACCATCAGCTCCAGGCAAGCCGTCCCGCTCCCAATCACCGCCGGCAGCTTGATGTTTAGCCTCCGTACTCCGGAAAGAGAGCGTGTACTCGCCGGTGAGCGTATCGCGGGTTAATGTCGCGGAGAACCCTGTGGCGTCGTTGGCGTGGTGGTCAATGATCTGAAACCGCTGGACAAAATCGTGAGCTTGCCCCTGGGCAAGCGTTCCAGTAAAGCGGGTAAAGCCTATTTCAGGAAAGCCTTCTGTATTATTGCCAAGCAGCAAACGTCGAGTCACTTGTTCCGGGCTGTTTAAATCCACATTATTCAAATAGCTCTCTGCTGCTATTTGTTGCAACGCGAATCTGAGCCAATTTGAAATGTCATTTTGCGGCATTCTGACGTCCCTTCATCTTCACATTTAAACTAGGCGGTGGTAATACTTCTCCGAGAAAATCATAAGTATAGAAATCAGTTCTTCCAAGCCTCCCACTCGGACAAGTGTGTCCCCCTAGCCACCAGACTCCCGTTAGGCGGTTGCGCACGTCTCCGCTGCGGATGAACCCACGACGAACCGCCACTACTTCATGGCTTTGGGTATCGAAAACGATTAACTCTCCACCTGCAATACCCAGTTCGCGGGCATGTGGTCGTGTAATCCCCCTCCAAACGTAACCATATCGACTCCCAAGGACTGCAACGTCTTCTCGAACTAGCGTCTTCTTGTCGCTGCTATACTCCGCTGTGTATCGTCGGTAAGCTGCTTTCTTTGTCAGATCTGGAGACCGTTCTTCAAGAAATACATAGGCCCCAAGCCTCACGAGCAATTCTCGTCCAGTTTCGGCGCTTCCTTCTGTGACATAACCGTACGGATCCTCCAGCGCATACAGATGCTCTAGCTCCCAATCTGTGGCCTCCCTCCTCGGCCGCATCATGAAGATGCCCTCTACATTCTCCACCGTCTTGTAGATGAATTCCCCAGCTTCGGTTTTACAGAGATGGTCAAAATACTCCTGGCTCGTCATCCCTGGTCTATAACCACTGTCCTCTGGCACAGGATTCGGAATCCTGATCGAATGAGCAAATCTACCTTCTTCCGTCGCTAACGGATCTGCTGGTTTGAGCTTGGCCACCTCCCCGCACACTTCTCCTGGCGCCAGCTTTCGACTCTCACAACTCTGCCTGATCTTCTCAACAGCTTTCCGAAAGCGCTCACCAACTGTCTCATCTTTTTCAAATAATCCCGCACTACTGGCACTCGTCATTGCCAGCAATAGCAGGCCGGTAAGCGCCAACATGCCCAATATTCTTCTATTCTGTTTCATACATAACCCTCTTCCTGAAGGTTCATTCCATCCCATCGCACATCCCTCTTCATTGTGACTCCTACCGCTCCCGCAAACTCTCTTTCATCGATTTCAATAATGGACTTAGCAGAAATTCGATCACTCGTCGCTGTCCAGTCTTGATCTCCACCGTGACGGCCATGCCGGGGGTGAGATGAATGTGCTTCCCTTCCACCTGCATGGTGGCTCGATCCATACTCACCCGGCTCGCATAGACCAGACCGCCCCTCTCTTTATCCAACGGTACCGCATCGTCCGAGACGGTCAACACCTTTCCTGGAATCGTCCCATACAGAGTAAACGGAAACGTCTCGATCTTAAGTTCAACCGGCTGCCCTTCCTTCACAAACCCAATGTCTTTATTTTCGAGCTGCGCCTCAACCTCAACTGGGTGGTCCTGAGGGACAATCGTCAACAGCGCCTGGGCAGGCGTGACCACTCCGCCCACTGTGTGCACCGCTAATTGCTGAACGACGCCGTCGATCGGAGAGACCAGTTTCTGAAGCTCCGTTTTTTGTCCGGCTTTTCGCACCTCTTGGATGAGCGATGCGGCTTTCACCTCCATGGCCGCAAGCTCCGCTTGCTTACTCTGTTGAAACTCGGAGATGAGCGCGTGATAGTTCTGTTCTGCTTCCGCCAAGGCCGCTTGATCCTGACGCAACTTGCTCTTCTGCCCCGCCCATTCCTGCGCCTTATCGATACGTTGTTGTTCAAATTGGAGATAGTCCATCTTCGACACATACTGTTGTGCCAGTAATGCCCGGTAGGCCGCGGCCCGCTCATTTTCAATCGGAACCGTGGCTTCAAGGCGTCGGAGATTGTCTTTCGTCGCATCCACAGCCGCTTGACGCTGATCGATGAGATGGCGTGCGGCATCAACCCGGGCTGCATATTCCGCCATCTGGTCTCGTAAGAGCTGCTGTTGTAACAACACGAATTCTGGATCAGCGTCACCAGGCGCGGTGAACGTACCCTGCCCAGCGATCAGCGCATGCAAACGAGCCGCCTCAACCAGAGCGGCTCGATATTCGCTCGAAGACCGATCACGGTCGGCACGATTTTGTGTGGCGTCGAGTTCGATCAGAACGTCTCCCTGCTTGACCGCTTGGCCGTCCTGCACATGAATGGCAGCAATCACGCCGGTCTCGAACGGTTGAATGATTTTGGAATAGCCACTGGGAATGATTTTCCCCGGCGCCACCGCCACGATATCGACCTGACTCAACGAAGACCATGCCACGGCTGACGCAAATACCAGCATGATAGTCCAGAGAATGGCGCGGCCGATCGGCGAGGGTGGGACATCCTGAATCTCAAGAACCGCTGGAAGGAATTCGAGCGCCTGGCCGTTGGCTTCGGGCCCAGATGATTGGCCCGACCGTAAGCGCCAAGCGGCTCGCCCCCCTGGAAGATTTCGTCGCAGGGCACTCATCATTACGCCGCCCGTCCTTCCTGATGCTGGTGGAGTCGCGTATACATTCCATTGCGCGTGAGCAATTCATCATGCGTGCCCTGTTCAACTAATTGTCCCCGATCAATGACGTAAATCTTGTGGGCAGGACGAACCGTGCTGAGCCGATGGGCAATGATGATCACCGTACGCCCTTTGCAAATCTGGGCCATGTTGCGCTGGATGATCGCTTCGGACTCGTAGTCCAAGGCGCTCGTCGCTTCATCGAAGATGAGAACACGAGGGTTGGCCACTAGGGCGCGGGCGATGGCAATGCGTTGCCGTTGGCCGCCTGAGAGCGCGCAGCCATGCTCTCCGACATTCGTATCGTATCCATCCGGAAGTTCAAGAATGAACTCATGGGCGCCGGCAAGTTTGGCCGCGTGCATGACACGATCCATGGAGAGCCCGGGATCGGTCAGTGCGATATTGTCCCGCACCGAGCGGTTGAAGAGAAAGTTCTCCTGCAGCACCACTCCGACTTGGCGCCGCAGCCAGGCAGGATCAACCTGCGCGAGATCCACGCCGTCCACAAGCACGCGGCCGCGCTCCGGCACATAAAGCCGTTGCACCAATTTGGCAATGGTACTTTTCCCCGACCCTGAACGCCCCACCACGCCGACGATCTGTCCCGGTTGCAGCGTGAGAGAGACTTGCTGAAGCACGGGCGGCCCATCGACACGATACCGGAAAACCACGTCGTCAAATGTAATCTGTCCGGCAATCTGCGGAAGAGTTGTGCGGTTGGGATTGTAGGACGGTTCCGGCTTGGCATTCAGGACATCTCCCAGCCGTTGAATCGAGATGCCGACTTGTTGAAACTCCTGCCAGAGATTCACCATACGCAACAGTGGACCAGTCACCTGACCAGACAGCATGTTGAAGGCGATCAACTCCCCGATGCTTAACGCGCCGTCGATCACCTGGTAGGCGCCCACCCACATGATGGCAATGGTCGTCGATTTCTGAATACCCGTCGCCACCTGCCCAGCTACCGTCATGAGACTGGTGGCACGGAAACTTGCCCGGACGTACCCGGCCAATTGTTCATCCCATCGGCGTTGGAGAGGAGGTTCGACGGCGAGCGCTTTCACGGTTTGAATACCGCTCACCGCCTCGACCAGAAACGACTGATTCTCGGCACCACGGTTAAATTTTTCATGGAGCCGCGCGCGAGTGGCCGGCGTAATCAGCATCGACAGCAGGGCATACAGCGGCAGCGAGGCCATCACCACCAATGTGAGTGTGGGGCTATAGATCCACATCGCAACCACAAACACGACGATAAACACCAGGTCTAATACTA
Organism: Nitrospira sp. CR1.1; assembly: GCA_014055465.1. Taxonomy (NCBI): domain Bacteria; kingdom Pseudomonadati; phylum Nitrospirota; class Nitrospiria; order Nitrospirales; family Nitrospiraceae; genus Nitrospira; species Nitrospira sp. CR1.1. The sequence goes on from WIAF01000004.1 coordinate 224,680, forward strand.
CGGTGACAGCATTGCTGGTGAGAAACTGGCGAATGTGTTCGAGTTCTCGTACCCGCGCCACCGTTTCGCCGACCCGTCGAGCTTCAAAGTAGGCCAGCGGCAGCGCTAACAGATGACGGAACAGTTGCGCTCCCAGCCCCACATCAATCCGATTCGTGGTGTGGGCAAACAGGTAGGTGCGCAGCCCGCCAAGCAGCGCATCGAACAGGGTGAGAGCCAGCATGCCGACAGCCATCACGTGCAGTGTCGTGAATCCTTTGTGCACAAGGACCTTGTCGATGACCACTTGGGTAAAGAGCGGGGTGAGCAACGCAAACAGCTGGAGAAAGAACGACGCCAGTACCACTTCACCCAGCAGTCTCCAGTACTTAAGCACGGCAGGGATAAACCAGGTGATGTCGAAGGTCAGATCTTCTATTCGCAGGCGTGCACGTTTCGTAACAAGCAGTAGCCTGCCGCTCCAGATCGCGAGGAATTCCTCTTTCGAGAGAATATGCGGCCGCTCCTCCAACGGATCCTGCAGGAGCACCTTTTCTCCCTGCACTTTCGCCAGAACCACATGCCGCCCGTCAGTCCGTTGAGCGATCGCCGGAAGCGGTGTCGCCGCCAGTTCGTCCCATGAGGACGTCGCAAGACCGGCTTTGAGGCCGACGTGTTTCGCTGCGCGCAACAATGCGTTCGACGTCAACGTCCGCCCGGACTGGCCGAATTGATGCTGAATCTGGCCACCATCCATCGGCACGTCATAAAACCGCGCAATCAGAAGCAGAGACAGTAAACCCGTATCGGGCAGACGTGCCGCCGTTGAGCAAGAATCGAGATCGGGAGTTGAGACATCCATGACGAAATGGCGAGAAATGATTTAGGACAGTTTCTGTTGGGCAGGCTGGAGACTGGCGACCATCTGCTGAAGTTGTTGATGCAAGCGAATCACCGCATCAACAGGCAAGGCCAATCGAACGGCTCTGGTTCCCACAAGCTGCTTCGGAAGTGCTTCGCCTTTTTGTGCACACTGAGCGACCGCACCGATCAGGCCCGGCTCGAGAAATCCAAAATCAATGTAGGCCAACCCTTGTGCGAGACTCGCTTGCGAATAGTTCGCCAGAATGGGCTGGTCGGCATCCTCGATCGATTTCAGACGGACGTTCACCGCCACCGACTTGTTACCATTCTGCTTGGGACTGCTTACAACGGCCATGCGCTCCCTCCTCTAAGAACATGAACGATACACCGAGATAGATACCCTCTGCCCAAACACGGGCGATATTATTCGACGGTCGTTGAGTGGAATATTCCCCGGAGGATGGGCGCTGACGAAAACTTTGGTAGGCCAAGAATATACTTATATTCCTGAGGCCTCATTCCTGCGCGACAGGCAGAGTGGCAGTTCACAGGCCTACATCAGTGCGGCAGCTTGATTTTCGCCGATAACTTTCTTGCATGAAAATACAGGGTTATGTGATCCTCTGGAAGTTCATGGTCAACCAGGCCGACGCGCCACTCATCCTTCCCCTGCCATGCGTTGCCAATGTAAACTAAAGCCTGCCTTGGTATTACAGATGAGACGATGCGGCAAATCCTCACCCGTCAGGCCAGAATACGCACCCTGTTTGCCGCCACGGCACTATGCTTGGTCTTATCCGCCTGTGCCGGAATGGGCCCAGGGACCACGTTGCTGACAGTGGCCTCTGTCGATCTCGCACGATACGCCGGAACCTGGCACGAGATCGCGCGCCTGCCGATGTGGTTTCAGCGGCATTGCGTAGACTCGAAAGCCACTTACACGGTGCGTGCCGATGGCGCCATCGGAGTGCGCAATGAGTGCATCACCGATACGGGAGGGCATGACCGAATCGAGGGCGTGGCGACAGTGGTGGATACGAGCACGAATGCCCGGCTGAGAGTGGTGTTTGACAATTTCTTTGCGCGGCTGTTCGGCTCGTTGCGCGAAGGCAACTATTGGATTCTTGCGCTTGATCCTGAGTACCAGACCGCGATGGTGGGCACACCGGATCGCCGGTTTCTCTGGATCCTCTCACGCTCACGCCAACTCGATGAGCCTACGTACCAACGCCTGGTCGAACAGGCCAAGCGATTTGGCTTTCCCATTTCGGACCTTATTCGTACCCGCCGACCAGCGGGATCATAGAGCGGTAGGCCCAGTCTGCCAGCAGACTGGGTGAGTCATGGCGCCAGCCGGCGCCTCTGTGATGTACAATTCCTCTGCTTTCGAAAAAACATATGCGCTTACCACTAGCGGGCTTGTTCCTACCGTCCAGGCGGGCCGCGCTACTCATCTCAGTATTGGGCCGTCCTGCGTCATGAGCGAATGCCATTTCTGTGAGAACCCGGCTTATCGGCGGCCTTCCCGCAACACGCTCTCCAACTGCTGCCGCAATGTACCGATCTCTTTGGATTTAAAAGAAGCTCTCGTGCGCTCCATGACCTCGATGGCCTCTTCAATTGCCGCTTCATACCGGCCCAGTCGTGGGCATTTCATAAAGGCGCAGATATCGGTAGGACCTTGCGGTTTGGCACTGCGGGACGCGTCCAGCGTTCGACCGACCAGGGCCGATAACTGGCTGATATGTCCCATAGCCCGAGCCATATACTCCTGAGCAGTCCATTCCACCTGCGCTCCCCCGCTCCCGAATTCACTCATCGATCGCCCCAGACGTTCAAAAATGCCGGCCATCTTTGCGGTTTCATTCATGGCCTCCTGTACGGCACGCGCGATGCTCCTTCGGCGAAGCCCTCGGTCCACGGCTTTCTTGAGCTCATCCAGATCGACCGGTTTGATCAAATAGTCCACAATGGACAGACGAAACGATTCAATCACCGTTCCCACTGACGGATATCCCGTAATCACCACCACTGGGAGGTCGGGATGTCGCCTGGAGACCGTCTCAAGAAATTCCAATTGGGAGTTTCCCGGCATTCGGACATCCGCAAGGAGCAAATCGTATCCGTTTTCAAGGAGCCGCTCAGCCTCGGTTGCGTCCCGGGCGGCATTGCAGGCATACCCTGCCTCGCCGAGAAAAGCGACCGTCGATTCCCGAAACGTGTCCTCGTCATCAGCAATGAGAATGCGTTTTTGCGTAGTCGGCATCTTCCTGCTCCTTGTTCATCTCTGGCAATGCACCCTGCTGTTTCTTACTATCTGTGGCATCAAGGGGATGTATCACCGTAAAGGTTGTCCAACCGGCAGGCTGCATGTGGACCTCAATCCTGCCACCCATGGCACATACCAGTCGCCGTGAGACGGACAGGCCAAGACCTAGTCCCTGACGATCGTCGGCGGATTTCGTCGTAAAAAATGGTTCAAACATACGGGGAAACACTTCCGGCGCAATTCCGGTTCCCTGATCCATCACGCTCCAATGGAACATATCACCGCGCTGGGCCACCTTAAGCACCACGTCCGTGTCGGCAGGGGACGCATCGATGGCGTTCTGCACGAGATTGAGCAACACCTGAAAGAGATCCGCGCGAGGCAACGCGACAACCGGACAGGTAATCTCCATTTCCGTCCGCAACCGGATTCGTCGTGACGCCAGCTTGTAGTCCAGCAGGGTCGCAACATTCTGGAGCAGGTCGCCCACATTCGTGGCCTGCCATTGGTCCGAAGCCCCACCCTGATGGAGGGTGTACATTTTTTTCATAATCGCGACGAGGCGCTGGATCTCTCGATCGATGAGTTCGACAAATCGATAGTGCCGGTGGTCGGGGCTGATTCCTTGCTTGACGAGGTGGAACGCGTTCTTGATCCCCGCCAGCGGGTTGTTGACTTCATGGGCAATTTCGGCCGCCAGATGACCCAGCGCCGCGACCGTCTCGGCTTGCGACCGCTGGAACTCCAACTCATGAATCCTCGCGGTGCGCTCCCGCACCCGTTGCTCCAGCTCACTTTGCACCTCCAGCAACGCCTGTTCCGCCCGGCGGCGGTCGGTGATGTCATGGAATGATGACACGACGGCATACGGGTGTTCGTCATCGGGTTTCTTGAGAGGCTGCGTATTAACCGAGAGCCATCGTTGCTCCCCGCTCGGGCGACACACGCCCATGATCACGTCGGCGCAAGGCCGACCGGTTCGGAGTGTCACCATGGGAGGCCGTAAATCCTGCTCGAACGGCCGCCCGTCAGCATGGATAGCCTGCCAATAGGGATCCACCGGTGTGCTCTGCATCAACTGGTCGCGTGTGACACCCAAAATCCGCTCGGCACTTGGATTACACGCGATAATCGATCCTTGCGCATCATGCAGAAGCACGCCCTCCGCCAGCGCGGTCACAAGTCCTCGATACCGCTCTGCCGTTTCACCCAACGCCGTTTCGGTGCGCCGTGCTTCCGTGATATCTTCGGCCACATAAGAATACCGGTCCCGGCCGCCAGGCCCGGCACCAATCCAGCAAACCGCGACGGACAAGCGCCGCTCGGCGCCGGAGGTCGGATGCGGATAACTGCCTTCGAACCGCACCGGCTGTACGCTCTCCCTGCTGGTCTCGTAGTATCGACGCCACAATGCGATGACGTCCGGCGAAACCCCGAGGTCCGAGGCCAGCCGCCCCTGCATGAACTCCGGTTGTGTTCCAAAAAACCTCGCCGCGCAACGATTGTCCGAGAGATGCAGAATATCGCCATCCTGCAATTCCACAATACCCATCATCATCACATCGCTCTCGAAAAAGCTTCGGAGCGTGGACTCGCTCCGTGACAGCGCCTCTTCCGCTCGCTTACGCTCCGTGATGTCCACATGCGAACCTGTCATGCGTCGAGGATGCCCCTGGTCGTCTCGCTGGAGCACGGCGCAGGTATGGATCCATCGATAGGTCCCGTCTTTATGACGCAACCGATGTTCCAGTTCGTAGGAGGCTATCCGGCCGGAAAAGCAATCGTCCACCAAGCCAAAGGCGCGCTGCTTATCGTCCGGATGCAGCCGGAATTCCCATTCGGACGGCGAGTTTGAAATCTCCGCCTCCTCATATCCCAGGCTCGACTTCCAACGCGTGGAGTAATACGTTGTGTTCGTCCGCAAATCCCAGTCCCAGATACCGGTCTGAGTCGCGGCCAGCACCAAATCCAGGCGATCCTGCGCTTCATGCCGAGCGACCTCAGCCTGCAAGCGGGCCGTCATATCCGTTGCCACACCGCCGACCGCAACAATTCGACCGGCTTCGTCGCGCAGAGGGAACTTGCGAACCACGTAGAAGCGAGGATCACCATTGAGCCGTGCGCCCTCCTCGAAGCTCATCGCCTCGCCGGCATGTACGACCTCACGATCATGTTGTCGGTAGCTGTCCGCTATGTCGGGGGGAAATAGCTCATGATCCGTCTTTCCTATGACCATCTCGACCGGAGCGCCGATGAGGGTCAGGTACTGTTCACTGACCTCGAGGTACCGCCCTTGAAGGTCTTTCACGAAGATGATGGTTTGACTGTGGGTCAGAAGAGAGCGCAATCGGGCAGAGAGACCATGGGAGCGGCTTCGGGCGCATTTCTGCCACTGCCACACAATCCAAGCCGTCAACCAGAGAGCGCCGATTGAAATGGCTCGATTCGTCGCCTCAACCCAGGTGACGCTCCCGGGCGAGGACCAATACAGTCCGAGCGCAGTGAGTCCGGTCGAGATGGCTGTCACGATCCAGTGCATCCGGGAGCCAGACACCATCCCGACAGCAACCACGGCAAGTAGATAGAACAGGCTGACCGGAACGCCCCATGGTGTGTAGACATCAAGGAGTAAAGTGCCCAGGAGGATACCGGCGCAGAAAACGTACCACGGCATATCAGACTGGCTCGAAGCCAATCCACCGTGAGATGCCAGATGGCCGTGCGGTGCTGATTTGGGCACAGAAAGCCCCCCCTACGTCACGCTCTCGCAAAGACGCCGGATCATGAGGGGGCACACGATGCAACTTCGCGGTCGAGATCCCCGTAGCGCGACTCGGCCACTTACCGATCTACGAGAAATCCTCTCCCACGACAGAGACCATCCTCCATGATGCCGTCACCCACTAACATACATGTATAAATGTGGCCTCCGTTGTCGGAAAAAGACCTGTTCCCGAGAAAGTTGAGCCATTAAGCAACGGGGAGAAGTGTGGTGTCCCCAACGGGATTTGAACCCGTGTTACTGCCTTGAAAGGGCAATGTCCTAGGCCAGGCTAGACGATGGGGACGAAGAGAGATCCGTATCGGCGGAATGATTCATACCATACTTGATCGAGAGGTGTCACTAGTCTGAGCCAAGATCCTCCAGACTTCATTGTGAGTCCAACCGCCAATCAGCTGCGAGGCGGCCGATTGACGCCCCGCCACAAACCACAGTACTCTGTGCGTATGGATCATGTTCGCAATCATTCACCGGGCGAACCCCTGGATTTGGCGCCCCCCTCCTCCGCCGTGCCCCTGCAGAGCGGTAGCCTGTTGTCATCTGAGGATGTGTATCTGTTCAACGAAGGCACGCACTTTCATTTGTATGACAAACTGGGCGCGCACCCCACGACCTTTCAGGGCGTCGAGGGCACCTATTTTTCTGTGTGGGCGCCGGACGCGGAACAGGTCTCGGTCTTCGGCACATTCAACCATTGGGATCCGACCCGCCACCCGCTTCGCCCCTGCCACTCATCCGGCATTTGGGAAGGGTTTATCCCCGGCGTTGAAATCGGCGCCTTGTACAAGTTTCATATCCGATCCCGAAATCATGGGGCCGTACTCATCAAGACCGACCCGTTTGCCAAATTGAACGAAATTCCGCCGAAATCCGCCTCTGTGGTCTGGAATCTGAACTACACGTGGCAGGACCAGACCTGGATGCAAACCCGCGCCCGGCACAACGCCCTTCAGGCTCCGATCAGTGTGTACGAAGTGCATCTCGGCTCGTGGATGCGGGTGCCCGGCGAAGGCAATCGCTCCCTCAGCTATCGCGAGGCTGCCCCCAGGCTAATCGAGTATGTGCAGCGATTGGGCTTCACGCACGTCGAGTTTCTCCCTCTCATGGACCATCCATTTTTTGGCTCCTGGGGCTATCAGACGACCGGCTATTTTGCTCCTTCCGGCAACTACGGGACGCCACAAGATCTCATGTACCTCATCGACCAGCTCCATCAGCACCAGATCGGCGTCATACTAGATTGGGTCCCTTCGCACTTTCCGACCGATGAACATGGGCTCAGCCGCTTCGACGGCAGTCATCTTTTCGAGCACGCAGATCCCCGCCAGGGCCTCCACCCAGACTGGGGAACGGCGGTGTTCAATTATAGCCGCAACGAAGTGCGCAGTTTTCTCATCAGCAGCGCGCTCTTCTGGCTGGAGCAATACCATGCCGACGGACTTCGGGTGGATGCGGTTGCCTCGATGTTGTATCTCGACTACTCGCGCAAAGAAGGCGAATGGATCCCCAACAAACATGGCGGCCGGGAAAACCTTGAAGCCATCACTTTTCTACGACAGCTGAATGAAGAGATCTATCGCCGGCACCCGGATGTGCAAACCTATGCAGAGGAGTCAACCTCCTGGCCCTCTGTGTCGCGTCCAACCTATGCCGGCGGGCTGGGGTTCGGCATGAAGTGGGATATGGGCTGGATGCACGATACGCTGCAATATATGGCGCTGGATCCGGTGTATCGCAAACATCACCATCGCAACCTGACCTTCCGGATGCTCTATGCGTTTCAAGAGAATTTTTTGCTGCCGCTTTCCCACGACGAAGTCGTGCACGGCAAGGGCTCCCTCCTGGGGAAAATGCCCGGCGACGATTGGCAGAAGTTCGCCAACCTCCGCACCCTGTTCGGCTATATGTATGCGCAAGCGGCAAAGAAGCTGATTTTTATGGGCGGGGAGATCGGCCAATGGCGCGAATGGGCGCATGACGACAGTATCGATTGGAACCTCCTCAATTATCCGCCTCATCAAGGGCTGCAACGGTGGGTTGCCGACCTCAATCACCTCTATCGCGCCGAACCGGCACTACACGAGTTCGACTTTGATCCTCGAGGGTTCGAATGGATCGATTGCCAGGATGTGGACGCCGGTATCATCAGCCTTTTACGCCACGGACGGTCATCCCGGGAAAGTATTGCCGTGGTGTGTAATTTTACCCCGGTCCCGCGCCTGCAATATCGAGTCGGCGTCCCGCAGGGCGGCTATTGGAAAGAATTGCTGAATAGCGATGCCTCGATGTACGGCGGCAGCGGACTGGGCAACCTCGGCGGTGTCTCGGCCGAACCGGTTCCTGCCCACGGCCGATCACACTCCCTCACCCTGACCCTGCCCCCCCTGGCTGTGCTGTTCTTCAAGTCTGCGTCGTAACGCCGGCTACCGACTCGCCTTTCTACTCTGGCTCAGGTAGGATCACGGCATTCATCCGGCACGATCGAAAACAGTGATGAGATCATGAGGGAGGCGAGGATGGCGATTCGCTCACGCACGACGGTGATGTGGCACGGACTGCTGCTGTTCGCTGTGTCCCTGGCCCTTACGCATTGCTCTCACGACATCCATGAGAAACGCGCCGACGCCATCAAAGACCATGTCGAATCGTTCTATGATCATTTGAAGCACGACCGGGTCGCGGCCGCCGTTCGTGAGAACGAAGCCATTGAGCACCTCTCCGCCCAATTGGGAGAAATCGTCACCCGACGCGTCAACCAACCAGGCAGCAATCAAATCGATCGTGAATGGACGGACCTCCGCACCGCCAACGAAACCGCCGCACAAAACTGGCTGGCTCTAGGACAATATCTTTCGATCAAGAAACACTATGCTCAATCCCGGGCAACCTACCAGCGCGTCATCGATACCTACACCGGCGCCACCGAACGAACCTATCGAGAACAAGCGGCGCGAGCCATTCGCGACCTGGATATGCTCAGCCCTAATCCTCCCTCTCGGTAACGAGGAAGACCCGATACACTCGACCATGCTCAACGTTGCGCCACGACTGACGATTCTTCTGCTGGCAGCTGGCCTTCTCGTGTCCGGGTGTGTCCACAGAATTCACGTTGCACCCCCATCGAATAACCCGGCCACGATGGCGATTCCTGCCGGCGCGCAGCTTGACGTGCCATTCCTCGCCATAGAAGGCGCCGACCACATGCCGGGGATTCCCATGCTCGATTGGCCGGCAAAAGACCTGCGTCAAGCCGCCATCCATTATTTTGCTGAACGGCAGACATTTAGAGCGGTGGGACCAGATCCAGCTGACCTCAGACTGGTGGTAAAAGCCTGGCTCACCCTTCGAGCGCCGGAACGTTATCTTTATCGGGTCCATCTGGAAGCTGACCTGTCCTATTCCGGGCAAGCGACCTTCAAGACCTATGCAGCCGAAGGCGAAGCCATGGGATCTTCAGTTCGATGGATTACCGCTTCAGACCAAGAACCGATTGAGGAAGCCACCTCTCAGGCACTCCAACAATTAGCTGCACAAATCGAGCAGGACCGGGACTTCATCCTAAAAAGTACCAGCCGGTAGGCGGTTGCTCCGCATTGGTAGCCTATCGCTCCAGCAACATGTCTCCGCTAACAGCTTCCCGAAAACACTTCACCTAACTGGGGGACAAGCAATGCGTGTCCTGCGCATTCGCCATACAGTCGTTACCAGCCTCGACCAGATCGCGTATGCGTTCAGATACTGCTGCGTATCGCATCAGATACAGAACTTCACCTCCTGCTGCGCAGGTTCTCCAGAGATGCCCTTCGCGTAATCTGCACTCGACGACATGACCCTATCCCAAAATTGAAAACCGACAGTCCGATGGACCCCGCTATGCAAGCCCCAGGACATCGATTGCGATAGTTACAAGGATTTTGCAATTTGCTCACGGTTCAAGCCCTTCGAGCAAACGGTTCCCCGACCAATGAACGATTTTGAGACAGGTTCGTATCTATCGCCCTCCGGCAACTGCGCAGTGCACTGCTGGCATCAGGCTTGCTTTCTCCCCTGCCTGCAGCCCAAATCTGATCCCCGCTGACTTTGAGTGCTTCCGGTCCAAGGGGTCGCTCATGCGGAGAAGATCTCACTGCCTGCGCCTGTCGCGGAGAAAGTGCTTGTGTGTCAAAACGCGTGATTCTGTGTTTCGATGGTGAATGGGACCGCCCTCCAAACCCTGGCGTCTGGGGCTTTTCATCAAAGCAACCCTCGAGACAATCTCGATCCGCCTCCCGGGTCGATTCACCTCCGGCAACGAATGTCTTACGGCTCTACCAGTCGATTCTTCCTCGCGCAGGCGATGGACGCCTACAGCAAAAATGGTATGAGCCCGGCACCGCAATACCCTGGTTCAATCGATTCCGCGATGGCGCCTTCGGGTATGGCCTGGACCAAACAATTCTCCAGGGCTATGCCTACCTTGCGGCAACGTATGATCCTGGTGATGAGTTGTATCTCTATGGGTTCAGCCGGGGCGCCTATACCGCCCGATCTCTAGTAGGACTCCTCACGCTCGCCGGTCTTCCATCACCGACACGGCTCAATGCGGACCATGTCAGGCTGGTGCGAAAGGCAGCAAGCCCGCTCTCGCCCTCGATTGGCGCAGCCGGGCATCTGCGTGAATGCCTTACCCGGATGGTCATTGATCCTGAAAATCACGTCATCGATGAAGCCTACCGGCTGTATCGAACCCTACAGCACGCTCGACACTCGTCGGGATTTCATCCTAGTCGACGCAGAGGCGGTTCGGAGATTGCCGTCACATTGCTGGGACTCTGGGATACCGTGGGCCCGCTAGGTATTCCAACGAGCGCGCTCCGATGGCTGAACGAACACCGGTACAACTTTCGCGATACTGACTTAAGTCCCAATGTGCAACAGGCTTGTCATGCAGTCGCGATCGATGAACATCGGGCAGACCACAATGCGACACTCTGGACATCCCCACCCAAGGCTGGACAAATCATTGAGCAACGATGGTTTGCTGGAGCGCATGGAGACCTTGGCGGAACCTATCCCGATCGAGATTTGGCTGACGCGTCCTTGGCCTGGATACAGCGACACTCGGTGGCAAAGGGATTGGCCATTGAGCCAGGCGGGATACCAGAAAAGCCGAATATGTTAAGCCTCATTCATGATTCGTTTAGCGAATGTTTTGTCGGCTTTCGAAAGTGGATCCACCCACGATTCTATCGGCCGGTGATGCAAACAGGCACAGACACAGAAGTCTTAGACGGATCTGTCCACATTCGGCTCCTTCACTATCCCACCTACAGGCCCAAAAATGAGGGCCTCAACAGCCTACTGACATTTCGCTAACCTGTGGGCAGGCGACGACGAAAACAAGGGTTCATTCCTGCCGTCCTGTTCCTCCATCCACAGATATGGGCGCTACTTAGAAAACAACCACTCGGAATTGGCCTGCTGTCGATTTCAAAGGCACCGAGGTAGGAGTATGAACGAAACCGGAGTTGGGCATGGAACGATGGAGTTCACCTGAAAGCCTGAACTGAGGCGATGAATCTGGTTCGAGACCGAGGTGTGACCGTGGCCCAAGCGGCCCAATTTGGGCGTGCATGGCAACGCGTGACGCCGACTTGTCCAGCGCTTGCTCGCGGCCGAACTGAAACGGCGCAACCGCTTTGCCCCACACATTCCCGATGACCTCGGGTATGCGCAACAGGACCGGGAAGAGATGGCAGCGCTCTTCACCCTGCTGGCCGAATGCTATGAGCGTCGGTCGGTGCTGATCATCAACAATCTCGTCTTCAGCAAGTGGGGCCAGATCTTCAAGGATCCGATGACCACGGCGGCAACCCTGGATCAGGTGGTCCATCATGCCGTGATTCTGGAACTCCCGATTCCCAGCTACCGGGCCCAAGCCGCGAAAGCGAGAAATCAGGCGCCATCCGGCGCCGCCACGCCAACGTGGGAGACCTGACCGTAAACGACGAGCGTATCGACGGAGCCCGGACGGCTCCCTAAACCGAGGACGGCCCCTGCACGTCTAATTGTCACCAGCCCGGCCCGCAAATCTAGATGACGCCAGACACGCGTCATCCCCTCGTTCGCGAAAGAGTTCCCATCACTCGTTAGAAGTACCCTCTTCGAAGACTATCTGGCCGTTCAAAAGCGGGCTACCCTCGGCACCGGAATTTGTGATGGCGAAGCGCCAACAAGGAGGGAAAATGACACGCGATTCGGTACCGCAATTCATTCTGCACGGCATCCTTTCAGACGGCGCCATAGGATGCGCGGAGCTTGCCCAGCTATTTGCTACAGAGCGGGACGGCACGTTGCGCACAACCAGCCACAGACTCATAGATGGCGATTTCCTCGCTATGAAGCTGTACCTTCCCGAAGAAAAGCGGCCTGTTTCAGTGAATCTGGCAAAAGTGATCTGGATACAGGAGGAGCGATTCGGAGTCGAACTTCTCATCATGGATACAGATGAGCGCGATCGCCTTAATCGATTTCTTGGACGTGTCTTCCCCTTGGAAGTGGCATTCCAGGAAACACAGTCGGCACTCACGATCACCGCAGCGGACTGAGCACATACCCCGCTCAGTGAAAGCCAGGAGAGAGACCTCGTTCACATGGGCCAGACCTCAACATCCAGGCTCTCAACGCATACCACGCGCGCTGAGTTCTCGTGGGAGCACCCTCCAAGGAGGTACTTCGTTCAGGTCTATCGGAGAGGAGCCCTAAGATCTACGCTTAGATGCAGGCAGTAACAACGGAGGATTCCACTATGAGTTGCTCTCGCTGCGCTGGATGCATGGTCGAAGATTTTCTCCTCGATATGGAAGATTCCTCGGGACCTATGTGGCTCCAGGCATGGCGCTGCATGAATTGCGGGAATGTGTCGGACAGTGTACTACAGCGAAACCGACAGACGCAGGAAGCGAACAGTACCTGCAAGCTCCATTTAGACAAGAGAACAATTCAACCCTCAAGCACAGAAAGCATGGCTCATTTGGCGGCATAAACGATACCGACGACCTGACTCATGGAATATCTAGCATGTCCATTGATGTAGAGCTGGCTCTCGTATTGGGATTGTTCATGATCGGCGCGGTGGTGCTTGCAGTCGACAACCTGGTGTATGCGTTGTCCAAGCGGCTGAAGCGATGGATGCGCAATCGAAAATCAGTGCCCCATGACCCAGCGGCACTCACCTCGGCCCGGAAGAAACGACTGTAATGAGCCTCTCGGCAAAACCCGCACGGCCCTTCGCACGGGCGAAGGACCGCGTCAAAGGCTCTTCAGTCTCCTCGCCTCAGAGCATTCGACGTATGTTACTCCCCGCTGAGCCAAGACGGATGGACGCATGACGCATTATTCGGCTGACATAATCACACGCGAGCCCCCGGGCCACCACTGCCGCAGGCGTTCTCCAGACGTTTCCTTTTTGGTTTTGACACAGTTGGAACCTAGTCGTCCCGGCGAGCGTCTACAGGAGGAACATTTGCAATGACGGTCAGCGTAAAGATTGTGTTGCGCGACGCGGCAATCGTATATGGTTTCACATTTGCGGCCGGATTGGGTATGGCTCTCATTGGAGTCACCCTGCAGAACAACCCCTCAACTGCCTACATGGCTAATCTCTTATCTGGGGCGCTTGGCTTCACAGTCGCAGGCATTCGCATGTTGCGCAATCGAACGGAACACCTGGCATGGGTGGCGGCAACAGTCTGGATCTTCAACTTGGCGAACATTGCCTTCGGAATTCAAACCAGCGCATCGTGGATTCGCAGTGGTCTCACCCTGATCCTCATGGCTGCGCTAGGTGGAACTCTTGCCATGATTCTCACGCCTGCGCCCTTATCCGATCACAGGACCGACGCCGGGCGCAAAGAAAGTCCTGCACCTAAGATCAACACCAAGTTCGCAAGACGGCAAGTCTGATCATTGGATCAGAGATTTCGGAATCGTGGAATGATCTGTCCTACTAGCTCTTTTCTAGCGCGGGGGAAACCGGTGAAACCGATGGCTGCCCCTCGGGCGTCCATCCGCCACCAAGCGCCTTGTACAGCTGGACAATGGACACCAGATGCAACCGATGTGCTCCCATGAGCGCCAGCTCGGCTTCAAAGAGATTGCGTTGCGCAATCAAGACATCCAGATAATTTGCCAACCCACCCTTATAACGAAGGTTTGCCAGGCTTAGCGCTGATCGCAAGGCCTCAACCTGTTGCAACTGCGCAGCGCGCTGTTCACGCACCGTCCGCACCGCCACCAGGGAATCTTCCACTTCCTTAAATGCCACCAACACAGATTGCTCATATTGGGCCACGGCCTGTTGCGCTTGTGCCTCTGCAGCTCTCTGTTGAAATCCTAAGATTTGGGCATTCAATAAGGGAGCGGCCAAACCAGGCCCGGCTACCCCGAACGCCGTCTCATTTGCCACTAACCGAGACAGGTGTGGACTCGCTACACCCAGGATCCCGGTAATACTCAATTTGGGAAACCGGTCGGCCTTGGCCATCCCGATTCGGGCCGTGGCGGCAGCAAGGTCTTGCTCAGCCTGTAGAATATCCGGACGCCGCTGAAGCAACTCCGAAGGGAGCCCGGGCGGCACCTCCGGCGGCATGACCTGTTCGGTAAGTGAATGTCCGCGCGCGATCCGTCCGGGGTTTCGTCCCAGCAACACACTCAGCTGATTTTCTTTTTGCACCTTCTGCCGCTCGAACTCCGCCGCCTTCGCCGCGGCATTGGCCCGTTCAGCCTCGAATTGATCAGCATCGAGCTTGGAAATCATGCCCTGCCGCAAGCGGGCCTGGGCAATTCTCACCGACTCCTCCCACGACTTCAGCGTACGCCGAGCAATATCAAGTTGCATATCAAACTGCAGCAGGTCGAAGTAGGCCTCCGCCACGCCGCTGACCAGTTGCAACACAATGGCGCGTCGATTCTCCTCTCGAGCCAAAAGATCGCCGCGCGCCGCCTCATTGGACCGGCGGATCCGTCCCCAAATGTCGATCTCCCAGGACAGATTCCCCTGCACGTAATAGTTGAAAGGGTTAGGAAATCCGGGAAAGAGAAAATTACTCTTACGACCGAAGAGCGGTGCGTTAGCCGTCACATTCATCTGCGGAGCAAAGTCGGTCTTCGCGATGAACAGGCGGGCCTGAAATTCTTCGACCGCCGATGCGGCGCGCTTGAGGTCTTTGTTTTCCTCTAACGCCGTCCGGATGTGTTTTTGCAGTTCCTGGTCCTTCAGTAGCTCCCACCAGGGCGTGTTCGCAATCGACTCAGTGTCACTGCCCGGTTCCGCCATGCGGAATGCATCCGGAGCCGTGGCATCAGGCCGGGTAAAATCAGGACCAACCGCACAGGCCGCCAGAAGAGTCGAGGAAAGCACCAATGCCAATCTACGCATGCTGATGATCACGCTCCTTTTCAGGTTCATCCGGCCTCTTTTGGATGGAAGGAGGAAGCTGACCTTTCCCGCCGCGACCTAGCGAACGAATCAACACAAAAAACAGCGGCACAAAGAAAATTGCCAGAAACGTGGCTGCCAACATTCCGCCGAACACCCCCGTCCCGATCGAATTTCTGCTAGCTGCGCCGGCGCCCGTAGCAATCACCAGGGGAACGACACCAAGAATGAAGGCCATCGATGTCATCACGATCGGACGGAACCGGAGCTTAGCCGCCTCGATCGTTCCATCCAAGAGGGGATGACCTTCCTCATAGCGCTTGTTCGCAAACTCCACGATGAGAATCGCATTCTTCGCCGAGAGTCCGATCAGCGTCACCAAACCGATTTGGAAGTAGATGTCATTGGTCATCCCCTTGAGCCAGACGGCGCTCAACGCGCCGAACAGGCCGATGGGAACCGCAAGGATCACCGCAAAGGGAACCACCCAGCTTTCATATTGCGCAGCCAGTACTAAGAACACCATTAACAATCCGAAACCGAAGGCATATAGCGACTGATTGCCGACCATACGTTCCTGATAGGAAATGCCGCTCCAATCGATCCCGTATCCCTGCGGCACCAATACGTCCTTCCCCAACGTATCAAGCGCATCCAACACCTGCCCGGAACTCACCCCTGGGGCCGCCGAACCGAGCACAAGCGCCGTGTTGTACCCGTTGAAATGCGTCACCGGATCGGGACCGCTGTTGAACTCCGTGCTTACCACCGTATCCAAGGGAATCATGGTCGTCCCCTGCGCGCCCACGGCCCGCACATAAATCTTGGAGATGTCGTCTGGGGTTGACCGATATTGCGCCTCGGCCTCGGTCTGCACGCGAAAGACGCGACCAAACTTGACGAAGTCGTTGACGTACAAATTGCCGAAATAGGCCTGCAGCGTATCGAAGACCTCTGAAATAGGCACCCCCAACGCCTTGGCGCGCTCGCGATTCACCTTGGCGAAAATTCTCGGAGCCGTGACGCGAAAACTGGTTCCGATGGCCCCAATCGCCGGGTTCTGTCGCGCCTTGGCGACAAACTCCTGCGCCACCGTCGAGAACTTATTGAAATCACCACCGCTTGGATCCTGAAGCTGCACAGAAAATCCACCTGTCGCGCCGAGTCCGCGAATCGACGGGGCATTGAAGGCCAGGATCAAGGCTTCCGGAATTTTGGCAAATTCTCCATAGGCCGCGCCAATCAATGATTTGACATGCTGCTGCGGCGCCGTGCGCTCATCCCAATGTCTGAGCGGAACGAACATGGTCGCCGCATTGGGTCCGCGCGTACTGAATACGAAATTCTGTCCCGAAAGGGCGTCCGTCGAATGTATCGACGGGTTGGCCAAAAAATAGCTTTCGATCTTGCTCAACACCGTATCCGTACGTTGCTTCGATGCCCCGTCTGGAAGTTGTACGATCGTAATGAAATATCCCTGGTCTTCTTCCGGCAAGAAACTGCTGGGAATGATCCTGAACAACATAAAGACGCCGATAAGGAGTACGACGAACACTGCCACCGACAACAGGCGCCGCGTCAGCGCCATCCCGACTGTCGAGATATATCGCCCCTGCATCCATGAAAAGGCCCGGTTGAACAGACCGAACAACCCGTGGTGTCGTTCTTCGCCCGGCTTGAGCACGAGGGCGCAGAGGGCAGGGCTCAGCGTCAGCGCCACAAAACCGGAAATAATCACGGCCATGGAAATCGTGATTGCGAATTGCTTGTACAACTCCCCGGTGATGCCGCCGAGAAACCCTACGGGCACGAACACCGCGCACAACACCAGCACAATGGCAATGACCGGCCCCGTCACTTCCTCCATCGCACGCTTGGCGGCGTTCTTTGCCGAAAGCTTGCCTTGGGTCATGTGCCGTTCGCAATTCTCCACGACGACGATCGCATCGTCCACCACGATGCCGATTGCCAGGACCATTCCAAACAAAGTCAGGGTATTGATCGAGAACCCCAGCGCCTGCATCCCGGCGAACGTGCCGATGAGCGACACCGGCACGGCCACACCTGGAATCAACGTCGCGCGCCAGCTCTGCAAAAAGAGATAGACCACCAGGATGACGAGCACCATCGCTTCCGCCAGCGTCTTCACGACCTCTTTGATGGAGACATCGATAAACCGCGTGGTGTCATAGGGAATGTCGTACGACACGCCGGCGGGAAACGCCTTGGAGACTTCCGCCAATTCACCTCGAAGCCGCTTCACCGTTTCAAGCGCGTTCGCGCCGGGCGAGAGGAACGTCAGCAGAAACACGTTTGGTTTGCCGTTCCAACGCCCTTCCAGCGTGTAGGACTGGGCTCCCAATTCAACGCGGGCCACGTCTTTCAATCGGACCATAGACCCGTTCGGCATGGCGCGGACGATCATCTCTTCAAAGTCTTTCACTTCCGTCAGACGGCCTTGCGTAATGACGGGGATGGTCAGCTCCGTGCCCTTCAACGCCGGCTCGCGGCCGATGGTTCCGGCAGGGAAATCACGATTCTGCTCACGAACGACATTCGCAATATCCGTCGGTGTGAGACTGAGCTGGGCCATGCGGATCGGGTCCAGAATCAAGCGCATCGAGTAATTCTGGGAACCAAACACGATCGCATTGCCCACGCCGCGGAGACGTTTCAGGTTGTCGAGGACGCGAAGAATTGCATAGTTGGAGAGATAGACCGTGTCATGCATGGGATCGGTGGAACTCAAGGCGACGACGGCCAACAGGTCCGGCGAGACTTTGTTGATGCTGATGCCCTGCCGCACGACTTCGGGCGGCAATTGAGGCTCCGCGAGTTTCACGCGATTCTGCGTTTGCACCTGCGCGATATCGACATCAGTGCCGATCTCGAAGGTCAACTTGATCGACATGTGCCCGTCGTTCGTACTGGTGGAATCGTAGTACAGCAGATTGTCGATGCCGGGGAGTTGCACCTCAATGGGCCGCGCCACCGAATCGGCCAGGATTTCGGCATTGGCGCCGGGATAGTCGGCTTCGATCTGCACGACCGGAGGAGTGATTTCAGGGAATTGGGCGACGGGGAGCGCCTGCAACGCGACCATCCCAATCACGACGATGACGATCGACAACACCGATGCGAAGATCGGGCGGTCGATAAAAAAGTGTGAGATCACGAAGCGTGCTCCGGCTGCGGCGGGGCGGCAGTCGGAACGGTCATCGCGCCAGCGGCGGGAACCGGCACAGCCCTTACCGGCGCTCCAGGGGCGATTTTATGCAAGCCCTCCACAATCACGCGGTCGCCGACCTGCAACCCTTGCTCGACGATCCATTGGCTGCCTTGCCAGCTCGCCGCCTGCACTTCCCGCATTTCAACTTTGTCGTCGGCCCCGACGACAAACACAATGGAGCCCTTCGTGCCTTGTTGAACAGCGCGTTGCGGCACGAGAATTGCGCCGGTCTTCAGGGTGCCCTTAAACCGTACCCGCACAAATTGTCCCGGCAGCAGCACCATATCGTGGTTGGGAAACACCACCCGGACCTGCCGCGATCCCGTATCGGTCTTGAGGCCGACATCCAGCAGATCCAGCACGCCTTCCTGCCCGTAGATCGTCCCGTCGGCAAAGGTCAACACGCCACGCAGTTGATAGACGCCGGGATGCTGAATGCGCTTCGCGCTCACATCACGCTGTCGCTTCAAGAGAAAGCTTTCCGGCGCGCTGACGATGACATACATGGGATCGACCTGCTGGATGATGGTCAACAGATCGGTCTGCGCCGATATCAATCGGCCTTCATAGGCGCGCGTCCGCTCAATCATGCCGCTAATGGGAGCCACGATCAGCGTGTTGTCGAGATCGAACTTCGCCTTCACCAATTCGGCCTTGGCGCCTTCAAGGGCCGCCTTGGCCGCCAGCTCTTCAGCCACCGCGTCATCCACATCCTTGGTGCTGACGGCCTGTTCGGCCAAGAGCGGTTTCACGCGGGCTAAATTCTGCCTGGCCTGGATCAGCCGCGCCTCAGACTGGGACACTTTCGCCTTTGCGCTCAACATCGCGGCATGAAAGGGCACCGGATCGATCTGGTAGAGACGATCGCCTTTTTTTACTTCGCGGCCTTCCTTGAAAAACCACGCCTTGAGAATGCCCGTGACCTGCGAGCGGATTTCAACCGGGCGAGACGATTCCGACTGACCGATAAACTCCGGCTCATCGGGCACATCCTGCGCGGTGGCCACCACAATGCCGACCTCCGGAACCTGAGGCACCGGGGACGAGCCCGCGTCCTGCTTACAACCCGGCAGCAACGCCAATGCAAGACACCCCCCAAACACCGGGGCCACTGTGAACCATCGTGATCGGCCGGCCATGCGTACTCCCTGATAAAATTTCAAGCGGCATCTGCGCCTGATGTAACAACCAGCCTATCTTACTGATTGGCCGCCACACAAGCAACGGAGCCCCTTCCCGCCTGCCAAGGTCCTCACCCGCATCGAGGAGCGGAGGAGCACGGTTGGCCCGTCCACTAGTGACGAGCGACACCTCGGCAGGGGCATCGTAACCACATTTCGACGATTCAGCGAACGATGGCCGCACGATCGACCGGAAAGGGCAGCTGCTCAAGTGGAGACATGGAGGGTGTCATCGATATCTGGAACCGGGATTCATCGTCCCGCCGGTCGCGGGGATGCGCATCACTCACACGTGCAGGATACGCATCCCCGGAGGCCATTTCGTCATGGCGCCGACTCATCGACCGGCATTCGCTGCCACACAGAGGCCTCGTTCTATGGTTTTCTTGTATAGGTAATCTCCATGAATTTCATTTCCTTCCCATGCCCATGATTTCCATACATCTCAAAGATCTGTGAATTCTGGTCGATGATTTTCCAAACCGCACGGTGATGCATCTGCCCTCCGCCAGGTTCCGGATGTGAGCCTTTCAACGTAATCGTTTTGCCGTCGGCACTGGCCGTACCTTGCATGGTAAAAATTCCAGTCCCCATGGTATCCATCCAGGCGGTGACATATTTCTTGCTGATATTGTCGTACGCGTCGATGCCGATCCCGGCGAAGGGTTGTCCCATCATGGTGCCGTTGAATTCCTGATAGAGAAAACGTCCGTCCAACAACATCTTCATGTCAGCGGTGCCGGCGGATTCTGACGGCGGCTTCCCAGGTTCCATCCACTCTTTAGTCTGAGTCGTCCAACTACCGGCGAGACTGGCAAACAACTTATGGGGCTCTCCCGGCATGGCGGCCTTCTTCCACACTTCCATCATGGCTTGAGGATCCAGAGCCTTTTCAGACTTCTTCTCCTTGGCGGAGACAGGCAGCGTCATCATGAGCGTGCAGAGACAAGCGAGCGTAATTGATATACACCGCATGATGGCCTCCTTATGGGTGGGGATGATGTCATTCGATCGCATAGCGTCCTCCGATTCGTAAAGTCTGACGTGACACGGTGCGCCGTCTCTCGGCAGTCCAGGTGGTCCGCATCCAGTCAATCACGTGGCGGCGGCCTGGTCAATGCGCCGGAGACGAAGAATAGGGTTGTGCCTAAGTACATCACCGTCTTCTCCGACAGGTCCTCGATGATCTAGGTATTCTTCGCTATCTTCGCGCGGAGGCGATCGTCTTGCTCCTTCAATTCCGATGTGAACTCCGCGCCGAAGTCCTCTGCCCCGAACACCTGGCGAATTTCAATCTCGGATTCGCCGGGCATCGGATTCGGACAACCTGTGACCCACTCGATGGCCTCTGCTTTCGACCGGCACTGCCATACCCAATACCCGGCGATCAATTCTATGGTTTCAGTAAAGGGACCATCGATCACGGTACGTCGAGCGCCAGAAAACCTCACACGCGCGCCCTTGGCACTCGGGTGGAGTCCATCGCCCGCCAACATCACACCGGCTTGGACGAGTGCCTCGTTGAAGCGGCCCATCTCACTAATACCTGCTGGCTCGTCATGGCGCCGGCCTCGGACTCTTTGGTAGCTTTGACGATGATCATACACCGCATAATCCGGTGCTCCTTATTGGCCCTCGTAGGCCTGCTTCAGGGTTTCGAGATCGGGTTTCGTCATCCGTAAGATTGCCTGCATGACTCGTTCGGATTTTTGCGGATCCTTGTCCCGCAACATCGCCTCCCACTCTGGAGAGACGATTTGCCACGATAATCCATACTTATCCTTGAGCCATCCACACGGCCCCGGCTCTCCCCCGTCCCGCGTGAGCCCCTCCCACAGGTCGTCGATGTCCTTTTGCGTCCGGCATTTCACCATGAACGAAACCGCTTCGGTGAATGTGAAGACCGGCCCGCCGTTTAACGCGACATACTCCTGCCCCTCGATTTCAAACGCGACGGTCATGACCGACCCTTTCGGTCTTCCCGCAGCCTGTGCCCCGGCTTCCCCATAACGGGTGATGTGTCCAATCTTCGAATGTTTGAAAATCGACACGTAAAACTGTGCTGCCTCCTCGGCCTGATGATCGAACCAGAGGCAGGGAGTGAGGGTGTGCATATTCGATGGCTCCTTTCTCTGAGCAGACGACGGTGTCCATACGTTGCTTCTGCTCATTAGTCGAACGGAGAGCTGAAAATCGACAGGCCAATAACAGGAACGATTCGCGACCAGCCAGAGCGCCTCGACTAGGTTTCCGGTAAACCGTCTATCTCCCGAACCAGCCGGACCTCCACCGTGCCGAGTCGTGCGCCGGGAATCCGCAACGCAATACCGATCGCGGCCTGGAGGTCCTGCGCTTCAACCAGGAAATACCCGGCCGTCTGCTCGCGTGTTTCCGTAAAGGGACCGTCGGTCACGATCGCCCTCCCCTCACGGACCTGAACGCGCGCCGCCATTGAAGTCGGATGCAGCGGCGACGCACTCACATATTGCCCAGTGGCATGGAGTTGATGCGTCAACTGCACGGATTCGGCCAACATCTCCCGCCTCGTCGTTTCTGTCATCTTGGCAAAGGCCTCTTCATTATGATGAACCAACAACAGATATTTCATGGACGTGCCTCCACTGATCTCTGTGCAAACGGGGCTACCCGCCGGCCATGGCGCCCACGATCAACAACGGTTCCTCTCCCCTCACCACCGAATCGGGCAACGGAGTATCAGGCAAGTCGTGCGACAGATCCTGTTCGCAGGCAAAGAACCGGATGAACGGCCGACGCCGCCTGGTCACATGATCTCGAATCGTCCCGCGCAACACGGGATAGCACAGCTCCAGCACATCGAGGACCCTTTCTTGCGTCACGGGCTCACGCACATCCAAACACACTTCACCGTCAACCTTGGCCAGCGTTCGCAAATGTTGCGGCAATATCACGCGTACCATTGGGAACCTCCAGACATCGTTCGCCTCTCTCTTGAATCGAGCGTTACCGCTTCACCGAGAGATCACGGCCGCAGGGCCTGACGCGAATGAAGCGTACCCTCTGGGTACGTCGCAGTGAGCATCGCAACCGAGGACGCACCTGGCGGCCATTTTCAGCAGCCGTTAAAGCGTTTGGGCTTCGACCGACAAAACCCCCGGCAAATCCCGCACAATCGGCGACCAACTGTCACCGCCGTCAGACGAGGCGTACACCTGGCCGCCCGTCGTCCCGAAGTACAGGCCACAGGGATCGAGGGAATCCACGGACATCGCATCACGCAGAATGTTCACGTAACAATTCTGTTGCGGCAACCCCTTCGTCAGAGGCTCCCATTCATTGCCGCCGCTACAGCTACGATACACGCGCAACTTGCCCTCCGGGGGGTAATGCTCGGAGTCGCTCTTGATCGGCACCACGTAGACGGTATTCGGTTCATGCGCATGTACCGCAATCGGAAAGCCGAAGTCCGTGGGCAGGTTCCCGCTGATTTCATGCCACGACTCTCCGCCGTCGTCGCTGCGCATCACGTCCCAATGTTTCTGCATGAACAGCACATTCGGGCGGGAGGGATGCATGGTAATGCAATGCACGCAGTGGCCAACCTCCGCATCGGGATCCGGCAGTTCAAACTGCGACTTCAGTCCGCGATTCGTCGGCCGCCACGTCTTGCCGCCGTCGTCGGTGCGGAACACACCCGCTGCGCTGATCGCAATGTGCATTCGCTGCGCGTTCCCCGGATCCTGCACGATGGTATGCAAACACATCCCGCCGGCGCCCGGCTGCCACAGCTTCCCCTTGGCGTCGCGGAGCCCGGCCAGCTCCTGCCAGGTCTTTCCGCCGTTGGTCGAACGAAAGAGCGCTGCATCCTCCACACCGGCATAGACCGTGTCCGGATCGGTCGTGGACGGTTCCAGATGCCAGACCCGTTTGAACTCCCACGGACGTTGCGTGCCGTCGTAATGTTGATGTGTGGTGAGCGGCTTTCCGGTTTCCGCCGACTGGTCATAGACGAACATGTTGCTCGCGCCATTCGGCATACCGTCCGCTCCCATGAGATCCTCGGGCTTGGTGCCCGGAGGATGCCAGGTCTTCCCTCCGTCATCCGAACGCTGAATGACCTGCCCGAACCAACTGCTGCTCTGCGACGCATAGACGCGGTTGGGATCGGCCGGCGACCCTTTGAGGTGATACAGTTCCCACCCGCCGAAATGCGGACCGGTCACCTCCCACTGTTTCCTGGTTCCATCCGATGTCAGGATGAATGCGCCTTTTCGTGTTCCGACGAGCACTCGTACACTGCTCATATCCAACTCCTTCCTCGATTCGCACCGGCCTGCGGCGCGAGGTGATTTCATGACCGCATGGCAAGCCTTGACTCTCCATCGACGCCTGTCAGGCGCAACCCTGCTCCTTCATGGGTCGAACCTCCACGCTGCCGATGCGTGCGGCAGGAAACTGCGCGGCGATGCGGATGGCATCGTTCAAATCCGGCACATCGAGCAAGAGAAAGCCGCCGAGTTGTTCTTTGGTTTCGGCAAACGGTCCGTCGCTCGTCATGGTTTTGCCATCGCGAACTCTCACGGTGGTCGCCGTCTCGACCGGATGCAGCGGGGACGCCGTCACCAACTGGCCCAGCTTCTGCAACCGGTCGCAATAGGCCATGGATTCGTCTGAAAGCGTCTGGCGCTCGGCACTTGGCAGGGCGTGCAGAATTTTTTCTTCGACATACACCAGGCAAAGGTATTTCATAATGGGTTCCTCATGTCATGAATAGACGCGCAATCCCAGCCCACCCGCGATAGCACTACTTAGCCTTGGGATTCATTTCCCACAGGGCAAACGTATTGCCTTCCGTGTCCTGACAGACCACGAAATAGCCCATCCCCGGCACAGGCGTTTTAGATTTGCAGACGGTCCCGCCGAGTTTCTCGACCTTGGCCGCAGCCCGGCTGACCGACGGCACCGCCACATAATTGGTGATGCCCTGCTCCTTATAAATACGCGGCATCAATCCTCCATCCGGCGACGCATCCTTGCCGGCAGTGTCGATGTGCCAATAGTCATGAATGGCGGCAGGAATTTTCGCGAAAGTCCAACCGAACAGTCCCCCATAAAATTTCTTGGCCCGCGCGATATCGTCAGCCGGCACCTCAAACCAACAGATACTCGCCGGCATTTTGACCACCTTACTCGTTCGTGCCTGCTTCGTCTTTGCCATGGGATCCTCCCCTCATGATGATCAGATTCTTGTACACGCAAGATAGTCGTTCGAATCGAACAAAATCGACATCAGGTTTGGAGAAGGAACCACCAGCTGCAGAATATGGGAGGGGCTATCTGCCAAAGGAATGAAATTTCAACGGATTGTATCGGTTGAACCGTTTTCCGATGGGAGTATGATTCCGGGAATAGTGGGTACCTTAAGGGAACTGCGACTGCGAAAAGTCGTTGAAGAGAAGCACATGTGACGCAGCAAGTATGAATCATCAATTCTCGCCGGCCCACCACAAACAGCGGGTCGTCACTACGCACTACGGCCAGCTCGCAGAATCAATCACAGTTCGAGGCGACGCCGAGGCTGCCGATGCAGCGATTTCAAGCATTCTTCCGCAAGTGCTCGGGAAAACTTTCGAGCCATATTTCTTTCTGACCTATGAGATCAGGGTGAGGCGCAAAAACTGTGACGCGAAGCGGTTGCACTGCTCAACGAAGACAAGCCACTAGACGCGCTGATCTCCATACGAAAAGCGCTCTTCGTTGAAATCGAGTACGAATATGCGAACAATGGGGGGATGTCGAGGCCAATGAACGTATGGGATTGCGTGGCCTACTACGCAGAGGTGGGCACAAATCGCCTAACTGGACGCGCAATAAAGAGTGGAGTGATCAACACGTCAACACCCCAATTGATGATGTTCAAATCGATCATGAACGCCTTCGTCTTGATGGTGTTGAATGAGGTGTAACCACTGCCGAACTTGAGAATCTACGACGACTCACGCCACAAGTTTTTAGGGCTGAAAAAGATAGCACATGGCATGTTGGGTACGATAGGGCATTTCCGCCCAATGAGGCCACGACGGCGAATGGACGGTATTGCCTAGACCGTGCAATCTCTATGTTGCTAGGCAAACCGCAGCCTGCGCACACCGAAAGGTGGCCTCGGCGCGAAATGCCATTTGCCCTGCCTACAATCTATATTGACGCGGCAGTATTTGGTCGAGCTAGCCAGCAAGCAACTGTTGTTCACGGGTCACAGCCGGAATATGATTACTCGATCGGCAGAATAGTAACCGGCTTCGATCCCAAGGAGCGCTTTGACCATATTTCTGGTTCGAAACGAATTCCAAACAAGAGGTTTGCTTCTGATGGGGTATACGGATATCTCCTGGTACAGGAGCACGTTATCGACTCATAGCACGCGCTACTCCGCTCCGCGCACACGGCCGGAGTAACCGTGACATCACGGTGCTCAAAGAAAGGATCGAAATGAAAGTCACGGACATTGCATTCACCTGTTATCCAGTGACGGACCTCCGACGAGCCCGCCGGTTTTACGAGGGCATATTGGGGTTGAAGGAAGCGCGCTTTTTTGGCTCAGACGACAAGGGATTCGTGGAATACGACATCGGAGCGGGCACGCTCGGGATCGGCAACGGCGCACCGGATTGGAATCCGTCTCCGGGCGGCGGGTCGGCGGCATTAGAGGTGGAGGATTTCGACGCCGCCATTGCGCTACTGAAAACGAATGGATGCCGGTTCCGCCTCGAGCCGTTAGAGACGCCCGTCTGCCATATGGCCATCGTCTCGGACCCGGATGGAAACTCCATCCTGATACATCGACGAAAGTCCAACAAGACGCCTTAAGGGCCGCAGTGTCAGCCGCCCGTCGTCGCACTTAGCTCAGCTCTCTCAATCGTCCTTCCAGAAACCGCCGCTCCGGTTCCTGCTGCGTGAGTGCCAGCGCGCGTGCATATGACGCTCGGGCTTCCACGGTTCGCCCCAGTCGCCGGCAGAAGTCGGCTCGCGCGGAATGCGCCAGATGATAATTGGTAAGATCGCCACGCGAGAGAATGGCATCGACCAGCGTAAGACCCGCCGACGGACCGTCACGCATCGCCACAGCCACCGAAACCACAGGAGGCAGAAACCACCGCCAGCCGCCTGAGACCACCGGTCCAGATGACAATGGGCACGCGCCGAGTTAGCATGAAAGTGTTCTCTTGGTATGAGTGACAAGTCCAGAGGTACAAAGAGGACGGAAACATGACCGACCGGATGTTGCAAGCGCAGATCGATGCCGCAACCGCGTATGAGGAGTTTTTTGTTCCGGCGTTATTCCAAGAATGGGCGCCGCGAGTCGTTGCTGCAGCTCAGCTCAAGCCTGGCCAGCGGGTGTTGGATGTGGCTTGTGGCACTGGAGTGCTCGCCAGGGAGGCCGCATTATGCGTGGGTGATGCTGGTGCGGTCGTCGGCCTCGATCCTAACCCTGGAATGCTGACAGTGGCCCGACGGCTGGCTTCTGGAGTTGAGTGGCGGGAAGGAACGGCAGAGGCGCTCCCCTATCCGGATCAGTTCTTTGACGCGGTTCTGAGCCAGTTTGGGCTCATGTTTTTCACCGATCGGCGCGAGGCGATTCACGAAATGGTGCGGGTCTTAGCTAACGGAGGCTATTTGATCGTTGCTGTCTGGGACTCTCTCGACAACATACCGGCATACGCACTCGAGGTCGCCTTACTTGAGCGGATTGCCGGCAGGCACGCTGCCGATGCCCTACGTGCACCATTTGCTCTAGGCAATCGGCGCGAGCTTGGATCGTTATTCAATGAGGCCGGTATGGGGTCGGTGGAGATCGCGACGCATATCGGCACGGCACACTTCCCGAACGTCCACTCGATGGTAGAGGCAGACTTGAGAGGCTGGTTGCCGGTCATGAAGGTTGTATTGGCCGAGGAGCAGATCGAACGAATACTGGAGGAAGCTGAACAGGCTCTTAGCCCTTACGTCCGAGACCGGGGACACGTCATGTTCGATTTGCCTGCGCATATCGTCAAAGCAGGTAAGCCGGAGCGTCAGTGACTGTCCCGATGTGCGGCGCTATGGCGCTACGATGTGTGATACCCAGTGTCGCTTTATCCGCCTGCGCCAGCCCAACTTCTCATGGTCTCCACGTAGGCAGCAGTGCACTGTTGCGTCACAGGTGAACGCGGGGACCGTTACATTCTCCGTCAGGAACGACGTGGTGATCCCACACAATTTTTCCATACAAGTCAACGGCGTAGATCAAACGACGCCGATCCTCAAGCCGGGGGAAACTGCTTCGCTTACGATTGATCTGCAACCGAGAACCTACACATACAAATGCACCGTGCACTTTCACCACTTGCTCGGTATGAAAGGCATACTCACCGTCCTTGACTCCGAATCGCTTTCACACGAAAAGAAGTATGGTCCACCTGATTCTCAGGCTTCTGCTTCGTAGGGGCTAGCGCCCGTTCATGCGCGGCGCGGCGTCCGCTTGTTCATTGTCATGATGACAAAAGGCACACGCTCAGTTATGATCACGGCGTGAGGACATACCGATGGAACGAACACAAAAACGAGCAGCTGAAGGAGTCGAGGGGTATTTCATTCGAGGATATTGTTCTAGCTATTGAATCGGGTGGACTTATTGATGTTCTCTCTCATCCAAATCAAGAACAATATCCGAATCAGAAGGTGCTCGTGGTGGCGGTAATGGAGTATGTCTATCTCGTTCCTCACGTTGAGGAATATGATCATCTATTTCTCAAAACCATCATTCCGAGTCGGAAAGCCACCCGTGACTATGGAAGAAGAGGTGACAAATGAATGGACTCGATCGATATGAAAAACGGATTCTTTCGGCATATGAAAAGGGCAAGCTCGAATCCGTCGTGACATCGGAGGCCTCGCTGCGTCGATACCGCGAATATGCACGGGCCACTCTCACCAAGAACCGGCGTGTCAATATCCGCTTATCCACATTGGATTTGGCGGATATCCAGGCACGAGCGGCGGAGGAAGGCATACCGTATCAAACCCTCATGGCGAGCGTGCTGCATAAATTCGCGACCGGCCGTCTCCACGAGCGACGGTCGAGTCTCGCGTCGCGTTCAAGACGGACGGCGCGCAAACGCACCGCGGCGTAATGCGACGTGAGCCTGGCGGTAGGTCTCGATGACAAGATCGAGGTAATCCTGAAGCTATACTTGTCCCCCCTGCCCCAGGTCGCTCAAGCGCCGCTTCAAAAACTGCCGCTCGGGTTCCTGCTGCGTAAATCCTAATGTTTGTGCGCGCGGATGAACCCTTCGCTATCTTCGCACATCGCCATACATTCCTACGACTCCCCTTCTCAATCCTGTAGCTCGCTTAGGCGCCTCTCCAAGAACCGCCGCTCCGGTTCCTGCTGCGTAAGGCTCAAGGCCTTCTCGTACGAGGCGCAGGCTTCGGCGGTTCGCCCCAACCGGCGGCAGAGATCCGCTCGCGCGGAATGCGCCAGATGATAATTGGTAAGATCGCCACGCGAGAGAATGGCATCGACCAGCGCGAGACCCGCCGACGGACCGTCACGCATCGCCACAGCCACCGCCCGGTTCAGCTCCACCACCGGTGACGACTCAGCCCGCAGCAGCACATCGTACAGTCCCACAATCTGCGCCCAGTCGGTCGCCGCAGCATCGGGAGCCTCCGCATGCACCGCGGCGATCGCCGCCTGGATCGTATAGGGACCGACCTGTCGTGAAGCCAGCGCCCGTTCGACCAGAGCCGTGCCCTCGGCAATCTGCTCCCGATTCCACAGCGAGCGATCCTGTTGCTCGAGCAGAATCAAATCTCCCGTCGGCGAGGTGCGGGCGGCGCGACGCGAATCTTGCAGAAGCATGACCGCCAGGAGCCCCAGGACATCGGCGCCCGGAAGCAATCCGACCAGCACCCGCCCCAGGCGTATGGCTTCGGCGGACAGATCGTGCCTGGTCAGCGAGTCGCCGGACGACGCACTGTACCCCTCGTTGAACACGAGGTAGACGACTCTCAACACCGCATCCAAGCGGTCTGGAAAGTCGGCCTCCGACGGCACGGCATAGGGAATACGGGCATCACGAATCTTGCCCTTGGCGCGCACGATGCGTTGCGCTATGGTGGTGGGCTTCGTCAGAAAGGCGCGGGCGATCTCATCGGTCGTGAGACCGCAGACCTCCCGCAGCGTCATGGCGACCTGAGCCTCCGTCGACAACGCGGGATGACAGCAGGTGAAGATCAATCGTAGCCGGTCATCTTCAACCGACTCCTCTCCCTCATCAGCGGCAGCGTTAGCAGTGACTTCCAGATGCCGGGCCAGGTCAGGCAACGACGCGTCGAATTTGGCTCGCCGCCGCATGCCGTCGATCGCTTTGAATCGCCCGGTTGACACGAGCCAGGCCCGCGGATTGGCCGGCGCCCCTTCGCGCGCCCACTGATCCACCGCGACGGCAAAAGCTTCATGCAGCGCCTCCTCGGCCGCATCGAAATCTCCGAGCAAGCGAATCAAGGTAGCGAGCACCTGACGGGACTGGGTGCGGTAGATCTCCTCCACCAGGGCGCGTACCTGTTGAGGCTGGTTCTCGCTCACGGCCAGAGTCCCTCTCAGGCGGGTACAATTCCACCGCCTCCCTTGTCAGATGGAACCTCAAGTCCGACCGAGTTGGACCTTCGCTGCCGGACTCATCATGTCCGGGGTCCACGGTGGATCCCACACCAGGTCGACCTCCACTGAACGTGCCTCGGACAGCTCACGCAAGATCGCCGAATGCACCATCTCCATCAGCAGCTCTTCCATCGGGCAGGCCGGCGTCGTCATCGTCATCGTGACATGCACCTGCCCGTCACGCACATCGCCGCCATAGACCAGCCCCAGGTCGACGATGTTGATCCCCAACTCAGGATCCACCACTTGACGCAAGGCTTCCATCACTCGCGGATCTGAACCTGCTTCTCGTTTCTCTATCGTCATCCCCTGCTCCCGTTTACTCGCACCCCATCGTCCTCACGAGCACTCGCATCAGGACCGTGCGCGAGCCGTGGCGCCAGACCGCTCCGGCACACTCCTCAAGGCCGTGATCGTATTCGCCAGGAACAGAACCAGCGTGACGGCGTTCAGCAAACCACCGACCTGCCGTCCCGGCCCCCACCCGGTCACGTCACCGCCCAGTCGTATCAACAACGTGATCTGCAACAGCACCACATGCGCGTAGAACAGCGGCCGATAGGTCATCCGTGCACCGAGCACAGCCGGAAAGATAACCGGCGCATGCGCGAAAATCATCGCGAACACGAAACCCAGGAAAAAGGCGTGCAAGATCAGGTCGTATTGCGCTCCGACCGGCACGCCGCCATAACCTAATGCCGCCAGTCCGCTCAACCCCAGCCAGCCATACCCGCTGAGCAAGCAGATCGCCATGAATCGAGTGAGGCCCGTCTGCGTCACGGTTCGTCTGGCGATGTCATGGCGGCTCAACCATACGGCCAGGCCGGTGAACCCGGCGCCGGTCACGCGAACCCCGGGATCAAACGACCACTCCGACAGGACCAGCCCTGTCAGCAGAATTCCCAGCAGAAACAGAAACAGCGCCTGAGCCCTACTGGTGACTTGCTGTAGTCTGGCCAGCTCAAGCCGTTCACCGGCAATCGTTACGAGTAGAAACGCGGCCCACCAGAATACGATGTGGAAGAGCGGTCGGCCGACGCACCAGAGCACATTGCCTATCAACCAGATGGCGGCCCCGCCGCCCATGGTCAACGTGTAGAGCGCCGGATGCCGGCGAATAATCGCCACAAAAATCGCCACCAGACCCGCACTGCCGCCCAGGATCAACAGCTGTGCCGCGATCAGTGGGCCGCCTGCGATCAAGACAAGCGCACCAAGACCCGTGAGCAACGGCGCCGCATAGGCCCAGGGTTGACCGAGAGCCACCGCCCGCTCAAGACTGATCAGCGTCCCGAGAAAGCCGGACACCATCAGCGGACCATGCAACGATGAAAACCCGGGCCGCGGCACAGAGACATCCCACCCGAGACGCGCGAGGCCGGCCCACAACCCCGTGAGCAAGGCCACCATGCCGAGCGCAAGCAGCGGAAGCCGTCGCGGATGGCGGATCGTCATCGGAACGACCCCTTCGGCGATCTCCTCATGACTCGCCCACTGTGGGCGTGGGGATCGGTTCCAGGCAGTAGCCCGCCCGGCCCAGCGCACCCTCCAGCGTTTTCATCACCGCCGGACTGTCGGAGTGCTGCATGACGCGGACAGAGGGCGCAGCCTGCAGCGCCTCCAGAAGCGACTCCATCTCCGCAGCCGGCAATCGATCGCAGAGAGCATAGAGCCCCTCAAGACCTTCTTCCAAACGATTGTGATCCGACAAGATGCGGCGAATGGTCGCCAGGATCTGAACGGTCGGGGTGGGCATGAGCAACGTGGCCAAGGCGCCATGGTCGAGCCGAAGCTTCGCAGCAATTGGCAGGGGCTCTCCGCCTCGCCACCGCTGCACAGCAGGCAACAAGAGCTTTTCTTCCATGCCGATGTGCCTGAGCAGTCCCGCGCGGAATTGGTCGTACACCGCCTGGTCTACGTGATCGGCAGCGGCTGACGCCGAGCGTAACAGCCGGTCCAATCGTCGATGATCCTCCGCCAGCAAGGTCGTGATGGGTCCCGGCCGGTCCTTGTCTCCTGCTGTCATCCGATCGCGTCCGTCGTGAGCTCGATCTGGTTCCTTCGACGACTGCTCGACGCTCCCCTCATCAGCGACAGACCCTACTGCCTGGGGAGCAGACTGTCAACGTTCCAAAGTCAGGAAACGGGGCGATGATCCAACAGGATGGCCGCGGAGGAAGGCGCGGGCGCATGAAGCGGTCACGATTCTCGGCAGAGCAGATCGTGGCATTGAGAAACAGTCAGGGCAAAGATCGGACAGCCTTGCGTTGGCGCTCGCCGATCCGGATCTTGCGCGCATGCGAGTATGTCTCCACGCGCACATCGTCCTCCAGCGGCATCGCCCGGCCGCGAACTATCGCGGGCCGAGCGATGGAGCAGGGACAGTATGCAGGATACTTCGAAGGGCTAGTGCAGCAACTCCTTGGGAATATTTCCTCCGTTTGCAGCCAGCTTCTGGAGCACTGTCTTATGGAGCCATATGTTCATCTGCGCCGAATCGCCCATTTTGTCTGCCGGGCAGCCGAGTTCGGTCGCGAGATCCTTGCGGGCCTGGAGGCTGCTTTCCAATCCCAGGAGTTTCAACAAATCTACGATGGACGTCTTCCAGTTGAGCTTCTGTGGAGAGGACGCCGCGAGTTTTTCCAACTTCCCAACCACATCGACTACCGTCGTGGCAGCAGGAGGCGGAGGAGCGGCAGGGGTCGGCGTCGATGGCGCCTTTTGGGCCGCGGGTGGCGAAGCCGCCTGCGCATGAGACGCACCAAAGCCAAGCTTGTCAAGGATCGAGCTAAAGAGGCCCATAAGATCTCCTTCCGGCGAGAAATTGAGGACTGCAGATCACGGGATACACTACGACTGCACTCTATCACCGGTCGCGGCGTAACACTACAGGCTTCCGTGCGTTCTCGAAGGGGTCGCGGGGTCCGCGCAGTTTGAATTCTCGACACACCACTACGGGGGAGGTCATGCTGTGGCGCCCTATCGGCAATACGGGCATACTGAGCAGACAGTTGCTGCAGCGATAGAAGAAACATGCCTGCACGACACTGGTCTTCACAGGGCTGCTGGAGCCCTGCGGGCAAGAGGCCAAGTCTCCGCCACAAGCCGGCGGTCTCCGCCCTCGGGCTTGCCCAGGAATCGGCTTGAGGACCCGCAAGTCACCGATTCAACTCCTCCTCCTTCACCGCCGGCGGCAACGTCGATTCACCGGTTCGTCCTACTCGACTTCTCGCGCTGAACAGCGCGCCCTTGGCTGCGTGGGCCGGTGCGAACCGCAAGAACCCGATGTCCTGCAGGATGTCGATGTACACCGCCTCCATCCCGCCGCGCATGAAGTAGGCCTCGTGCCAAAATCCCGTTCCTCCCGTATCGCGGAGAAACTGCTGCCACCACTGGCGATGGGGATCGGAGCGAGCCCAGCGTTCCAGCGCATCGAAGTCGCGCCAATATTGCCGCATCCCGATGTGAGGCGGCATCAATGACCAGAGGAGTGTTTCATGGAGCAGCAGCCCTTCCGGTTGAGCTTCGACTGATTGGGCAATGTGAGGGCCGAACCCGAACAGAGTCTTGAGCCCCGTCCAGCGGTTGACTCGCATCCCGAGGTAGATGACCACGAGGTCCGGAAACCCGGACAGGTCCACGGTTCTGCGCAGAATAGGCATAGGCATCATCGCCTCAATCTGGATGCGACACACCAGCCTGGCCGACGTGACTTGAATCGAACACTACTTGCCGCGCCGGACGATGACCGCAGCCACCTGATCCAATCGCACGGTCGCATCGAAGAACTCCATCCCGGACAGTTCGGTCAAGACTAGCGCCTGGGCGCCGACTTTCGCCACCTTGCCATCGAGATCCTGCCCGGACAGTAATTTGACCTTTACGCGTTTGCCCGCCTGTGATTCAAGGGTCTGCCGGACCGCCTCCTGGCTGTTGACCTCAATCGCCGGCTCTTCAGCCAAGACCGCCGGAACCATGACAGCTTCCCCCGCCAATACACAGACAAGTACGACGATGAGGCTCCATCCGATTCGTCCGTTGCGATGCACCATAGGTACCTCCTTGAAATAATGATCAGGCACCATCTGGGAAACCGGGCCTGCCGTTCAAACAGGATTTCGTCACGAGGAGAATAGCGGGGGAACTCAGGAATGTCACGAGGCCATCGCAACCCCCTACCAGTTGGCAACCGACACCAACCCACGACGACCGCGGCAGGAACTGCGCGCGCTCCTTTACAGAATCCGAGGGGCAGGCTATCATCCCGGCTGTCCCATACGTACCTTCACCCAATTCCGCAAGGAGACACCGATGGGTTGGATCATCCTCGCCGTGCTGGTTGCGCTCGTGCTGATCGTCATCGGTATGTACAACTCGCTGGTCCGCCTCCGCGCCGCGTGCGAAAGTGCCTGGGCCGACATCGATGTCCAGCTCAAGCGCCGCTACGACCTGATTCCGAACCTCGTCGAAACCGTCAAAGCCTATGCCGCCCATGAGAAGGGAGCCTTGGAGGCCGTAATCAATGCACGAGCCAAGGCCATGTCGGCGCAGGGTCCCGAAGCCAAAGCCGCTGCTGAACATCAGCTGAGCCAGTCACTGAAGTCGCTGTTTGCGCTCGCCGAAGCCTATCCGCAGTTGCGCGCGGTCGAAGCCTTCAATCAGCTTCAGAGCAGCCTGAACCAGATTGAAGAGGCGTTGCAGCAGGCCAGGCGCTATTACAACGCCGTCGTCCGCGATTACAATGCCAAGACCCAGGAGATTCCGACCAACGTGATTGCAGGATGGTTCCACTTTGTCGGCCGACAGTTCTTCGAGCTGACCGACAACACACAGCGCGAGCCGCCACGGGTGCAGTTTTAGCGTGGATGGTGCCGGCGATCCGACCGTGAGATCGAGACGAGGCCCACACTTCTCTCCCGCCCTATTCAGCCTGGCCCTTCTGTGCCTTCTTCAATGCGTGAGCCTGCTGCCCGCAGATGCGCGCTCGTTCGTGCTCAGTCGCTTCGACGTGGAGCTACACGTGTTGCCCGGCGGTGCGCTGCTCGTCACGGAAACGGTCAGTCCTCGCTTCGAGGGCGCCTGGAACGGTATCGAACGCCTGATTCCCATCGAGTATCGCACCCCGCAAGGCTTCAACTACTCCCTGCTGCTCGATCGGGTCTCGGTCACCGACGAGCAGGGAACCCCGCTCACATTTGAAAGCAGCCGGGAACGGCATTACCGGAACTTCCGGATCTGGATTCCCGGCGCGACTGACGCCACACGCACCTTCGTGTTGAAATACCTCGTCCGGAACGGTCTGAAATTTTTCGAAGACCACGACGAACTGTACTGGAACGTCACCGGAGACGAATGGGATGTGCCCATCGAGCAGGCCTCCGTACGCATCATCCTTCCGCCGCAGACAACCGGGGTCCGCGCCCAGGCCTTCACCGGAGCCTATGGCGCGCGCGAACAAGCCGCGACCGTCACGATCGCCGGCTCCGGCATCGAGATGACCATGACACGCCCCCTTGGGTTCCGCGAAGGACTCACCGCCGTCGTCGGTTGGGATACGGGCTTCGTCACCGCCCCGACCGCATTGGACCGGACACGCATGGCACTCGTGAGCAACTGGCCCTTGGGAATTCCCCTGCTGATCTTCGGCCTGATGTATCGCCTCTGGTCCACGCGTGGAAGGGATCCGCGCCTCCGGCCCATTGCCGTCATGTATGAACCTCCGGATCGACTGACACCGGCGGAAGTCGGCACGCTCGTGGATGAACGCCCGGACACTCGCGATATCACCGCGACCCTGGTGGACCTGGCTGTGCGAGGGTACCTGCGGATCACCGAACGGAAGGCAGAGCACCTGTTCGGACTCTGGTCGAGCCTGGACTATCTGTTCCATCGCATCAAGCCTCAGCAGGAGTGGGCGGCCTTGCCCGCTTTCGAGCGGCTCCTGCTGGAAGCCGTATTCAAGGACAGCGAAGGCGACGAGGTTCTGCTCAGCGCTCTCGAGAACCGCTTCTATCAATCCCTGCCGGGAATCCACGACGCGGTTTTCAACTCGTTGCAGACCCGTCACTATTACGGGCAGCGGCCAGACCGCGTGAAGCAGGGCTATCTGGCCGGCGGCATCACGCTCGGGATAGTGTTGACCATCGGGCTCCTGGCCCTTGCCGACCGCTGGGGCATGGCGCCCCTGACAGCCCTGGCCGCCGGCTTGCTCTCGGGGGTGATTGTGGTCGGATTCGGCCGCATCATGCCGGCCCGTACACAGCAAGGCACAAAGGCCCTGGAAGGGGTGTTAGGGTTTGAGGAATTTTTGACACGCGTCGAAGCCGACCGGTTCGATCGCCTCATCAAGACACCAGAACTGTTCGAGAAATTTCTCCCTTATGCCATGGCCCTGGGCGTGGAACAGAATTGGGCGCGCGCATTCGAGTCGATCGTCATGACCGCTCCCGCCTGGTACCAGGGAAGCGACCTCGCTCAGTTCAACACGAGAGGCTTCACGAGTCGCATGGGCGACATGGCATCACGAACCGGTTCGACGATGACATCGGCGCCACGCAGCTCTAGCGGCTCAGGCTTCAGCAGCGGTGGCTCGTCTGGCGGCGGATTCGGCGGCGGAGGCGGCCGCGGCTTCTAGGCCGCTGCGGCGTCTATTGTGGACGCGAGGCAACCTGGCAGCCACAGAAGCACTGTCGCGTGACTCTCACCTGGTGACCTTGTGTTCCCCGCTCACGTTGGGGACGGGGACGCCGTAGAATTCGTAGATCAGGGTCGTCTGCGCCAGATCGCCGAAGTCGGGCCAATTGTTCTTGTCGAAGCCCGGCGCGTTTTTCAGATCCCGCGTCGTCGCGTCGATGAGAATCTTCTCTTTATCCGGCGTGACCTGCAGCGCATCCCATGGAATGGCGAAGTACTTGTCCTTGATGCCCAGAAAGCCGCCGAAGTCCAGGACCGCGTAGTCAATGGCCCCGTCATCGGGATTGATCACCAGATCCTTGATGTCGCCCAGGTTTTTTCCATCGGTTCCAAACACCTTCATCCCGATTAACTCACTGGCCTTGAACACGCCGCTGAGGTCACGCGCCTCGGCCGGATGGCCAACGGCGAACGACAAGCAGGTCAGGAGAATGGCGATGGCATACCGCATGGGGCCCTCCTTTCAACAACCGCTCATACCCTGCGAGTATTGAATACCGGCGACAGGTGGAAGGCACCTCTCGGAAACCCTAGTTCCCGGGCGAATCACCCCAAGCTGACAGGATGCCGGTTCACGGGGAATCGTCTATCGAAGAGAATGGCGCCCCAAAGACGAGGCTGCAACCAAGGTCCCGACCGGAGCCGGAACGCCGGCGGGCAACGCGCCACCTGACGAGAGGAATCAGGAACCAGCGGGAATCGCTCGCCGTCGTTCATCCATATCGATGAGGTCGAAGAGGGGATGCTGCGTGAATTCGACCTGCGTTGCCAACTCGGGGCTCAGTCTGGTCAGGAACCGGGCCAAGGCTCGATCTGGCCGGAGCCGCTCCAACCCGTCGCTCCACGCTTCGATCTCCTGGGGGTCGTGCGGCGGCGCCGCCTCTGTGACCCAGGCCAGGATGGCCTCATCGTCGTCAATTGAACACACCGCCTGGCGAAGAGCCTCCGGCTGGATGCCGGTAAAGGCGAGGAAACGACCATCCAACGGCAAGCCGGGACGAAGCAGAAACGGCACGTACGATTCAGGCAAGAGCCCCTCCGCATGGAGCCGCACCTTGTCAATGAGTCGCGGCAGGATGACATAGCCGCCCAGCCGCACCCGTGGCGACCGAAGTCTATGCATCATGACCAACCGGGACCTGCAGCACGGTGTCCTCCTCTTTCGAGCGTACTCAACTCTCTCGCCGGCTGTCCGTTGTATGAACGGGCACGGCAGCCGGGGTGACTGACCGCGTAACAGACTACACCGAGGACACCAGCACCTGCTCGATGGAACCGGCCACAGGGTGACGCTCCGTACTGGAAAATCCCGCGTCAGCAAACATCTTCTCATACTCCCGGAACGTATACGCGTCCCCTTCCGGGGTCGTCGCAAGCATGATCAGACTGAACTCCGCCACCGGCGGCGGCGTGACCCGGTCCTCGTCCGGGACGAACTCCAACGTGATGACCCGGCCGCCGGGCGCAAGCGACCGATGGATCTTGCGCAACAACGATTCGCAGGTCTGTACGGAAAAATGATGGAGAAAGTTGGTGAGCAGGACGAGATCATAGCCCTCGCCAAATTCCTGTTGGAACGCATCGCCGGCGATGGTCCGATAGCGCGACGCAATGCCGGCCTGTTGGGCTAATTCCCTGGCCACGGTTAACACATTCGGCCAATCCAGGGCCACGATTTCCGCCTGAGGACAACGACTTCCGATCTCGATTCCAAAGAGACCGTGCCCCGCTGCAAGGTCCAGCACCTTCTTCACATTCGGCTGCGACTGCCGCACGAAGATGCCAATCTCCTCGGCCGGCTTGGCCATCATTGGAATCATGGAACGCGCGAAATCCACCCACAGCGGATGCTCCGGCGTGACCGTACCCGCCTCCCCTGCCACCGTTCCTCCCTTGCGCACCGCCCCGGTCAGATTCTCAAACGCCGCGATGAACTTCGGCGCATGCAGAAACCCCAATACGGAACCCATGTAGGCCGGCGAGCGCCGGTCCAGGAATATCGCGCTGTCCGGCGTCAGTTTGTACCGATCGCCCTCCTTGGTCAGGAACCCTTGGATAGTGAGATAGTCCGCCAGAATGCGCACGCCCCGCTTGGCCGAACCGCAGCGCTCGGCCAACGTCGGCACCTGGTCGTGGCCTAATCCAATGGCGGTGAAGAAATCGAGTTCGACCGCGGCCTTCAGCGCCTGCGACCGCTGGTAGGCATTAGCCGTCTGGAAGAACAACTGCGGGGTCGGCCCTCCGGCCGGTTCCGGTTTCAACATCGGCAACACTCCTCGGTTCGATGGTGGTAGCCACGAAACAGATCGGCATCGGCTGGATTGTAATCCTTCGGACGTATTGATGCGAGGGGAGGAACTCGGGAGCCGGCGACATCATCTCGATGTGGTGCGCGGTCACGACAGGAGCATGGAAAGACGTACCATCAGGGAGTCGCCGGCTTATGCGTGACGGTCAGCCCGGCGCCGGGGGGAAAGGCCGCTCCGAATCGAAACACTTGCGCTGGGCCGCGTAACGTGACGCGCATCGCATGCCCATCCCATTGCCAGGTCAGCGCGCTGGCCGCCACGTAGCGGCTCGCTCCCGCGGGGCGCTGCTCGGCATACAACAACAGCGCAAGCACGATCGACAGTGAACCCCAGGAATAGGAGTTGGGAATGGGCTGCCAGAACAGCGCCGTAGCGCTGACGAGCCCCATGAAGGCGAAAACCGTCGCATCCGACTTCCGGCAACCGAGCAACCGGAACAAGACGTAGCGTGTGCCGACCCACAGACCGCCGACCACGCTGCCGACCAAGAGCGCGGTACACAGCCAATCCATTCAATCGAGACCCTGAGGGCCGGGGGGCGGCGTATGCGCCGGCAGCTCCGGGGCTTCCAGGCCATGGTCAAGCGTGGCCGTCCTGGCTCAGGACGTGTGTGCGGAGAATACGTGGCCCGGACCAGATCCGTACCGGCTCAGCGCCCTGGTTCAGAAAAAGACCTCTCCCGTCTGTCTGTGAACGCGAGCGGAGGAAGGAACGATGTCAACAAAAACGAACAGCAGCGCTCGTAATCGGGCAGGACCTATCGAGGAGACGAAGAGCGATAAGAGTGCATGCGTAGGATGGATTCGATTGAGCAACGATGGGAGTAACGGCCGGTCGTTCACAACTAGCGCGCCTGCCAGCCATATTGCGCGATCAACACCTGAGCGACGTCCATTGAATCTCCTTCTATAACACAGGAGAACTCTTACGTGGGAACGGGAGGAGCGTGAAGACTCAGAGTGACAGCCGACAGTTGTGTCCTGCCCGGTCGATGTGATGAGATCGACCGATGCCCCCTGTCGTCACCATCCGAACCAAGCGACTCGCGCTCCGGCCATTTCAAATGGGCGACGCCGAGGCTGTGCACCGTTTAGCGGGGGCAAAAGACGTGGCCGCCGGCACCTTTCTCCCGCATCCGATGGATCGGCAGGCGGCACAAGACTGGATCGCGCAGCGTTTGAAGGACGGGGCGGCAGGAACAAGCGTGACCTGTGCCATCACCCTCGCGGGAAGCGGAGAAGTCATCGGCTCCATCGGTATGGAGCTCGTCGTTGAGCATGAACAGGGGCGGCTCAGTTATTGGCTGGGCCATGCCTATTGGAACAGAGGCTACGGGACCGAAGCCGTCACCGCACTCGTGGAGTACGGCTTCAACCACCTGAAGCTACACCGCATCTACGCGCCGCATTTTCATACCAACCCGGCTTCCGGGCGAGTGCTGCAAAAGGCGGGCATGACTCACGAGGGCCGGCTGCGCGAACACTATCTTCGTTTCGGGCAACGCATCGATGTGGAGGTGTACGGCATGTTGCGGCAGGAGTATCTCGCCCGTTGTCCGGCGGTCACCGGCGACACCTCGCCAATAGAGCCGTGACTTCCTCCGCAGCCCGCAGCCCGCTTTCGACCGCCCCGTTCATGTAGCCTTGCCAACGCAAGCTGGTCTGTTCGCCGGCGAATACTATCCGTCCATACGGTTTGGATAGCCAGGCTCGTTGTTCCGGATCGTATCCGGGCTGAAACACCGCATACCCGCCGCGCACGAATGGATCGTCTTCCCATGACACGTGGCGCGACGCGCGTAACCGGGCCTTCGTCACCCCCAACCACTTCAGCCTTGCCGCCACTGCCTCGACCCCACCGTCAGCAAGGAGTTGCTTCGTATCACGACTGGCCGATCCGCCTGCAAGCAACGTCAGAATACCGCCCCGACCCCGCTGCTCCTCGTTTCCGTCCCAGATCGCGCCGACCGGCAGGTCGGTTCCATACGCCAGGGGCTTGCCCGGACGCCGCCAGAATCGCCGATCGAACTGCAGGAGCGTCTTCGTCGCTGGTCCGTATCGCACATTCCGACACGCGTTTCGTTGCGGCACAGGAAGCGGCGGGGTGAAGGCGAGGCGCCGCACCATGGTGGCAGGCAGCGCCAGCACCAACGCATCCGCGGTGAGGTGGCCCTGTCCGTCCCCCCTGCGAACGGTTACCCGCACCCGGCCTCGATGCTGCGCAACCGCGCGCACGATGGTCTTGAGTTGAACCGGCTCCTGCAATGTCCCGGCGAGTGCGGTGGCAAGATGATCGTTGCCTCCCCTGATGCGGTAGAAGTGGTTCATTGCCGACGACTCCGCAGCCAGTTGATCGACAAGCGCGAGCAACGACAGGTTCGCAGGATCGGCCAGGAAAAATCCTCGCATGCCGTTCAGCCGCGCGCGTAACCGGCGGTTGGCCCTGATCTCGTCGAGCCATTCAGCAACCGACTGGTCGGCCAGCCGCTGTGCAATCGGACCATCCCATCGACGCTCGTTCAACCGATAGGCTCGCACCCACGGCTCGGCGGCTTGCGCCAATTCGGCCCACAGCCCACAGGCCTCCGAAGCTCGCACGATCACGGGCGCGCGCGCTGCCTGACGGACAAAGGCAAACCCGCCGCGCAAGATCGGCGACAGGGTCAGCCCCAGCTCATGGGCCAGCCGGCGGATGGCTTCCTGATCAGGATCGATCATATCGCCCCCGGCCTCGGCATGTTGCCCATCCGCAAATCCGTCACGTCTCGTCCAGACCCGACCGCCCAGGCGGTCACGGGCCTCCACAACCCTCACTCGCGCACCGCGCCGTTGCAGCTCACGCGCGGCGGTCAGTCCGGCCAGCCCTGCCCCCGCCACAATCACCGACGCGCCGCGCAATGAGACGATTGTTTCCATGACTCTCGACGATACGCGATTCAGCCGCCCGGAGATAGTGTGATTGCAGTGCAGGGAATCCTTGCTTGATCCCACGTACCAGAATCGCTAGGCTACGGCCTTTACACGAGGAGGATGAGCATGGATGCAGATCGACCGAGCAGCCCTTCCTCCCCTGATAGTCTCGTGCCTGAAACGGCTGCGGATTCCACCGCCGACGACGAGCGGAGCTTTCGCCTCAGACTCGCCGTCTTTGTGTGTGTGGTCATCGCCGCGATCATCGGCGCGCTCGTGGGTTATCCGACATGGCAGGACTACGTCTCGCAGCAAAAAGCCAAACTCGAACTGCGGGCCTACGTCGACGCCCGCGCGGTCGGGCCAACGGCGCTGAAAGAAGGCGTATCGCCTCGGGTCCGGGGGACGATCCAGAACATCGGGCGGACCCCGGCTTACAACGATGCCATCCAGGCTTCCATCACTGTTGCCGACTACCCGCTGACCAAGAACTTCGAGCAAGTCACCTGCCCCGAAAATCAACAGCCGGACAAACCAAAGTGGTTCGTAGGCAAGGTATCCAGACCCGAAACAATCCGCGAAGCGCCATTAACCGCCGAAGAAATCACGGCCATACAAACAGCTAAGTCGGCGCTCTACTATCATGGGACGGTCTGCTACCGGGACATCTTTCACGAACCGCACCGCACCGACTTTTGTATGTTTTGGAAATGGGACGCAGGCCGCGTAAGTCCCGCGATTTCCTGTGATCAAGGGAACAGGACGGACTAGGCGGGAATCATCTGTGATTCCGCGCATCGAACGATGCAGGTCACAACACAAACACGTGATCGACGAGGTAGCGCCCCCCCTGCTGCACCAGAACCATCTCCGCGACATATTCGCCTGGCGAGTTGGTAAAATGTTGTTTCCAGACAATGGCGATGGAGCCGGGCCGGCGGAACACCGCGACCGGCATACGCGCGCCGAACCCGCCCTTTTCGGTTTGATACTGGCGGCACACCCGTTCGAGATAATCTTTCGTCACAATCGCCTTCAGCCGGTCCGTGAAGTCCCGGACATGGCGCGCATGGTCGATGGCGGTCGACGCCTCCATCAGGTTGTCCATGATCGGGTCGGCAACAGCCAGAATCTCGGCGTCGGACTTATTCTCCAAATCCATCAAATCCTCTCGACAGTGTTTGAGACCAGTTCGCGTCAAGGCACAGATACGCAGAGCAACCGATCTATTTCTTGAGTGGCTCCGGAACCGCAACAGCAAAGGGCTCGCCGGGAGTATCTTGCATCGGCACTTGCCGGTGTTTGAACTTCTGCTCAGTAATGGCCGGAACATGCTTGCGCACATGGGTGGCGATGTCGGTGACGTCCACACGGCCGTTGTCATCGTAGTCGGCGTGAAGCAACGCGTCGAGCACGGCCCAGGAGAACACCCCATGCCCTTCGTGGCCTTCTAGGGCGATCCGGTCGGCGCTCGTGGCGACGATCACATTGCGTTGGCTGAGACGGATCATCTTCGCGAGGGCATTCTTGTCCTCCCCGGCGCGAGAGGCAAGCTGCAGCACGGTCCCTGCACGGCAGGTATCCAACAGAAACAGCGAACGGGCTGGCAGCCGGCTTTGCCACTCACGCAAGCGTGTCTGGCTGATGGCCTGGCGACGCAACGCCGCATCGTTCTCATAGTCCAAGTCCCACGGCATGAAGTAGTATTCGTCGTCCAGAGTCGTGCCGTGGCCGGCCATGAACAGCACAAACACATCCTCCGGTCGTGCCTTTGCCGCCATCATCTTCAGCGTCGCATCGATCTGCTCCACGGTCACCTGCTGATCCACCAGCGTCTTCGTGACCACTCTTTCATGGAACGTCGGCAAGAGCGCACCGCGTTCCTTCAATCGCCCGGCAATAGCCACAGCATCACTCGCGGCAAAGGCCACACCACGACGCAGATCGCCATCCCGGTAATTCGTCACGCCCACCGCGAGGACATGGAGCGTCGCCGGTTCGGCGTTCGCTTGCCCCCGCACCTGGATGCGCGCCGTGACCGGCTTCGACCCGATGCCCCGGCCATCGATCAACTCCGCCGTCACCTCGCGCGTCCCTTCGGCCAATTCCAACGGCAACTCCACTACCCCGCCCGGCGTGAGTGCCGGCGCCTGGTAGCGCCCTGCTAATTCCTGCCCGTCGACCCGCAGCACCACCCGCCCCGTGCCCTGCCCCAGGTGGGTGATCCGGAGTTTGACCCGATACGTCCCGTCACTCTCCCCCGTCGCCGGAGAGAGCAATTCCAGCACCGGCGGCGCCACGGTGAGCAGCTGCCGAATGTCGCCACGCTGCCGCACCATCTCGGCGACCCGCTGGTCCCCATCGGCATCCAACCGGTGGGCGATGAGGCCC
Source organism: Nitrospira sp. CR1.1 (assembly GCA_014055465.1). NCBI lineage: Bacteria > Pseudomonadati > Nitrospirota > Nitrospiria > Nitrospirales > Nitrospiraceae > Nitrospira > Nitrospira sp. CR1.1. The sequence goes on from WIAF01000004.1 coordinate 269,385, forward strand.
GGCTGATAAAAGGTCTCCCAGAGTTGGCGTACCGGCACGAAGTCACCCGCCTGGTCGCGGCCCCGGTTGAGGTGGTAGCCGATCAGGTCCTCCGCGCCGGGGCTCGCATCGAAGTAGCCTTCGGGCGTCCAGGCGATCCAGCGTTGGCGGTCGTTATGGGGAAAGAGCGCCAGAAGTTCCTTGCCGTCAGTAGCCCGATGCCAGCGGATCGTCCCGTCGCCATACCCCGCCACCACGTAACGGCCATTGGCGCTGAGGTTCACCGCCCAGGCCACGCCGGGCACTGGGATCTGCCAGCGTTCCTGGCCGGTGCGGTCATAGAACCGGAGACTCCAATCGGCACCCAGGACGAAATGCTGGACGTCGGCGGCGATGGCGAAGCTGCGCGACGTTTCGTAGGGCTTGAGTTCCACGGCCTGGCCATTCAGGCGGGGAGTCCTGGTGTTCTTCCAGTCCTCGATCGTGAGGCCCGGGGCCTCGATGCGGACGGCGAGGAGACTCGGATCATCCGCTCCCAGGCTGCGACTGGAGAAATCGAAGGTCGCGGCCTCTCTGCCCCCATGCTCATAGCCAAATCGCACGCGGCGGCCGTCGGCAGACAGGCGCAGTTCATTACCATGTCCCCGAAAATCCGCCAGCACACTGTCCTGGCGGCGGTCCACCCAGCCCTCGCGGCTCAGCACCCCCCAAGTCGGATCTGCGGCCGCAAAGAGCAGCCCGCCGTCCGGCAGCGGCGCGAGGTCTAGCACGGTATCGTTCGCTAAGGGGACGTCCTTGAACTCCGTCCACTGGCCTACCGTCCAGCTACGGACGGGGGATTTACCCCCTACATCCCAGGTTCCACTCGCAAACAGGAACCGGCCGTCGGCGCTCCAGGCCACGCTATTCAGGCGGCCATTGTTGATGCCGGTGGTTGCCGGACGGGCCACCTCCGCCAAGGTCTCGGCATCGAGCACCTGCACAATCGTGCTATCGTCAAATCCCACCGCGAGGGAACGGCCATCGGGGGAGAAGCTGGCAGAAAACGGACGCGCGCCGCCGGTCAGCTTGGCCGATTTCAGAAGCTGCAGGCGGCCGGCCTCCACCGTATAGAGACGAATCTGACCATCCCAGCTGGTGGTCACGAGGCGCCGGCTGTCGGCCCGGAAGCGGGCGCTGTAGGAGTCTGCCCCGTAGTCGGCATCGCGGCCAGCCTCGGCCCCGCTGGCTGCCTCAAAGAGGCGGACGCCGGCGTCGCCAAGACTCGCGACGAGCCAACGGCCATCGGAGGAATAGCCCAGGTGGTTCACCACACTGGGCAAGCCGGCGATGCGGCGCAGCAGGCGGCCGCTCTCACGATCGACGAGGTAAATCGAGAACCCATCTGGTGCGAGGGTGTTCTGACCATCATGGAACTGGGTCCATCCTCCCAGCGCCATGGTCGTCCCGTCCGGCGTCATGGCCACCGCATAGAGTTTCCCTTCGTTGCCGTCCCCTTGCGGGGGGCGCCAAACTTGAACGAGGCGCCCGCTCGCCACCTCCCACACCCGTGCCGTTTTGTCCTCCGACGCGGTGACCACCCAGCGGCCCTCCCGGTCGGTGGCGATGCGTTTAATCGGCGCCGTATGCATGCCGGTTTCGAGTCGCAGCAACGGCTCCGTGGGCGGCTCGGCCGCCCGGGTCAAGGCCACCAGGCAGAGCCCAAGCAAGATGGCGATACCGCTCCACCTCCACCAGCCTCGGTTCATGGTCATGCTCCTCGTCACTTGCGCGATCTCCCCTCGTTTGCTCGATCAGCAGCCGCGCAGCACTTCAGTCCACTCAGATTGCCCTCTCAAAATTCTCTCCAACACCGTTCACACGAACCCTGCGAAATGTTCTGCCGACACTTTGTGTGTCGCGACGGCCAGGCCGATTTTCTGCAAACTATCGATGTGGTCCGTTGAGTCCAGCTGCTGAACCTCTTCCGGTTTGATCTGGCTCAATCCCAGTGCAGCGAGGCCCTTCTCGCTCAATTCCGCGTTGTAGCGCAGGTAGGTGAACAGCTTGGGGGACACCGGTCCCTGCTTGCCGATGAGATCTCCCACTTCACGATCCAGTGGATCCCCGGCCAGACATTTTCCGAAGACGCGACAGAGAAGATCCTGTTCATTGAGCGCAGCAAACATGAGCGCCGACGGCACCGAGGTGGCGTGATACATGAGATTCATCTCGTCTGGGCCGAGATCCTTATTCGCATTGGGATTGGTACCGGTCCCGATCGACACGAGCAACATCTTGTCTTCCCCGGTGGGCCAGTTGACCTGATAGGGCTCGGTGGTGGCCATGATGAAGGCTTGAAACGCAGGATTGTTGTAGGTGGTGATGCCTCCGTCGACAAAGATGAACCGATATTCATCCGGCGTTCCCTGAGCAAACGTGACGACCTCCGGCGGAAAGAAGGTGGGAGCCGCAGTGCTGGCCCGCACCAATTGCCACAACGGAATATCGAGATTGCAGTCATTCCGTGGTGAGCCATCCTCGCGCACCCGCCGATTGAACTTCGCTTTGGGATTGTTCCAGATGGGCCAATGGGAGTCGGTCGAGGCATTACGCATGACCATCATCAAGATGGTCCGCAATCTGTCGCTGCCCAACGTGGTGTCGGCTCCGAGTTCCTGCTTGAGTTTGTTGGCGAGGCCTCCATCGTTGTACTGGTATTTCCATTTCTTGAGGAGCGACGCCTTGTCGAACATATCGGCCCCGCTCTGCAGGTAAAACTCTCGGATCTTGCTGGTCGACATACCCATGGCAATGCAGGCCGCCAAAATGGCACCGGTGCTGGTGCCTGCAACAAAGTCAAAATAATCGGCCAAGACAAACGCGTCCCGTGTCGTCGGCGGCTGCTTGTCACGCAAGAGCCCCTCAATGGCTGCCAAGATTTCGACCGTCATCATGCCGCGAATGCCGCCGCCATCAAGCGCCAAGATTTTCTTGGGCCCTTTAGCCGCCATGCGTGCGTTTAGGTGCGTGCTCATTTTGCCTCCGGCTACACGTGGGTGTGATGGGAATAGAGTTGCCTCATCGAATCGGCTCCTACAACGTTCGGCTGTCGATCCACGTGACGTGGCCGGTTCGGCGCTTCACTTCCTCATACATGTGCGCGGTGCCGCCGGGGCCGTCGCCGCCCTCACCATTCCACACGCACATGAACTGAACGTTGGCAATGCCATACGACAACGCCGTATAGAGAAGCCACAGATTGCACCGTTGATAGGGATCGGTGCCTTTCGGCGGAGGGCCAAGTGCTTCCGGAGCCGAACGGATAGCTCTGGTGAGCTTGGCTTTCGCCGCCAGATAGCTGGCGCGCCAGCTCTCACCTCTGGATACCACTGACTTTTCGATAAATTCCGGCTCAGGAAAGGGCTGCAGCCACTGGACGTCCACGCCCCGCTCCTGACAGGCTTCAGTGAACAACAAATCGCCGCCGCAAGCGCCTTGTGTGAGCGCGAGGTCATCCGGGCCGGCATCGAGGTTTGCCAAGGCATCGGCAATCCTTCGCGCAGCGGCTGTCAACGTTTCTGGTTTGTCAGGGAAGCGCGGCGGCTGTCGGTCAGGCGCATCGACCATATGTCCGCTAAAGAGAAACACCTTCCGCGGCTGCCAGCGGCTTTCTGGCTTCTTGAGATTTTCCACTGCACGATTGAACGTCGCCAGCCCAGCATCGACGGTTTCCAGGTGGAAGCCCAGATCATGGAGGAGTTGCAGCTGCGCACGGCAGGAGTTCAAATCAAACCAGTCCTGGTCATTCTTTGCGATGGCCTCTTTGTAAGCCGCCCGAACCGTCTCTGCGGTCCCTACCAAGACTTCCAGATCACCAAGCGTCGCCTTGGACCAGAATGCTTGCGAGTTATCAGACTCGCACTCAGCGGCAAAGCGTACCGCCCCAGTCATGGAGGACATCTCTTTCTCATATCGCAAATCCTTGGTGAGATACGTATACACATGCATCAGCGTCAACGCGTTGATGCCGGGATAATAGCGTGCAGGATTGCGGCGATATCCGGTGGCATAGCTCTCGATCGCCGCTCGCAGCAGGGCATCCTCATAGGCTGCGTCATCCCGCATCTGGGCCGGAGAGCGCGAGGCCTGACGCCAGGACGCCACCCACGCATCTTTATCCACGCGGCCCAGCAAGGCCCAGGTTTCAGAGTCGTTCGGGAAAGAGTCCAGCACCGTGCGATAGTGCTCCCGTGTGCGGCCCAACGAATGACCCGGCTTTTCCGCCAACGCCAACCGCTGAAGACAGATCCCTTTCTCCCGCAAGCCGCGGAGATTATCCGGCTCGATGGCAAGCCCCTTGTCCAGTTGTTCCAAACCCAGATTGAAGTGTTCGGCCTTGCGCAACGCCTCGCCCGCTTTGATCCAGGCCTCTGCTCGAAATGCCGCGATGGGCGCTTCCTCCGCCAACACCAAGACATCTCCCATATGGCCGGCTTTTCTCGCCAGCGTCAGGCGTGACTCCCACGCCTCATGTTGCGCCCAGAATTCCCGGACGGTGCCGATGCGAAGCGACTTCCAGTCCGGCTCTCGTAGATGCGGCATCAGGTGGTAGACGGGACTGACCTTGCGGCCATGCCATGACTCCATGGTGGCCTTGACCATGGCGGTGAGACTCGCCTTCTCCTGTTCGATGGTCGAGAGGTCCGGCCCACGATCCTTGATCGAGTAGCGCAGTTTACGATCCGTGTAGAGATCGAAGGCCGTCGTTACCCGCCCTCCGCAGATAAGCACCACCCCACGAGCACGAAGCGCATGTCGAACTCCAAGTTCGTACCAGACGTTGGGATTGTCGATGGTCAGATCAGCGACCACAAGGTCAGCCACCAACAATTCCTGAAACATGTCGGGCAAGATGCCTCCTGCCCGCTGCTCCTCATCCGCTCGGAAGACCTCCAGCCCCGCCGCCTCCAATGCAGGCTTGATCAGCTCACGATAGACTCGATTAAAATCGATCTCATTTCCTTGGCTATCCTGTTTCACACCAAAGGGCATCGCAACAAAGGTGTGCGGTTTCACGAAAGACCTCTCAAACAGTTGCCCGAGGCAGTACCGAACATGAGCCACAACGTGGTGTGGCGATCTGTGGGAACCACGGGTTCAAGGCGCATTCCCGATTGATGAACAGTTCAAACACCTCGTCCAACCCAGTAGAAGTTGCCTGCTTGAATTACTTGCCTAGGTACCACTCCCGTGAGCGCCGCGAGGGAGGCTACTGCCAATCAAACTCGCTGTCAACAGCATGTCGCGAGTAACGACCGGCATAGATAAACATATCTACGGGCCAATAAAAATGGTTCCATTTCATACACACAGGATTCGGGTGACGGTTTCGGCAAACGAGTGGGAAAACGGCTATCTCATGAAGCAACTGACGACCGAACATGGCTATGAGCGGTTCGCCATTCTACGGCAACCCTTAAAAAATGGTGGGGTGGACGGAACAATACTGTCCTCAGCGTGAACGGGATTTTAAGGAGCGGCCGATCAAGGAAGCACTCTTGGGAGAAGATCTCGCAGCCGCACATCGGTTGGTAAATGATGGTGCGCATGGCTTAGAACGGTTCCGTGAGGCTTACACGACCGGACTCCAACCGATTTCCTGATTGGGAAGTCTCAGAACAATAGCTTTGTGTGCTCCCGGCATTAGCAATCCTTCCGGGACAACACCTAACCAGAGCATCGGCTGCGGTGGCGACCCGTCCCACACGCCTACACGACAAACTCGCCCCTCGTTTCCTCAACATATATAGGCTAGCCCCAGCGGTTTTGGCTTAGCGCCCTGTGTTATCCTGACCTGGTCAAGACACGGGAGGTTTCACCATGTGCCTCTCACGCAGGTTGCTGACGTCCGCCGCGATTCTCTCCTTCTGGTTCTCCGGTTCCGCAGTGCTGACTTCCCCGACCCTCGCAGCCACCACCATCTACAGTTACACCACTGACGAGGGTGTCCCGACCTTCACCAATGAACTCGAATCAGTCCCGGAAAAGTACCGCGACCAACTCACGCAGCAGGACCTCGACCAGCAGGTAGCGCGGAACACACCACCACCTGCTCCGGCAGCCGATCCTCAGATGCGCTCGGCCGATACGCGCACGATCACCGCCAGCGGCGAATACCGCATGGGTGATCACGACAGTCGCGCCGATGCGGTTCGCCTGGCGACAGAAGCCGCGAAGCAGGACGCGCTGGAACAGGTCGCGACCTCTGTCGAACGCATCACCGCGGTGCGGGATTTCACCGTCACGCGCGATGAGATCCGCAGCTTCACCGCCGGAATTGTGAAGGTGATCGATCAGACGGTCACGACGAGGCTGGAACAGGACCAGCTCATCATTCGCGTGGATCTGACAGCGGAGATCGACCCGCATGACGTGATGCAGGCGATTGCCGCGCTTCGGGAAAACGACCAGGCCCGTCAGGAACTGCTCGCGCTCCGGACCGAGACCGATCGATTACAAGAACAGGTCGATGCCACCAATCGCGCGCTGGCCGCAGCTTCTACTCCAAGCAACGTCCAGCTCTACCAGGATCAACGTCAGGACATGCTCGACCAGTTGCAGGCCAACGCGCTCCTGTCACAGGCCTGGACGAGTTGGACCTATCCTACGTTGGGCTTCGCCTCCTCTCCCTGGTTCGGAGCGGCGGGCATCAACGGCCTGTTGCTCCAGGCGCAGCGCCTCTCCCCGCATCATCGCCATCTCCCGTTGGCGCAACGGGCGATCACGGCGTACAACAACCACACTCCCCCGGCACAATCGCCGGCCTCTGCGCCACCGCGCCCTTCGCTGTTGGTTCCACCTCCGCCTCAAATGCACCAGCATCAGGCCCCACTACTCCTCAACAGCCAGGGCCAGCAGGCCAAGGTGGGCGACGTGGTCGTCATCCCCACACCACGATCGATTCCTCCGGTCGCGCGCCAATCCGTTCCGCAGCCGCCGCCATATCAGGTCCACCCCAACCATTTCTGGCGCCCCAGTCCGCCGAACATTCAGAATCTTCCATCAATTCCGCAGCATAGCCCGTCGGTCAGCATGACGCCGCGATCATCCGGCAGCCACGGCGGGCATAGTGGAGGCGGTCATTCTCACAGCGGTGGCGGCCACCACGGGCGGTAGCGCCATCCGGCAGCCACAGCTCTCTGCGCTGAGGCGCCAATCGACAAGCGATCGCCACCTATCCTCGATCATAACTACGCGGCTCGCGCATCCATTTCGGGTATAGTGAAGCTATGGCGACTAGAGTGACTCATCGTGCCGGAACCTCGCCCCGCCGCAGAAGTCGCTCCCCCCGCCGGCTCACGCTCTCCGCACTCTGGCGATTTGCCGGCCGCCGCTGGCGCGATCTTCGGGCGTTCCTGCGCGCGCTGGGAACCACCCATCCGCTCCCGCGCCTTCTCATCGGCGTCATTCTCCTCGTCTCTCTCTGGTTGACCCTGAACTGGACCTATCACGCGATCAACAAACCGGCCGAAGTGTTGTTTCCCCTGGAAGAGGCGCTGGACAAGAACCCTGCGGCGACGTGGCGGGAATACGGCTCGCTCTTCCGCGAACATTCGACGGCGATCATCACGCCGGAGCTTCTCGCGGCGCTGGCTCAAGTGGAAGGAGCGGGAAACCCTGTGGCACGAACCTATTGGCGCTGGCGATTCTCCTGGAATCCGTTCGACTGGTATCGGCCGGCCTCAAGCGCGGTGGGAATGTTTCAGTTGACCGACGGCACATTTCACGACGCGAAACGCTATTGCATCCAGAACCATATGGTGGTCGAGGACGGCCCGTGGAACGATGTTCGTACCTGCTGGTTCAACAGCCTCTACACCCGCGTTCTGCCGAGCCATGCCATCGAGCTGACTGCGGCCCTGCTCGATCGCCAGGTCGCCATGGTGACCGGTTCCCGGCGAAGCGCCTCCGTCAGCAGGCAGCAGAAGCAAGACCTCGCCGCGCTGATCCACCTCTGCGGTGCGGGCGCCGGGCACGCCTTCGCCGTTCGCGGGTTCCGCCTCAGTCCCCACCAGAAATGCGGCGATCACCATGCCGCCAGTTACCTCGCCAGGGTGAACGCGTTGAAGCTGCAGTTCGCGCGCCTTGCTACCGGCGGCAGCCTCCAACGACTGGTGAAGCCCCGCTGAAACGAACCCATCCGCCTGACCAACCATGATCCGTGAGGAGCTAGGGGTTCCCCGAGTACCCCGGCGCAGACCGATGGGCTCAACTCAGGGTGAAAGGTCTCGCACGGCATCATGTCGTTCCTGCGCCACAGTCAGGTTGTCCGAATCCTCCCGTTGATATCGGCGCTGGTCTTGATGTTGCCGGGCACGGGCCTAACTCGGGATGAGGCCCCTCAGTCAGCCGAGGAAACCGGCGAACGCAACCTGATCGGGCCGGTGAATCACGCCGATCCGGCAGAGGCTTCGGCACAACAGTCAGACCGTTCCTCAACGCTCAATTGGGAGACGGGAGCGGGCCGTAGTTATCTGATTCCGGCCGCGGAGATTCTCACGTATCTCTTTCTGCTGAACCAATTCGACCGGCACTTCACAGAACCGATGGAAGAGTACCGTACGACCGGCGCCACCATTCGGCAGCACCTCACCGATTCAAAATGGGTGCTCGACAACGATCAGTTTTCCGTCAACCAGTTCCTGCATCCCTACAGCGGCAGCGTCTACCATGGACTGGCCCGCTCATCGGGGCTGAACTTCTGGGAATCGTCGCTGTATAGCGTCGCCGGGAGTTTCCTCTGGGAAATCGGCGGCGAAAAAACGAATCCTTCGATCAATGACATGATTGCGACGCCCATCGGCGGAACATTCCTGGGTGAGCCCCTATTCAGGATGGCAAATCTGCTCCTCGAAACCGACGATGGCCGCCCCGGTTTCTGGCGCGAACTCGGCGCCGCCATCATTTCGCCGCCCACCGGATTCAATCGGTTGATGTTCGGTGATCGCTTCGACGCCGTCTATCCGAGCCATCGCCCCGCCACGTTCATCCGTCTGGCCGGCGGAGGCACGCTGACCTCGAGCAGCCACAACGTCTCGTCGAACGTGAGTCAGCACGGCGCGGTGGGGGAATTCACGTTGACCTACGGACTTCCCGGCAAGGAAGGCTACGGCTACGCACGCCCCTTCGACTATTTCGATTTTCATGTCTCCGCGGCCACGGCCAATACGCTGGAGACCATCACCACGCGCGGATTGCTCGCAGGTCGAAGTTACGCATCCGGCGACACGACCCGTGGAATCTGGGGGCTTTTCGGGAGCTACGATTATATTTCGCCGCAGGTATTCCGGGTCTCCAGCACCGCTCTCTCGCTGGGAACCGTGTGGCAGTCATGGTTGTCGGACCAGCTTGCGCTGCAAGGCACGCTGCTGGGCGGGGCAGGCTATGGGGCAGCCGGAAGCATCCAGCGCACGGAAGCACGGGATTACCACTACGGGACGACGCCGCAGGCCTTGATCGCGCTCCGGCTCATTTATGCCAATCGCGCCATGTTGGACATCACGGGACGGGAATATTATGTCAGTGACTTTCTCTCGCCCGAACGGCACGGGCAGGAAAATATCATCCGCGCGGAGTCTTCCCTTACGCTTCGGGTCTTCGACCGGCACGGCGTGGCGCTTCGCTACACCGTCTCCCACCGGGATGCCCAGTATCCGAGCGTAGAATTCCGCAACCAGACGGTCTCCGCCGTCAGCCTGATGTATGTCATCTTAGGTGATTCCGGCTTCGGCGCAGTCGAGTGGCGTTGAGAGGCGAACGATGACGCGCCTCTCCAGATCTGCGACCGGGAACGCCGCCGGCGTGAGCGAAGAGATTTGTGACGGCATCCTGTTGGAGTAGCCCTACGAGTACAGCAACAACCTGAATACCACGCAGGCTGTTCAGAAAGGCCGTCCAGCAAGGCCGCAGGAAGCACGCTGACTGAGGAGGTACATACCAAACTTTGTTTGACCCGTTCGCCCTCACAGATACTCTTGGCGAACGGATACACCCACAAGTAGTTCTGTTTTACCCATCTGTACGTCGCAAGGAGGCGTGCGACCGAGAACGCCGCGGGCGGCCTTTCTCAACAGCCTGCTACGAGATGCCGTGCTGTTCGCGGCCGATGCGCCCGTCGTAGCGATTCGTGGATTTGAACAGTTCGTACCGCCCGTCCATTGCGAACATGGCTACTCTGGCGCGCAGGCCTTCCATTTCAGCCACAGTCATGGGCGTGAAGCGGCGCGCGATGTCGAGATTCTGTTTCAGGACCTGCGGCGAGTCGATCCCGCTCACTAACGAGGCGATCGGCAAACTCAGCACATACCGGATCGCTTCCTCGGGCCGGACAATGCCCTGCTTGATCGGCTCGGCATTGCCGGTCAGACTCTTCATCCCCAACGGGGCGATCCCGCGTTGGTTCAGCACCGGCAGCACCTCCCGCTCGAAACTGCGATAGGTCCCGTCGAAGACGTTCAACGGCATCTGGCACGTGTCGAACGGAAAGTCGCGCGACAGCATCTTGAGATGGATACCGGGATGTTTGTGCCCGGTGAATCCGATAAACCGCACCTTTCCCTGCCGCTTCGCCTCCAACAAGGCTTCCGCTCCGCCGTTCGGGGCAAAGTGCCGATCGGGATCGTCATCGTAGACCACTTCGTGGATCTGCCAGAGATCGAGATAATCGGTTTTTAATCGGCGGAGCGAGTCGTCCAGCTGCTGAAGCGCCACCTTCTTGTCGCGCCCATGCGAGCAGACCTTCGTCATGAGCGCCACCTGCTGCCGTTTTCCCTGCAGCGCCTTGCCCATCAGCTCTTCGGATCGCCCGCCGTTGTACTCCCAGGCATTGTCGAAAAAATTCATCCCCGCATCGATGGCCGCGTGTACCAAGCGAATGGCTTCCCCATCATCCGGGATGCGGCCCCAATGCGCGCCGCCGAAACAGAGGACCGACACCTGCAAGCCGGTTTTTCCCAACGCGCGCCGGGGGAGCTCGCCAGATGAGTTGCCCGTGACGGGAACGTCTGCCGCAAGCGCTTCGACCACACGCCCCGGCCCCCCGAGCGCCATAAGCGATCCGGCGACACTCAGTCCTTTCAAGAGCTGCCGGCGATCGAGCGGGAGGGACCAGATTCTGTTCACGGGGATTTTTGGTGTCATGGATCACCTGCCTGGTGAGGGTGAATTCGCGGCGACAAATTTTTGATACCTCATCATGTGCGGGCCCTGGCAGCGGCGACAAGCGAACCCCGATCGAAGGTGAGCAAGTCGCCAATGCGATCGATGCTCAGATCGGCGGCAGGAAATGTCCGTATCACCTCGGGATCATTTGCATAATGCCCCTGGCGAGGAAAGACCGTCGTCACCCGCCGGCCCCAATACGCCTTCACGGCCGTGAGAATACGCAACTTGTCATCGATCAACACATAGTGATCGGCGGGATACCGCTGCTCGACGTCGTCCAGTTCTCGCTCTTTGTGAATATAGACGAGGACATGCCCCTCGACGGCTTCAAAGAGGCCTGAGCGGTCGATCTTGCGCGGCTGGAACACCACATCACCATCGGAAAGGATCACGGCCTGCGCCCACTGCGACATCTGGCGAATCACGTCATGGGCCTGCGGAAACACCCGCTCGGCAAAGGGATAATTCAGCAGAAAGCGGGAAAGGGTCAACAGATGGGGATCGCGGGGATACTCCTGGCGATAGCGCTGCAGCGCGCCCAGATAATCCACATAGCCCAGCGTTTCCCGCAATTCTTCAAAAATCGCCCAGTACTGCCGCTCTCCCCTGGCGCCGATTTCTTCATCCAGGTGTTGCGTGAGGTCGGTCGTAATCCGGTCGTTGTCTACCAAGGTATTATCGACATCGAACAACGCGACCACTGTAGGATCTGCCATGTCTTATCGCTTTCCGCTCCACTTCCAGGTGCTGATCTCGGGCATGTCGGTGCCATGGAGCTTGACGTATTGCTTGTGTTGCATGCGTTTATCCCGCATCTCCTGCTTGAGATACGCAGCCCGCGCGCCGAGTTGCGGGACGCGGTCCACGACGTCGGCCACGAGATGGAACCGGTCCAGGTCATTGAGAACGACCATATCAAATGGCGTCGTCGTCGTGCCTTCTTCTTTGTAGCCTCGCACGTGCAAGTTGTGATGATTCGTCCGACGATACGTCAGGCGGTGGATTAACCAGGGATACCCGTGAAAGGCAAACATGATCGGCTTATCAGTGGTGAACAACGCGTCGAACTCCTTGTCGGACATCCCGTGCGGATGCTCACTCGCCGGCTGCAGCTTCATGAGATCGACCACATTGATGACACGCACCTTTAAATCGGGTTGAGCCACGCGCAGAATTTCCACCGCCGCCAAGGTCTCCATGGTTGGCACATCGCCGCAACAGGCCATCACGACATCGGGTTCGCTGCCGCGGTCGTTACTGGCCCATTCCCAGATGCCGATGCCGGCGGTGCAATGGAGGATGGCGGACTCCATGTCGAGCCATTGCGGCGCCGGTTGTTTGCCCGCGATGACTACATTCACGTAGTTGCGGCTGCGCAGGCAGTGATCGGTCACCGACAACAGCGTGTTGGCATCGGGCGGCAGGTACACGCGAATCACTTCCGCCTTCTTATTGACCACATGGTCGATGAACCCGGGGTCCTGGTGGCTGAACCCGTTGTGGTCTTGCCGCCACACGTGGGATGTCAGCAGATAATTGAGCGAGGCAATCGGCCGCCGCCAGGCAATCTCGCGCGAGGCCTTCAACCACTTGGCATGCTGGTTGAACATGGAATCGACGATGTGAATAAACGCCTCGTAGCAGTTCATGAACCCGTGACGTCCGGTCAGCAGATACCCTTCGAGCCAGCCCTGACAGAGGTGCTCGCTTAAGATCTCCATGACGCGTCCGTCATGGGCCACATGTTCGTCGGTCGGGAGCACTTCCTCCGTCGAACACCGGTCGGTGACTTCGAACACGGCGCCCCACCGGTTGGATGCCGTCTCGTCCGGCCCGAAGACCCGGAAGTTGTGTGTATTCGTTTTCAACACATCGCGAAGAAACAGGCCCTGCACCCTCGTGGCTTCGGCTATGTCTCCCCCCGGTTTGACCACCGGCACGGCGTACTGACGGAAATCAGGCATGTGCAAATCGCGCAGGAGGCTGCCGCCATTCGCGCAGGCAATGGCGCCCATGCGCCGCTCACCGGCCGGCGCCAGCGAAGCAAGCTCGGGCACAAGTCTCCCTGCGTCGTCAAACAGTTCTTCGGGCTTGTAACTCTTCAGCCAGCCCTCCAACAACTCGACATGCCCGGGCTTATCCATCTCGGCCATCGGCACCTGGTGGGAACGGAAGGTTCCTTCCGTCAACTTGCCGTCCACCTCTTTCGGGCCGGTCCAGCCCTTCGGCGAGCGCAACACGATCATGGGCCAGCGCGGCCGCGTCGTGAATCCCTTCGTGCGCGCATCGTGTTGTATGCGCCGGATCATAACCACGATTTCGTCCAGCGTGGAGGCCATCAATTGATGCATGGTTTCAGGATCATCGCCTTCGACAAAAAACGGCTGATGGCCATACCCGATCAGCAGCGATTCGAGTTCATCCGGCGGCATGCGGGCGAGCACGGTCGGGCCGGCAATCTTGTAGCCGTTCAGATGCAAAATCGGCAGCACGGCTCCGTCCCGCACGGGGTTCAAAAACTTATTGCCATGCCAACTGCCCGCCAGCGGACCGGTTTCCGCTTCTCCGTCGCCGATGACACAGGCCACCAGCAGCTCAGGATGGTCGAAGGCCGCCCCATAGGCATGGGCCAGAGAATAGCCCAACTCCCCCCCCTCGTGGATGGAGCCGGGGGTTTCCGGCGCCACATGGCTCGGAATGCCGCCGGGAAAAGAAAACTGCTTGAACAGACGCTGCAGCCCCGCCTCATCCTGGGAGATGTTTGGATAGACTTCGCTGTAGGTCCCTTCGAGGTACACATTCGCGACCAGCCCGGGACCGCCGTGACCAGGTCCGGCGACGTAGAGCACCGGGAGATCCTGCGCCTTGATGATGCGGTTGAGATGGGCGTAGATAAAATTCAACCCCGGCGTCGTTCCCCAATGGCCAAGCAGGCGCGGCTTGATATGTTCCCGCCTCAGTGGCTGCTTGAGCAGCGGGTTGGCATACAAATAGATCTGCCCGACGGAAAGATAATTGGCCGCTCGCCAGTAGGCGTGGATCCGTTGAAGCATCTCGGGGCTCAGCGGCTGATTCGCACGGGTCGTCTCTTTCATGAAGTCCCTCTTTCAGATGTACGCGTCCCTTGCCGCCTCCTGCCGAAACGATGACGCGACGGGTTCATTTCGTTCCACGGTTGACGGGCAGGGCCAATAGCCGACAGACCGATTGCGCGATGTGGCGCTCTTCATCCGTCTGGATCACGCGCACCGTCACCCGGCTGCCCGGCCGGGAGATGACCGCGTCATGGGCCTCGTTGCGCGCCTGATCCAACTCAATGCCGAGAAATGCCAGGCCGTCACACATCCGCGCCCGCACGACGGATGAATGTTCGCCGATGCCGCCGCTGAAGACCAGCTGATCGACGCCACCGAGGGCCGCCGCGTAGGCGCCGATCCACTTTTTCCCCTGATAACAAAATACCGCTACCGCCTCTGCGGCGCGCGTATCGCGGCCTTCCTGCGCGAGCAAGTCCCGTAAGTCGGAACTGAGCTCGGATAATCCCAGCAGGCCCGACTGCGCATGGACCATATGATGAAACTGATCCGCCGTCATGCCCTCGGTTTGAGCGAGGTAGGACACCAGACCAGGGTCCAGGTCGCCGGATCTCGTGCTCATGGGCAGCCCGGAGGCCGGGGTGAAACCCATCGTCGTATCAATGCTCACGCCCTCTCGCACTGCGGCGAGACTGGCCCCGTTTCCCAAATGGGCCAGGATCACCTTGCCGCGCGCGGCCTCACGGCCGGCCACCCGTTCCAGCTCTTCTAACAAGTAGGCGTAGGACAGGCCATGAAATCCATATCGCCTGATGCCCTGTTTTTCGTACCGGCGGGGAATCGCCATGAGACGAGCGACCGGCGGCAGATGTTGATGGAATCCGGTATCAAAACAGGCGACTTGCGGGATGGCCGGGTATTGAATGTCCAGGGCGTCGATCAGGGTGAGTTCCGCCGGAAGATGCTCGGGATCGTAGGGACTGAGCCGATGCAACTCTTCTCTCACTGCCTTCGAGATCACCTCCGGATTCGTATAGCGGCTGCCTCCATGGACGACTCGATGGCCGATGGCTTGTAGTGACAATCCCCGGCCGCTCTGCCCGAGTTGATCAATGAGGACCTGCACGGCTGCCGCATGGTTCGGGATCTGCGCGACACGCCGTTGGTCCTGCCCGGTCTCGCCATCGGTGAACGTCACGATGCCGTCCGGAAGCCCGATGCGCTCGATCCGCCCCGCTGCCGCCCGGACGGGCGAACCTCCCACATGAAACAACGCCCATTTGACGCTCGACGATCCGGCGTTCGCGACCAGCACGGCTGGGACTTCACGATCGGCTTGGGGCATGACGTCCTTTCTCTGCTCTCACCATAAATCGCCCGTACGATCAGCGCAACCGGAAAATCCCTCAACCGCCGCTCTAGCAGGCTGCGGAAAACCTCATTTTTTGCACGCTACGCCGCGATCAGCTCACGTGGCATGTTGGTATCAGGATAGTCGGCAGGATGCGCAACAAGGCCATCCAGCAAGGCCGCAGCGAGTGAAGCGGCGAATCGTACTCGTGTCGTACGTTGAGCCGCTGAACGAGGCGAGAACGCCGCTGGTGGACTTTTTCCGCATCCTGCTAGGTCTACTGCGCGGAGCCGCTTTAGGGGAAATGCTAGTTCCGCGCGAATCGGGTATGCGTTATGGTATCGGATGATTTTGCTGGTACTGCGGTTCATCCTGCTCGTCCTTCCCTGCACCACGGCGTGCTTTGTGGCTGCGGCCCCACCCGCCGAGTCTGCCCTGCTGGGCGGCACGATTGTATCCATCGACCAGGAGGCCCTGACGCTTACCATTCTCCTTCCCACGGGAGAATCACGCGCCCTCCCCGTTCGCGACGTTCGCCTGCTGCATGGCCTCAGCGTTGGCGACCATGTCACATTTGAACTCAATGACGAGCATACGTTGATCAAGATCGCCAAGCTGCCGACAGACCCCGCCAACTGACCTCGCCGCCCGCGATTCTTGTATAATGCCCGCCTGCAGCACCGTGTTCCACGACGTGCTCCACACTGACTCAACGGGAGGCCGCATGACACCGGGCACCAATCGCATGGTCGTTCTGACGATGTTTTCCTTCGCTTCATGGTGGGCTTCTGTTCCCTTAAACGCCTGGCCTGCTGAACCGACGGGAGACCCTGGCACAGGACTCGCCCTGGAACAGATCATCGAACGCTACATCCGTACCCATCCTGAAGTCATCGAACAATCCTTGCAGGCATTGGAAAACACACGGGCGGCCGAGGAGCAACAACGGCAGAAAGCCGCCATCGCCACCCACCAGCAGGAGTTACTCAACGATCCGGACTCCCCGATCAGCGGAAACCGGACTGGTGACATCACCGTCGTGGAGTTTTTCGATTATCGCTGCGGGTATTGCAAACGAGCGGCGTCCGCGCTGACCGAGCTACAACAACGGGATACCGGCATCCGTGTCGTGTATAAAGACTTTCCGATTCTCGGCGAGACGTCCGAACTGGCCGCCAAAGCCGCGTTGGCCTCACATCGACAGGGGAAACACCAGGCTTTTCATGAGGCACTGCTGGCAATGAAGGATGATCTCACGAAAGAACACCTGTTTCGGATTGCCCAGACGGTAGGCCTGGATGTGAGTCGGCTCGAGGCGGATATCAACAGGCCGGAGTGGCAAACGGTGATCGATCGCAACCGCAGCCTCGCAAAGACCCTCGGCATCACCGGCACCCCAGCGTTTATCGTCGGCACCGAGTTGGTACCAGGGGCCATGGATTTGAAGATGCTGCAGAGCCTGGTGGCCCAGGTACGCGGGAGATAACGGACCACCGTTCACGCACGGCCCGACAGCATGGCTGCCGCAATGCTCTCAGCCCGTGGGCACAGGACTCCGACATTCCATTTGTGCAAAAACACAACTGCGGGAGAGCCCCCGTGGGCTCTCCCGCAGTCTGGTGATTAGGACCGGCACTGCATCCATACGGCGGCCCCCCGTGAAGAGAGGCCGCCGCCCTCACCCTATTGGATGGGGTTCGACATGCGGGAGACAATGGGATCTCCCGCCTCTGACCCCGCCCGCTTGATCGAAGGCGCCTGCTGGCTCAACGGGAGGATTCGCTGGTCATCGGTGGGCAACACCTTCAACAGACCCCATTGACCCGATTGGGCATAGGGCAATCGCTGATTGCTCCAGACATAATCACCCGGCAGACGGAAACTTCCACCTGCGGCAGGGATAAAGGCATCCAGCGTTTCCGACGCTGAGAACTCCACGACGCTGATTTGGTCGGCGCCGCGCATGAAGGGCTCAATCGGCCATTCATGTTTCTCCACACTGAACATGCCGTTCTGCTCATTGCTCGCGCCGAACACATGGATGCGCACGGGATCTCCCGCATGCGCTTCGATGAGCGGCGTGGCGATGCTCTCCGGCTTGTCCACCGAACAGGGCTGGAACACCCTGCCGAGAGTACAACCGGTCGATTCACGGAATTTATAGGGCTCCGAACGGTAATTGACGGCCGTCAGTCCCGCCGTGTTTTGCACGTAGGGCATGAAGCTCGTCCCAATGATGTTGTCTTCGTCTTGGAAGAACAGGGCCACATCGCGGTAGTTCTGGCGATGTTCATAGCCCTGAATCGTCCGATCCACAATCACATCGGCGACCCAGCTGTTCTTCGTGGAAATATCCGCACCGGTCTTCGGATCGCGATAGGTCGCCCCCTTGGGCCCGATCACAATACCGCCGTACAGTCCGTTGCGGGGATTGGTCATGACATTCCCCCAATCCCACACCAGGGACGCGGTCTCTCCAATGAACGGATCGGCATAGTAGGTATAGACGCGGCTCTCACCCGGAGCGACGGTCTGCTCGCCAGGATTGTGACCGACGTTCGCGCCCAGGGAATCCTTCGGGTCAAACGCCAGGCCCAGCGCCGAGAACGACGCCCGGCCCTGCTTCATCTTATTGCTCAGCTTCACCTTCAAACAGTCCCCGACGTTCGCGCGCAACGTCAGCGGCATCGGCTGGAGGCCGGATGCCACCGTCGCGACATCCTCATCCAAGACGTAAATCTTGGCCTCGGGGTTGACCATCTGGATGGTCCGCTCGAAATCGACCTCGATGGAATCCGGGGCCTTCGGGTTCAACTTCATCGACGGGAAATCGATCGCCGACACATTGAAACTCTTCACCGGCGCATCGGCAGGACACACCGCCGGGGCCTTCGGAATTTCGTTCCGGCCGCTATACCCGGCAGGCAACTTCTGCAGATCCGCCACGTCCTTATCGAGGACGCGCAAGATACCCCAGGCGCCTTCCGAGAATTTTGACGAACGACCGTTGAAATGGATGTAGTCGCCCGCCTGCAGTCGCGGTCCACCGGCTTGCGGAACGACGAGGTCGTATCGTTCTGCAATACCGACATGGATGGAATTCTTCCGGTTCGCATCGCCGGCATACCGCTCTGTCAGATAGGTATGACCGGACAGCGTCCAGACCATGCTTTCATTGGTCATGGTCTGCAGCAACCGGAACACGACCGTGTCACCCAGGTAGGCTCGCACCATCGGGGTGTACGGATCGCCGTGCACGGTGCTGCTGAAGAGCTTCGAGGGATCCGGATTCGCCTTCAGGCGTCCGCTGATCGGCTCCGCCCTGAAGTTGAGACTGCCGCCCGTCGTATGGGTACCGCCGTTCAGGAACGGCATCGGCGTCATCTTGATATGGTCAGGAATCGGGAATGAAATGGTCTTCCCCGCTTCCAGGGCAACTTCCACCGGCTGGCCGGGAGGATTGCCCGCCGTCACTATGTTGATCGTGTGCGGCACACTGTCATTCAACTGCACCAGCAATTCACGGAAGCTGCCGTTCACCCCGTAGCCCACAGGCTCGGCGGTGCGGATGTCGGCCAACGGACCGCTCCGGATCGGCGCTCCGGTCTTCGGATTGTGATACGTCGATCCGACCGGCTCAACGATCATCGTCCCGAATCCACCGTGGCCCCAGGTGATCCGGCCCAACGCATGGTCGTGCCAGAACACCGTGCCCACATCGGAATCCACCCAGAAACGCTGCCGGACAAATTCCACCGTCACGATATCCTTCACAGGATGATCGTGTTTCAACGGCCGCACGAGGGTGATCTCGTTGCCCTTGATCGACTGGATCCGCCCGACTTCGTTCCCGCCGACGTTATCCGCGCCGATCAGGATCTCAATGCCCGGATGGTATTGCGCGGCGTTCTTGAGCGTGATCACCCGATCGCCCTTCTTCCCCGCCTTCGTGAAGATCGTGTTCAACGGCAACGGCAATCCCTTGTCTGTCTTTTTTTCCAGCATGGTGAACGGGCGCACCGACTGTTCGTTCGAGAACCCGGTGATCACGCCGTCGGACGACTGGTTGTCGAACTGCAGGAAGTGCCAATGGGTGTTGACCTTCGAGGCGTGGAAATTCCCGAAGTCATCGTCATCCCACTCGCTGGTCAACATCCAATCGACGCAGTCATAAATGTTCGACCGCACGACCAACGGGAATCGCAGGTCGTTATTCTTCCGAATGGCTGCTTCCTCTTCATGCAAGACATAGATCAACCCGCCTTCATCCATGATGGCCGGCGTGTCGCCTTGTTTGTCGGCGAGCATCATCGGCGTATGGATAAAGTGCACGTTGTATTTCTTCGAGCCGGCATTCTCCGGACACAGGCTCCAACGTCCGTTCTCACCCGGCTTGGCCGGATAGGAACTCGGCTGGCCGTCCTCATCGAGGTGAATCATCTCCAGCCAGGGAGACGGATTGTGCCCCTTCGAGAACGGCACGCGGCGGCCGAAGTGCGGCTTCAAGTGCGGCCAGGAGACCTTCCCGGTCAACGGCTCGAACACGATCGGCAGCCGCTCGCCCGGATGAGTCGATTGATACCGCGGATTCGGCACCGTATTCTCAGGCTCGGTCATGGCGCGATTGCCCTGCCAGTTCCAATTCAGCACGGTCGCGTCATAGGACCTGGTCTGATCGCGCTCATCCTTCTTGTGGCCCGGAAGACCCTGCGGCGGGAACTGCATATCGACCCAGTCCTTGATGGTGACGATGGCCGGATCGGCCTTCCAATCGGTCTTGCCCTTCTCCACGATCTTGAATTGCTTACCGAACCAATCGACGGTCTTGCCGATCAACTCGTCGGACGTGACACCCACCTTGATGCGGCCCTTGCGGTCCGGCAACTCCAGCAGGTCCGGCATCACGTCATTGTGATTCGCACCCTGCTGAATCGTGTTGTACACGCGCCAGTATCCCCACATGCCCGCAATGTAGTGATGGGCCACGTGGCAGTGGAAGAGGAAGTCTCCGGCCAACTGCTGACAGAGACCGGAGCCGCACTCGGTCTCCAGGTCCATGGTCTCGGACGGCCCGATGACTTCCACGTCGACCCGGTCGGACTTCGTCCGGATCACGGGATATTTCACGGGACCGTTCTTCGCCGCATGCCACAAGGGCATTTCGTCGATGGCTCGCGGGCTCCGCGGCCAACGAATCGCTCCGCCGTGCGGATGGTGCGAGTGGAACACTTCTGAGCCACCGTGCACCAGCCGGAACTTGGCCGGGTCGCCGAGGTAGCTGCGTGGAATGGTCGTGGCCGGGTCGCCGAACGTGTAGGCGCTGTAGGCCATCGACTCATCCTCGAAGCCGAAGTATTCGTGCTGCGTCTGCATATTGTCCACGCCAAACGGCTCGCTCCGGTAGTTCAGCGCGCGAGCCACGGGACGATACACGTCGGTGAGCGGATCGCGCTGCGGGATGAAGTCGCCCTTCTTGTTTAGCGGACGAAAGGCTTCGTCGCCGACTTCATGATAGAACAACACGAATTCCCGGAAGTCCGGGCCGCTGCCGTTCTTGATGATCGCCTGCCAGCCGCTCTTGGTCGGCTGAGGATCACCGGTGCCCAGCGGCTCGAGGTATTCAGACCCCTTCGGCTCGATCACGAAAGATCCGAAGAGGCCCATCACGGTCAACTCGCGATCATTGCTGTAGGAATGGAACTGGCGGCTGCCCTCCTGCTGAGTGGGCGGGATATACCATTCCATCTCCACGACCTTGCCCTTGGCGGCAATGCTGTCGGGATTGGTGGTCGTGGCCGGCTGTCCCGTAGCCGACATGACCATGCTGGACCCATGGATGTTCAGGCTGACTTCCTCATCACCCTCCAGCTGATTGCGGAGGGTCACCTTCACGCAATCGCCCTGATTGCCGCGAAGAACGAGTGGCTGAATGAATTGGTTCTGCAACCCGTTTATGACGCCGCCCGGATCGTAGCCATCCTTGTCCCGGGCCTCTTTATTTTTGGCCTCTTCGGCACGGACCTTGTCGATATTTTCGGTCAGCGTGTACATGTAGCCCGGATAGAAATCGAGCCACATGTTCAAGGTGATTTCCACATTGATCGCCGACACGTCGTAGCTGCGGACCGGCGCACTCAGGGGACACTTCCCGCCCCTTGACGAGACCGGCTCAGCGGCGCTGTTCGACATCAACAATAAATCCTGGTTCCCGGCGCCGTACTGATGCAACATGTTGACGTTGTTGTACTGGCCGCCTGTGCGCTGCACCTCGGCATCATGGGCCAACTGCTCGTTGATCTTCTCCATAATGCGCTGGTGCTGACGCTCCATCATCGCGGTCCGCTCGACATGACCTTCCTGCGCATCCTCGATGATCGTCTGGCCCTTCAACTGCTCAGCCCATGCCGGCTGATTGTGCACAGCCGTATGCACTTCCGGGGGCGCTGCCGAAGCCACTTGGAACGCCCCGACGCAGACCGATGGAAGCATGACCCCTAACAGGAGCTTCCAGGCCGCTTGGGACCTGCGACGACTGAGTTTCCTAGGCCCGCTACGTACCGATCTCATGAGACCCACCTCCTATTGAAACCATACAACCTCCGCATCCTCACCCTCTGCCATCGAATGATCGCCGCGCGCGGTGCAAGCCCGTGAAGGCCTGCACCTCATGGAGTGGAAACATCAGGAGGCCGGTCCTTCGGTTTCCACACCCTTGATTCGCGACAAGGAGACGATGGCGCACTCATCACTGCGCATGAAAAAGCAATGCGCACAAAAAGACGGTCGACACTAGAGCAACTCTCGTTCCAGATCGACCGAGACCGGAAACTTAGACTTTGTGGGAAATTTTCGACTGCAGCAGGGAGAGGAGAAATAAAAATGGGGCGACGACGCCCCATCAAAAAACGGAGATCATCACAACGACATCGAATTCAAAGGCGATAGAGGAGTGTCTGAAACATTTGTCCCAATGGGACATCGACGCCCCATCTGGAAGTCGAGGGAACGGCCCGAATCAGGCATCGTGAATACACACGGTGAGTCGTGACAGGAACCGGATTAGGAACGTTCGCGCAGCCCATGCTTCTTGACCATCCGCTCGATGGTCTTCCGATCCACTCCGGCTTCCCGGGCGGCTCGCCCCATGTGACCGTCGTTTCGTTTGAGGAGTTCGCTGAGAAAACTCCGCTCGAATGTCGTGACCGCCGCCTGCTTCGCATGTTTGAAGGAGCCCGCCTCCCCAAACCCCGTGTCGTCAACCACAGCCTGGCGCAGGCGTTCGGGCAAATGCGCGCGTGTAATCAGCGGGCCATCAGCCAGCACGGCAGCCCGCTCGATGACGTTTTGCAACTCGCGCACATTCCCCGGCCAGGCATATCCACACAGCAACTCCGTGGCCGAGGAGTCCAGGTTCGGCACGAATCCAAGGGCCCCACCCTGCTGCTTCATGAATCGCCGCAAAAATTCTCGCGCCAGAATGGGAATATCCCCTTCCCTGCTCCGCAACGGCGGCAACACGATCGGAATGACATTCAGGCGGTAATAGAGGTCCTCGCGGAATTCTCCCCGCCGGCAGGCGGCTTCGAGATCCTGGTTCGACGCCGCGATCACCCGCACATCAACATCCAAAAACCGGATGCCGCCGACCCGGCGCATCTGCCGCTCTTGCAGGACTCGCAGCAGACGCGACTGCAGGGTCTGGCTCATCCCGCTGACTTCGTCCAGAAAGACCGTCCCGCCCGCCGCCACTTCGAACAATCCCGGCTTCGAGACATGCGCACCGGTAAAGGCGCCCTTCTCATGGCCGAACAGTTCCGATTCCAGGAGCGTATCAGGCAACGAGACGCAATCCACCGGGATGAAGGGGCGCTCCGCCCGTAGACTGGCATCGTGAATCGCCCGCGCGACGAGTTCCTTCCCCGTTCCGCTTTCCCCATAGACCAGCACGTTAGAATGTGTGGGGGCCACCTTTTCGATCAAGCTGAAGACCGATTCCATGGCCGGACTTTCCCCGATCACTCGAGACAATCCAGCCCGCTTCTCTGAACGCACTTGCTCGACAGGAGGCGGCACTTCGATGCCCCCGGATTGCCTCGCAGCCGCCGAGCCATTCTCACCGAACGCGCGACGAGCAACTTGCACAAGGTCGGAGCTGGTAAAGGGTTTGGTAATGTAATCGAAGGCGCCATAGCGCATCGACGTCACCGCGGTCTGCACGGTGGCATGCGCCGTCAACAGCACCACGTGGACAGAGGGATCCATCCGTTTGGCTGCAGCCAACACTTCAAGACCGTCCAGCTGCGGCATACGCAAATCCGTCAGAATCAATCCCGGCCGCTCGCGCTGAATGAGATCCAATGCTCGAGCCGGATCACATTCGGTCAGACAGTCATAGGGCACGCGACTCAAAATCCTTCGGCAATTGTCCAAGGCATCCTGCTCGTCATCGACGATCAGAATTTTTCCTGCAATCCCCATGGTGCTCCTTCATGCACGCTCTCACCCAGGCTCACCGCAGGCAGATAGATCTCAAAGACCGCGCCCACGTTGTTATTTCGCACCTCGATTCGGCCGCGATGGTCCGAGACAATGCCATAACTCAAAAATAATCCCAGCCCCGTCCCCTGGCCTGCCGGCTTGGTCGTAAAGAACGGATCAAAAATCCGATCCACAATCGCCGGCGGCACACCGGGCCCATTGTCCGATATGCTGATCTGTACCCACTCTTCTCCAGTGATCTGCACACAGGCCGTACGAACCGTGACGACTCCCTGATCGCCACACGCCGTCACCGCGTCGATGGCGTTATTGATCACGTTTAGCAGCACGGTCTCCAATCGATCCCGATCACCCATCACAGGGGACAACCCAGGCGCAAGATCCATGTCGATCCGCACAGAGAGCCCCGTCATCCGCTCACCTGCCATGGCCACACACGTACGTGCCACGCAGTTGAGATCGAGCGGCTTTAGCATGGATACCGTCCCACGGGAAAACGTGAGGATGCTGCGCGTCACCCGGGAGATCCGTTCCGCTTGGGCGCGAATGGTCACCAGATCGCGGGCGACCTCATCCGGCACGTTCGACTGCGCGGCATCGGCCTCCATGCATTCAATACGATTCAGAATGATGCCGAGCGGATTGTTGATTTCATGCGCGATTCCACTCGCCACCTTGCCCAATGTCGCCAATCGTTCGGACAACTCCAGCTTCCGCATCTGCCGCGTGATCTCCGCCGTTTTGTCCTCGACACGATGCGTCAGTTCGGTATTCAGCGATTCCAATTCTTGCCGCGACGCTCGCAACCGGTCAGCCATGCGGTGCACCGCCACGGCCAGTTCTTCAAATTCATCGCCGGTGTGAAGATCGAGCGGCCCGTCGTAGGTGCCACGGCTGATCGCTTCTACACCGGTCTTGA
The DNA here is from genome assembly GCA_014055465.1 of Nitrospira sp. CR1.1. Taxonomy (NCBI): domain Bacteria; kingdom Pseudomonadati; phylum Nitrospirota; class Nitrospiria; order Nitrospirales; family Nitrospiraceae; genus Nitrospira; species Nitrospira sp. CR1.1. Next base: position 294,373 of record WIAF01000004.1, read on the forward strand.
GCACCTGAATGGGCCTGGCGATCCTCGTGGCAACGTAGCGGCCCATCGCCCAAAGCAAAGCCAACATCACCACCCCGATCAACGCGAGATTGCGTATCTGGTCGCGAATGGGGGCATAGGTTTCCTCCGGTTGTTGCCGCACGAAGACGTGCCAGGAATTGTCAGGCAGGCGCAGGCCCGTGACCGGCGCGTATCCCACCACCGTATCGGTCGCTCCATGGCCGTCGTCCTCGGCGATGCCCCAACCCGGGTTCGACGAAACGATCATCGCCATCAACTGGCCAGGTATCCGATGGGCGCGACGCGGCAGAATGGGACAGACCAGAGGTTGCCCGGCGGCGTCGAACAACATGGCATGACCTGTCTGCCCGATGCGAATCTCTTTGATCATCGCGAAGAGAGAATCGAACCGGTAGGATGCCTTAATGGCGCCGATGACCGCGTGCTGATGGTCGTCCAGGATGGGAACCGCAATATCGATGGTCTCTTCCGGCGAGCGAAACGATCCTTCCTGGCCAGGGATTAACCCGCTGACGTAGACGCGGTCGAGGCCTCCGGCTTGTAAGGCCTCCCACCAGGGTTCATGGCTGAGGAAGTAGTGATCAGGTTCCGAACTGGCCGCGACCAATGCCCCATACCGGTCGGTGATCAGCAGCCCGACCATCTTGTCGCCGTCGCGGACTTTCGTCTCCAGAAGAAAACGCGACAATTCTGAATTCAACAGGCCGGCAGCGTTGTCGCGTCCTTTCTCCCATTCCGTCGCGCGGGCCTGAATCAGCCGCTGCGTGTCGGACCACTCGCCGGTGTAAGACAGATTGGCGGCTTCGACCGGCTGACGAACCCGTAACGGCGCGGATGCAAGCAACCGTACCCCCTGCACTTCGCTCTGAACGAGCATGGTTAGACGATCGGCGGCCTGCTCGGCAATCGCCTGAAAATTTCCGCCGATCACATCGCGAAGGGAACGCATGCCGGACATGTAGGCGAGAATGAGTCCGATCAGGAGCGGAATACAGCCCACCAGCACAATGGCGAGAACAATGCGGCCCTTGATGGTACGAATCGTCATTCCCCACCTCAGAGCGCACATTCTAAACAACCGGCGGAAGAAAACGCCACCTACCGTCAATCCGGCCGATGATCAAGACAGGGGTGGAACCTCTTTTGGTTCGGCCGTCGAACGGGCTAGGAGAGGCGGCTGTTCAGGGGCGAACGCGGCCACGCGCGACCGGCGGGCCCGGGCACGATGAAAAAGCCATAAGGCGCCCCCGGAGAGACTCATCAGGAGAATCGGCACGCCAGGAATGTTCAGCAGAGTTTTCTCAAACCCGAAGAAATTCAACTGGTGCAGCTGCATGACGGCAAAATGCACCCGCCGCCAGCGACCTTCGTCTTCGAGGATGTCCCCCGTCTGCCGGTCCAGCACAATTTCGGTGGCATCGGCATTGTCGAAACGAACACGCACGGCATCCTGTGCGCGTTTCTTTTTGCGTGGTGTATACCGCTCGATGTCGACACCGATGACGGTCGCCGGCGCACGCACATATTGCTGTGCAATCACCGGCGCCAGCTCCCGCGAAATCGGCGACAGGCGATCACCGGTCATGGCGTCGAGCAAGAGTGTGGTGGACACTCCCTCGACGCGCAATTTGAGTTCGTAAAACAGGCGGCCGAAATCCGACCGCAGTACCACCTGCTCAATCAACGCCCGTCCGCCCACGGCCTCCTCGGCCATCCGTATTGCGCGATCGACCGGCAGCATGGCTGTTTCCAGCGGCGGGCCAGCCAGTGGCCGAAGCTTCTCCTTATAGTGGTCATCCCAATAGAGAAACTTCGCGTCCGTCCACAACAGGCCTGTCACGACGGAGAGTAATAGAAAACCCACGGCCCCCATACCCAACCAGCGATGCGTCAATCTCACAATTCGTTCAGATCCGCCGCGACTCATGCTATCGCTCCCCGGGGCGCTCGGCCCTCACCTGCAGTGCCAAGGTGCTGCGATGGCGCAACGCCTCATAGGCCGTCCCCTCGAACTCCCCGGGGGTCTTCTCGACGTGAATCATCTCCAGCACATAACGGCCTGGCCACAGCGGAGTGAAGGACACGATGCCATCGGCATCCGTTTTGAGCTCCTTGTCCCAGCCATTGGGCGCATGCACCAGCACCTGCGTCCCCGGGAGGCGTTGCCCATTAAAGAGGGCTTTCACCACGATCTCGCCACCCGGCCCTGGGGTCACGCGGCCCATCGCAAGATTCAACCCTGTGGTGAGCGGAATCAGGTCCAACGCCAACGGCGTCGAGTGGTCCCGCTCATGTTCATTAACCCGGCTCTCTTCCAGGCAAACGAAGTAGGTCCGGGCATAGAACATTGGCTTGACGATACCCAGATCATGCTTGCGTAGATCCTGAACCGGAGCTTTGGTTTGCTCGGCGACCACCGCATTCCGTCCCGGAACACAGGACGAGACGGAACCGGCAAAGTGGTTGACCTGCTTGGTCAGCGGCACGTCGGTCTTCCCGCGCTTCGGATCCTGCACGCGCAAGGCGACGCCGTCGATCGAATCCAGCCGGCCGCCACGTTCCTCTCGCAGGAATTCGGCATACTCACCGAAATACACCTTCACTCCCTGGCCCACATCAGCCGGAGCCGTGGCGTCCATCTCCACCCAGACAAAATGGGCCTGTACAGGAGTAGGTTCCAACAGCCCTGCGATCAATACGATCCCCCACAATCCACAATTGAAGATATTCTTATTCATAGGTGTCATTCCTTTCTCAATTCCGGCCAAAAGGCGCAGCGTCCCGTTAAAATCTCCAGGAGACCCCGCCGTAGAAATTCCGGATCTCACCCGGCTGGATGCCGAGGAAACTACCGGTGGTGCGTTGTGCAATGAATGATTCATCTGTGAGGTTGCGGACACCGGCAAAAATGGCCCACTTTGCCTTCGGCGGCGCATAATTGAGCCGCAGGTTCCAAATCGTATAGGAAGGGATGGCGCCGTTCGTGCCCAGCGCATTTTCCGTCTGGGTATTCGCGCCGTCGGTAAATTGCTGCGCGACATACATGGCATCGGCTTCGATCGACGCACCGGTCGGGTGGTAATACCCCACCAATCCGTAGAACGTCATGCGCGGGGCATACGGCAGATCTTTCCCATCCGTCGTTCCAAACAGCGACTTCGGCCGCAACAGTGTGATGCTGCCCCTGGTGACGAAGCCTTGCAGCGGACGGACGATTTCGCCCCAATCGAGGCTGACCGTACTCTCGATTCCCTCCATCAATGTCTTGCCGGCGTTGACGAACCGGCTGCCTTGCTGGACGATCTGATTGCTGAATTCGGTGCGAAACAGCGCGACTTCCGCGCTCACACCGGGCACAAGGATCGACCGAATTCCGACATCCGAACTCAACGCACGTTCCGCAGAGAGGTCTTGTGTCGTTCCGCTCGTTGGATCCACCGCATTGGCGAAGGTCGGCGGCCGGAAGGTCGTATGGACATGGCCGAACAGCATGCTGTCCGGAGTGAGTTGATACTTGACCCCGGTCCCGTAGATCAGTCCTTGCGTCGTCTTATAGCCCTTGAAATTCCCTCCCGCAGGGGGAACGGCATGCATCGTCTCGCGGCTTTGATTGACCTGCTCCCACCGTATGCCGGGAGAAATGGTGAGGGCTTCGGTCAGCCGAATCGCCGTCTCCGTATACGCCGCGTAGGCCACCGACTCCAGATCGGCATTGTTGGTCGTGCGGCTGATCTTCGAGCCCGCTGTACCGATGCCGGTGATGTCGGTCAGGCGCTCGGCGTGATACCGGACGCCGGAGGTGATCTGCTGCTCCAATCCAAACAGGGAAAATTTGAACTGATGTTGCGGCATGACGCCGAAGACATTGAACTTGCGCAAAAAGTTCGTGCTGGTCGAGAGCAAGGCGCCGTTGGCGGCCTGGTCCTGGATATACCAATTCCGTTCGAACACATTGCCATATACGATGATCTTGGCTGTGTTGTGGGCGTCGATCTCCCGGCTTGCCGTCACATCGATGGCTCCACGCTGCCCTTTGAATTCATCGTTCGGCTTGCCGGCCAGCGTGCGGTCGTTCCGGTATTGAGTGGGTGTAATACTTCCAGGCGTCTGCGTCGTTTCGTCGTACCAGGAGATGTTGGTCGTAATGCGGGTCCGATCGTCGGGGTTGGCTTCAAATCGCATCGTGAAATCATCCAACTGCGATTTACTATGGTCTCGGAAACCGTCCGACTGGCGCCGGAGATACCCGAGTTGCGCGCCAAAATTCCCCCAATAGCCCCCGTACTGCGTGTCTGACTGAAACAAGTTAAAACTGCCGAACGTATTCGTGGTGGAAAACGTCGGCGTCGTGGGAATGCGTTTCTGAATGAAATTAATCAGCCCCCCCTGGGTATTGGGTGAATAGAGGACCGAGGCGCCTCCTTTGATCACTTCGATATGGTCGATCCGTTCGATCGGGACCATGTAATACGTCGAGGCATCGCCAAAGAGTGCCGGTTGTATGGGGATATCGTCCAACATCAACAGAATATTTTTGCTGCGCCGGGGATCCATGCCACGGATGCCGATGTTGGGCCGCAACCCCTGGCCGTATTCGTCGAGCACGTTGACTCCGGGCACGCGCCGCAACATCTCGTCTGCGTTTTTCGGCCGGGCGCGCTGAATTTCCTCGCGAGTGACGACATTCACCGAGCCCGCAATATCCTTCACCGACTCCTGATCCGGCTCGTTTCGTTCATGCACGTCTTTCACCACCACTTCGGGAATCTTCACCGGCTTCGCCTTCGGCGATTCCTTCGGCTCGGCAGCCGCGTTCTTTTCCTCTACGCTGGCCCCTTCATCGGATACATGCTGGTCTGGAACAGACGTCTCAATCCCTTGAGCCTGCACAAGGGTACTCCAGCTACAACCAAGTCCTATCGCCAACACCCACACAGCCCCTCCACCCATGCCCCAGATACGTCCCGCCATGATTCTGTGTTCTCCCCATTCATTGACGCACGCTGATCAGATAGACACACCACACAGTAAAAAGCCCAAGACCCTGTTCAGGGTCTTGGGCTCCGGACACCCGCGGTCCTCTGGCCTCTACACAATGGCTTGCTCAGGAATGAATTAGTTGACGACTATCGCCGGCGGCCTCCCCGCGATCGCATCGAAAGCAATGGTGACGAGACGCCGGCAGCGCTTGCACTTGATTTCAATCCCCTGTTCGGCCCATCGAGCCATCAGCTGTCCACACCGGCAACGCACATCGTCGCAAGTCAGAATCCGTGTAGTTTCCCGCTTCATGCTGTTCGTCATGCCAGTTCCTCCGCCGACGGGTTTCTCTGCCGTCGTTCTCGATGACCTGCCGAGTTTATTTAAAGGCGATTCGTTTGAGTTCAACCGCCGGTAATTCGACCTCGCCAAAATCCGACTGCCCCTTAAAACTCCCGGCTATTGCCAGGGTGAACTCTCCGGCCTTGCCGTCGTTCAACGTAATCGACACAGCCGGCGGCGTCCCGTTACCGGACGGTTTCACATCGATCGTCTTAATGACATCGAACTTGATTTTGACTGTCGCGGTTCCGCGTTTGACCGGCACTTCTTTGAGCTCGTGCGGCACGAACGCGGTCTCGCTTATTTTCTCTTCCCAGTAGAAGATGACACCGTGCACCTCGGTCTCCACACCTTTTGCATCCGTCGCGACCGCCTGAAAGGCCTTGTCGCCTTTTGGCTGAGCCAGGGCCGTCCCCGCCCCCAACCACAAGAGGCACGCGCTGCACAGTACCGCCTCCACCAATCTCTTTCGCACATGCTGCATGACATCATTCATGACGAAACTCCTTTGATCGCGTGAGATGACTTGCCGCTCCTTAACCCTCGAGCCGATAGGCGATCGGCACCAGAATAGTGATTTGGTCTTTCCCCAGCGGGTGTTTCAGGGCAAGCGGTGAGGCCTTCCGCAACACGGAGATGGCGTCTTGATCCAGCAAGCCGTGGCCGGAGCTTTCAGCGACCAAACATTCCAGAATCGTTCCGTCATGGCGGATCACCGCTTCCAGCACCACTTTGCCTTCCCACCGGCGCGCCCGCGCCTGCCTGGGGTACCGCTTCAATTGTTCGATCCGTGTCCACAACGATTCCGCTAACCAACCAAGATCCGCCGGCGCCGTCTCTCTCACCTCACGATGCGCGACTGCGCTCCGATGCGCCACCGCCAGCGCCGACACGACCGTATCCTGCGTCTCACTCAGGGAAGCCTTTGAGGTCACGACAGATGCCTCGGTCTCAACGACCGCCTGTGCGACGATAGCAGGCCAGTCCACTGCGGTCGCCAGAGCTTCAACAGGAACCGCCGACTCCTGAATCCCCCCTTCAGGCGACTGCGCCGTCGCCATCTCCGCCTCGACGGCGTGAACAGCATCGTGACGTTCCTGCCGCACGACCTCTTGCGCATGAGCCACTTGGGCTTCATGAACCGGCTGCGCGGTGACAGGCTGTACCTCTGTCACGACCGCCTGGCGTTCCAGAGGGGCGGATCGTTCAGTGGCCCGCGGGGTGACTTGCGCGGACTGAACCGTTTGAACGACTGCCGTCCGCTCCACGGCCTGAGGAATCGGGGCCCGTGAAGCACGCGATGCCGGGCGAGTCGCAGGTTGTGCCTGTGTCGGCTTCGGAACTGACTCTTGCGGGGGGAGCGAATCGGCAGCGACAGGACTCGGCGCAGGCAACTGGTGCAATGCCACATCCCACCGGAAGGTGGCCGGTTGCAGATGCGGTTTGACATCCATCACGACCTGCATCGCGATAGCCACAAGGCCGCCATGCAGCACCAATGAGATCAACCACCCACCGTTGCGAGATCCCCGCACGTGCGCGATATCTCCTCTGAGCGCGACCCCCGACATTCACCCACTCCCCTCTCCCCGACAAACAACCAGGCCGCGGGGACCACAAATAAAAAGCCCAAAGCTGTCGTGATACAGCTTTGGGCTCTGACCGCAGGGGTCGTTGGCCTTATTCGAATGTTAAGCGAACCAGACGCATGATCCGCCTCATTGGCCAAGACTTCTTCCAGTTTTTCTGCCAGAAAGTCTTGATAGCAATTCTCAATATCATGTTCGAGGACTGTTGTCAATGCGACTGTCTTCGCTCTTCCGACGGCGCACACCCCTTCAAACCATACGAGTGTTTATGCGGCGGGATGCGGAGAGGCCTCTCTGGCGCGGACCCATCGAAGGCGCAGACGGTCGAGAAGCAGATACATCACAGGTGTCGTGTAGAGCGTGAGAACCTGACTCACCAGCAAACCGCCGACGATGGCGATACCGAGCGGCCGCCGCAGCTCCGATCCGACCCCCATGCCCACGGCCAAGGGTAACGCACCCAGCAGGGCGGCTGCCGTGGTCATCATGATCGGACGAAACCGCAGCAGGCAGGCTTCGTAAATCGCCGCCAGGGGAGTTTTTCCTTCTCCCATTCGTTCACTCTGCAAGGCAAAATCGATCATCATGATGGCATTTTTTTTCACAATGCCGATCAGGAGCATGATCCCGATCAAGGCGATCATGCTCAGCTCCGACTTAAACAGCAGCAACGCCAGCAAGGCACCCACGCCGGCGGAAGGCAAGGTCGAAAGGATCGTCAGAGGATGAATATAACTCTCGTAGAGAATCCCCAGCACGATATACACCGTGACCAACGCCGCCAGAATCAACCAGGGCTGATTCTCAACAGACGATTGAAAGGCTTTGGCTGTTCCCTGAAATGTCCCGCGCACACTCGCCGGCAAGCCAATGTCGCGCATTGCCAGATCGACAGCCGGCACCGCCTCACCCAACGACACGCCAGGAGCCATATTGAACGAGAGCGTCACTGAAGGAAATTGGCCCTGATGATTGACGGACAGGATGGTATTGGCCGGCTCATACCGCGTCACTGCGCTCAACGGCACTTGAGCACCGCCAGGAGAACGGACATAAATTTCATGGAGCGCGGAGGGGTCCTGCCAGTACTGCGGAGCGACCTCCATCACCACATGGTACTGATTAAGTGGCGTATACATGATCGACACCTGGCGCTGGCCGAAGGCATCGTACAACGTATCGTCGATGAGTTGGGAGCTTAACCCCAGCCGGGATGCGGTCACTCGATCGAATACCACTAGTGATTGCTGACCGCGATCCTGCTGATCGCTGTTGACATCGACGATTTCCGGCAACGTGCGCAACTTGCTCTCGACCTTCGGCGCCCAGGTGTTGAGTTCCGCAAGATCCATGCTCTGCAGCGTATATTGATATTGCGCACTGCTGGCCCGCCCTCCGATCCGCAGGTCCTGAATGGCCTGCAGATACGTGGGAGCGCCCGGCACCTTCGCCAGCTTTGGACGCAACCGGCCGATCACCTCGTCGGAACTGAGGCCGCGCTCTTCGAGTGGCTTCAGCGCAATAAACATCCTCCCCGTATTGGTCGTGCCGGCATGGCCCCCCCCGCCTGTGAAACCCGTGATACTCGCAACGGCCGGATCGCTCCGGATGATCTCCACCACTTCCGTGAGTTTCTGCCGCATCGCCTGAAAGGAAATATCCTGCGCCGCCTGAATATTTCCGAACAACCGGCCGGTATCCTGCTGAGGGAAAAACCCCTTGGGCACGAGGATGTACAGATACACGGTCAGCGCCATGGTACCGACCGTCACCGCCAGCATAATCCGCGGGTGCCGGAGGACCCAGGTTAAGCTGGTGGCATACCCATCCAGCATGACGTTGAATCCCCGCTCACTCATGCGATACCACCAGCCATGAACACGGATTGGTTCCGACTTCAGCACGCGCGCACACAGCATAGGAATCGTCGTGAGGGAGACAACCAGGGACACCAGAATCGCCACCGACAGCGTGACGGCAAACTCTCGAAACAGCCGGCCCAGCATCCCGCCCATCAGAAAGATCGGGATGAACACTGCGACCAGTGAGAGGGTCATCGAGACGACCGTAAAAGCAATATCCTTGGCGCCCCGCAAGGCCGCCTCCATTGCCGCCACCCCCTGCTCTCGGTATCGCGTAATATTTTCCAGCACCACGATCGCGTCGTCCACCACGAACCCCGTCGCAATCGTAAGCGCCATGAGTGACAGATTGTCGAGGCTGTACCCAAGCACGTACATGGCACCAAACGTGGAAATCAGCGACACGGGAACGGCCACCGCCGGGATCAGAGTGGCGCGCAGATCGCGGAGGAACGCAAACACCACCAGAATCACCAGAGCCACAGAAATGGCCAGAGTCCGTTCGACGTCGTGCAACGAGGCCCGAATGACGGGCGTGCGATCCATCACGATCGACAGGGCCATGCTACCCGGCAGGGACGCGTCCAATTGAGGCAGGCGTGCCCGGAGACGATCCACGGTGTCGATGATATTCGCGCCGGCCTGCCGATAGATGATCACCAGGACTGCTGGCGTCCCGTTCGTGACACCCATGGTCCGTAGATCTTCTACCGAGGACTCCACCGCCGCCACATCGGACAGCTGCACGGCGCGCCCGTTTCGATAGGCGACGATCACCGGCAGATACTCCTCAGCCTTGTGCAGCTGATCGTTGGTCCTGATCTCCCAGGTGTGATCATCGGCCGTCAGCTGCCCTTTCGGACGATTCACATTGGTGCTATTGAGCACCTGACGCACCTCTCCCAGCCCGATGCCATATTTATTCAACGCGGTGGGATTGAGATCCACCCGAATCGCCGGCAACGATCCTCCGCCCACGGCCACCTGTCCCACGCCTTCCACCTGTGACAGTTTCTGCTGCAAGATGCTCGACGCCGCATCGTACATTTGCCCACGGGTGACGAGGTCGGACGTGATGGCCAAAATGAGAATGGGTCCGTCGGCAGGATTGACCTTGCTGTACCTGGGCGCATTCGGCAGATTTGGCGGGAGATCGGCCCGGGCGGCATTGATCGCCGCTTGCACATCCCGCGCGGCGCCGTCGATATCACGGTTGAGCTCAAATTGGAGGGTCACGTTAGTTCCGCCGATTGTGCTGGTGGACGTCATCTCCGTGACACCGGCAATACGAGTGAACTGGCGCTCCAACGGAGCGGCCACGGAAGAGGCCATCGTCTCGGGACTGGCTCCCGGTAACGATGCCGACACGTTGATTGTCGGAAACTCGACCTGCGGAAGCGAGGCCACCGGCAGAAAGGGAAAGGCCACCATCCCGACCAACGTCGCGCCGATCGTGAGGAGTGTGGTCCCCACGGGGCGCCGGACAAACGGAGCCGACAGGTTCATGGCGGACCTATCGGCACAGCGTTCCCCACCGTGGCCTGCCCCGGGGTGCGGCGGAAACGGGCCGCCAGCCGATCCAGGGCGAGATACACGACCGGTGTGGTGTACAGCGTCAGCAGCTGGCTCAAAACCAGTCCGCCGACGATCGCGATGCCCAGGGGACGCCGCAGCTCCGAGCCGACCCCTGCCCCCATCGCCAGCGGTAACGCTCCGAAGAGCGCCGCCATGGTCGTCATCATGATGGGACGAAAACGCAGGAGTCCGGCTTCATAAATGGCCTGTTCCGGCGGCTTCCCCTCCGTGCGCTCGGCGTCCAGCGCAAAATCAATCATCATGATGGCGTTCTTCTTCACGATCCCAATCAGCAAAATAATGCCGATCAATGCGATGATGCTGAATTCCATCCGGAACAGCATGAGGGCCAGCAGCGCGCCCACGCCGGCGGAAGGCAGGGTCGAAAGAATCGTGAGCGGATGGATGTAGCTCTCGTACAAGATACCGAGCACGAGATACACCGTGATCAAGGCAGCCAGGATCAGCAGCGGTTCATGTTCCAGCGAATTCTGAAACGCTTGCGCCGCGCCCTGAAAACTCCCGCGGATACTGGCGGGAAGGCCCAACTCCTGAGTGACATGACGAATCGCCTCCACCGCCTCGCCAAGAGAGCCGTTGGGCGCAAGGTTGAAGGAGATCGTCACCGCTGGAAACTGACCTTGCCGGCTGATGACGAGGGGCACGGTGGTATCCGTGACTCGGGTGAAGACGTTCAACGGCACGGATCCGCCTGTTCCACGCACCTGCAACGCCTGCAGCGCTTCCGGTCCCTTCTGAAATTCCGGCATCACCTCCAGAATGACGCGATACTGATTCAACTGCGTAAAGATGGTCGACACCTGGCGCTGGCCGAACGCATCGTACAGGGTATCCGTGATGAGTTGCGGCGTGATCCCCATGCGCGAGGCCGTATTGCGGTCGATTTCCACGAGAGAGGCCAGTCCAAAATTCTGCTGATCGCTGCTGACATCGCGCAGTTCAGGTCGAAGCTGCAGACTCTCCAGCAGCTTCGGGGCCCAGCGCTTCAACTCCTCCGGGTCGGCATCTTCCAGCGTATATTGAAATTGCGTCCGGCTCACCCGATCCTCCACCATCAGGTCCTGCACCGGCTGCATGTGCAAGGTCATGCCGTTGACCGCAGCCACGCGTGATTCCAGCCGTCTGATGATGTCGCCGGCGCCGGCCAAGCGCTCCCCCAGCGGCTTCAAATTGATGTAGATGCGCCCGCTATTGAGTGTCGTGTTCGTTCCGTCTACCCCGATGAAGGACGTGAGGCTTTCCACGGCCGGCTCCTCCAGAATAACGCGAGCCAGGGCCTGCTGCCGTTCCGCCATGGCGCCAAACGACACCGTTTGCGGCCCCTCCGTGATGCCGAGAATGACGCCCGTGTCCTGGAGCGGGAAGAACCCCTTGGGAATCAGAACATACAGCGCGACCGTCACCACCAATGTAGCGCCCGTGACGGCCAGCGTCGCCGGCTGACGCCGCAGCACCCACTGCAGACTTGTTCCATAACCCGTGATAATGCGATCCAGCACCCGCTGCGAGGCCCGCGACAAGGGCCCGGGCCGTTCCTCTCGCCGCTCGCGCAGGAGCCTGGCGCACATCATCGGCGTCAGGGTGAGAGACACCACCGCCGAAATGAGAATGGTGATACTCAGCGTCACGGCAAATTCCCGAAACAACCGCCCGACCACATCACCCATGAACAACAAGGGAATCAGCACCGCGATCAGGGAGACCGTCAACGACAGGATGGTGAACGCAATCTGCTTCGATCCCTTCAGCGCGGCCTGGAGTGGCGACTCTCCCCGTTCGATATAGCGCGCAATGTTTTCAATCATGACGATGGCATCGTCCACCACGAAGCCCGTGGAGATCGTCAGCGCCATCAAGGTCAGATTGTTCAGGCTGAACTCCATGAGGTACATGACGCCGAAGGTTCCGATCAGGGACAGAGGCACCGCCACCGCCGGAATCAGCGTGGCGGGCAATGTGCGGAGGAACAAAAAAATCACCAGGATCACGAGGGCCACCGCCAGCGCCAGTTCAACCTGCACATCGCGGACGGTCGCGCGAATCGAGGTCGTGCGGTCAGTCAACACCGAGACCTGGACCGAGGAGGGCAAGGTTCCCTGCAGTTGCGGCAGCAACTTCTTCACCCGGTCGACCACTTCAATGACATTCGTCCCCGGCTGACGCTGAATGTTGACGATCACCGCCGGCGTCTCGTTCATCCAAGCCGCCTGCTTGGTATTCTCGACATCGTCGATCACCTCGGCGACTTCCGACAGCCGAACGGGAGCGCCATTGCGATAGGCGACGATCAACGCCTTGTAGTCCTTACCGGCAAATAACTGGTCCGTCGCATTGATGATCGATGCGCGGCGTGGTCCGTCAAAACCGCCCTTCGCCTGGTTGACATTGGCGGCCGCCACCACGTCGCGGAGATCCTCCAGCGTCAAGCCGTAAGCGGCTAATGCGCGAGGATTCGCCTGAATGCGCACAGCGGGACGCTGTCCCCCGCTGATGCTCACCAGGCCGACACCGGACAATTGCGACACCTTCTGCGCAAAGCGGGTTTCCGCGAAATCCCGCACTTGCGACAGGGGCAAGGTCGCTGAGGTTAAAGCCACGGTGAGGATCGGCGCGTCGGCGGGATTGACCTTGCTATAGATAGGCGGCGCGGGAAGATCCCGGGGCAAAAACGTGGCCGCCGAATTCATGGCCGCCTGCACTTCCTGCTCGGCCACATCCAAATCGATGTCGAGACTGAATTGGAGGGTCACGACCGAACTGCCTCCGGAACTGGTTGAAGTCATCTGGTTGAGTCCGGGCATTTGCCCGAGCTGCCGTTCCAGCGGAGCTGTAATGGAGGAGGTCATCACGTCCGGCCCGGCGCCGGGATAAAACGTCAGCACCTGAATGGTGGGGTAATCAACTTGAGGAAGCGCGGAAACCGGCAGGTGGCGATACGCCAGCGCTCCGGCCATCAGAATCGCGATCATCGTCAGAACCGTGGCCACCGGCCGCACGATGAACAACCGCGAGGGATTCACGTGCGCGTCCCTTGTTTTTTCCGCTCCCCTCCGGTCGGCGGATTCTCCTGGCTGGTCGGAACCGCCCCGCCCGCTGGCCGCATCTCAACCTTGCTGCCCTCGCGCAACTTTTCCGTTCCATCCACCACGACGGTTTCGCCTGATGCCAGTCCGGTGTCGATGGAGGTGTCTTCGCCCTGCGCCACACCCACAGTTACCGGGCGCACGCTGACCGTCTGTTCCGCCTCGTTGACTACATACACAAATGTTCCCTTGGGGCCGCGTTGAATCGCTGCGGACGGCACTATAGTCGCACCGTGCTTGATGTCGAGCAGCAGACGGGCATTGACGAACTGATTGGGAAAGAGCGCACTGTCGTCGTTCGGAAACACCGCCTTCAGGCGGACGGTCCCGGTGGTCGGATCGATTTGATTGTCGACGGTGAGCAGCGTCCCCGTAGCCAATTTGCGTTTGTGCTCGCGGTCGAATGCCTCCACGACGAGTGGCTCCCCCCCCTTGAGCCGCTCAAACACGGCAGGCAGGTGATCTTCCGCCAACGCGAACACGACGGTAATCGGTTGCAATTGGGTAATCACCAACAACCCATTGGGATCGTTCGCATGCACAATATTGCCCGCATCCACGAGGCGCAACCCGACCCGCCCATCGATCGGCGCGGTAATACTCGAATAGGTCAACTGCAATCTGGCATTGTCGATCTGGCCTTGATCAGCTTTGACGATGCCCTCGTACTGACGGACCAGCGCCTCCTGGGTATCGAGCTGCTGCTTGGGAATGAAGTTTTGCTTGTACAGGTCGCGATACCGCTCGAAATCCAATTGCGCATTTTTCAACTGCGCCTGATCGCGCGCCATTTGTCCCTGGGCCTGGACCAACTGCACTTCAAACGGGCGTGGGTCGATTTGCGCCAGCAATTCCCCGTTATGCACGAGCTGCCCTTCCTTGAAGAGCACGCGCATCAATTGACCGTCCACCCGACTTTTGACCGTGACCGTATTCATCGGAATGACGGAACCCAAGCCATTCAAATAAATATTGATCTCGCCGGTTTTTGCCGCCGCCGCCACGACCGGCGTATTCCGCGCGGCCACGGCTGGGCGCTTTTCCGATCGGCCTGGTTGCGCTTCGCCGGACCGGGTCATCAGGACGTACGCTCCCACCGCCAACAGGCAGGCTGCGGAGAGCCCGATCATCCACCGTTTCAGGAGCGTCGAAAATCTCATCGACTCTGCCATCGCCGCTATTCCTTCCGTCCCCCGGCATCCTACGCCTGCCGAACATACTCGCAGGTCATACGCCAGGGCTGCTGAAGCTGCGCATGGAGCCCGGCGTAAGCCCGGACAAGCACGCCATCTGGAACCTCTGGCACACGCTCCGCCTGCACATGCACCGAGACAATCTTCAGCGCATGGTGCTGATGCCGGGCAATCCATTCACTGAAGCGATCGATGTCACCGCACAAGACTCGGTCGATACATTCGGCGTGATCGGACAGGAGTGCCTACACTCCTTGAAAGCGGGCCGTCCCCTCCACCGCAGTCTCGCCTTTAGCATCATACCTCATCCGCCCTCCGGACCACAGGCGTGGCCTCATATGATTCAAGTCGTGGGCAAACCGGCAGGGGTTACAAGCGTTTTGAAAAAAAATCGGTCACGATCGGTTCCCGAGTCTAGTCCGTTCACGAGCGACTCTTATCTTTGCGTCACCGGTCTCTCTTCCGTCTCCAGCGCTTGTTGACGACGATACGCACCTGATCGGCCAAGGCCTGGGCCGCCCCGCTCCGGTACCCGCCTTTTTTCCATAACAGCCCGAGGCTCCGCCGAGGTGTCGGATGTTTGAGCGGAATGCCGCGAAGCCCGTCGTTCCCCTCCAAGCCCAGAGACAGTCGCGGGAGCACGGTCGCCAGCTTGCTGGTCTTCACCGTCGCGAGGATTCCTTCAATCGAATTCATTTCAACAGCCACCTTCGGCACAATGCCCGCCTGCTCGAAACTCGCGTTCAGCAAACGGCGCGTACAAAAGATGTCCGACAGAAGCACCAAGGGTTCGTCAGCCAGGGATGCCAATCGCAGGTGGCGACGGGTGGCGAAGTGATGCCGGGGCGAGGCGATCAAGACAAAATCCTCCTCAAACAGCGGCTGGCTCTCGATCCGGTCGGATCCCGCTGGAACGAACCCGATACCCAGTTCCAACAATCCGCTCTTCACGCCTGCTTCGATCTCCGGCCCGGACAGCTCATCAAGTTTGAGGGAGACCTGCGGATGCAGGGTCGAGAACCGGCCGACAATGTCAGGGACCAGATAGGCATTGACCGTTTGCACCACCCCGACGGCAAGGGCGCCTCGCTGCAGGCCTTCCTCTTCCGCAATGGCGACTTGAGCCAGCTCCATTTCCCGTAAGGCCCGCCGTGCATGTTCGCGAAAGATCGATCCGGCCCGCGTCAGTTGAACCGATCGTCCCACGCGGTCGAAGAGCGGCACCCCGACTTCCTGCTCCAGCTGTTTGATCTGCGCGGACAAGGCCGGTTGAGACACCGGAAGTCCCTCCGCCGCCTTGGTAAAATGCAAGGCGTCGGCGACCGCGAGAAAATAGCGAAGATGGCGAAATTCCATGCCACGTCATATCATAAGTGAAAGTGATTGATCTAATCAGAACAAACACTTTGACGCCTCAACCGGACAGGCACTAGGGTGAGACCGTTCACCCGAACGGCAGCCTCCCACGAGAGCGGAAGCGAACCACGTGCAGCAAATCATTGGCTTGATACGATCCATCCAGGTGGGGCTTCCTGAGCACGGCCACCCGGAATGCCTTGAAGATCGGCCGCCACAACCGTGGACGACCGGTATCTTCAAGCATCCTGTTCGCGGGCCAATCCGCCTGCAGCCGCATAACCTGGACGGTGATGGCCAGGCAGATCTGGTTCACCATGGAGGCCTCGACAAGGCCGTATGCGTGTATCCATCCGAACACTGGTTTCACTGGGGCAGTATTCTGCCGCAGCAACAACTGATCGGCGGCGAGTTCGGTGAAAATTTCACGCTCGAAGGACTCACGGAAGCGGACGTCTGCATTGGAGACATTTTTTCAGTCGGGTCTGCCGTCGTCCAACTCTCTCAACCACGCCAGCCCTGCTGGAAGCTGGCCCGGCGCTGGCAGATCAAGGATCTGGCGGTGCAGGTTGAGCAGACCGGATTCACCGGGTGGTATTTTCGAGTCCTCCAAGAAGGACTCGTCGAATCAACTATCCCGCTGCGCCTGATAGATCGCCCATATCCTGAATGGACAGTCACCACGGCCAATCGGATCATGCATCATGAACGGGGAAATCAGAAGGCAGCTGAACATTTGAGCCTCTGCCCCCTCCTCTCCTCAAGTTGGCAACACACGTTGCGACAACGTAGCCTGCAGCAGAACAGTCCGGACCCGCAGCGCCGACAATTCGGCGATCCACACTCTTAACCATCATTCTTCCCGGGAGGTGTTATGACACGTCTGATCCTAGTTGCCTGCAGCCTGACCCTTGGCGCAACACTGACCATGAGTTCCTGGTGCGCCGCCGAAAATCCGACCACCATCACTATCCTTTCTCCGCGCAACGGGGACTCCGTGCCGGAGACCTTTGACATCAAGTATGAAATTGTGAATGCACCGGAGGGCAACCACGCCCATGTATATCTTGACGGCGCCTACCAGAAGGGATTCAAGGGCACGTTCACGAAAATGCCCAAAGGGGAACACACGATTACGGTCAAAATCGCCGATCACGATCACAAAGATGCGGGAACGGCGACAGACAGCGTTAAGGTGAAGGTCGGAGAATAAGCAGAGGGGTCGGCGGGTGACGAATCCTGCCCGACCCGACGACGTGTCGAAACATCGCACCGGCCGGGAGGGGCCGGACCCGGCCTCCTCCCCGCCACGACGCAGTGCCTATTGTCCGCCCTGTGTCGACGCACGGCTGGCCGAGCCTTGCAGATCCATTTCAAACATGACCGGACTGTCTGGGTTTTTCGGGTCGATCCGCATCGGCATTCGGTCGGCCGCCAGTTTCACCAGCGGGACCGCCACAATGTGGGGAGCCTTCTCCGATGGATTCGAATGGAGCGCAATACGAACACTCTTCGGCCGCTGGCTGGGAGCCACCTGGGCGAGGACGTCCTTGCCCATGAATCCGACCAGCATGCCGCTTCCATCCGCCAGCTTGTGAACTTCATAGGCACTCGTAGCAGGAGACACCCGGTCAAGAGCGAGGTCGGGACTCTGCGTCACCAGGGCCAACCCCAGGAATTTTGGCAGAATATAACCGAACGTCCCGGTCGGGGCTTGCGAAAACATCGTTTTTGAGGTCGATGCGCCCAATTCGGCCACTCCATTCTTGCTGCGCAACTGGCGACGCAGGTCCGCTTCACTCCCCGAAGCGTCAATGACCACCACTGCGGGGGCGGCTTTTTGAACTGGCAAGACCTCCGTCTTGCCTCCACCAGGACTCGTGCCTCCGCGTGCCGCGTTGAGAGGGGCCGGCAGAAGCCCCATGAGAAGGAACCCTACCAGGCCCGCGGCCGCAAGATATCTGAGCCGTGCATGGAACGTTAGTCGGGCGATGAAGTCACACATAGATGCTGGTCCTCCTGATCAAGCATAGCTGTCGTTCTGGAGGATTCTAAGAAGCCGCCTGACGAAAATCAAACAGGAAGGAAAGAAGCCGGATCACGGGTAGAAACTGATCCGGCGTCCGGCAATGGCCTGTGCCACCGACGCAAGGATCTGCTCCCGTTCGGCCGGTTTTTCCAGGAATTCCACAATGCCCTGCCGGCGCAGAGAAGAGGCCAATGATTCATCATGATAGCCGGTTAGGACGATGACCGGGAGGGACGGGTATTGGGCTCGAAAGTAGGTAATCGCCTCCACTCCATTGATCCGCGGCATACGGATATCGCAAATAATCGTATCGATCATCAGCGGATTGTCCCCGCTGTTGAGTACTTCAACCGCTTTGCCGCCATCGTCCGCCTCCTCCACGTCATACCCTGCCTGCGTCAGCGTCATGCGAAGCACACTTCGGATTGAGTCTTCGTCATCCACCACCAAAACCCGGCCCAGCCTGACCTTGTCACCCGTACTCACCCCGAACGGCCATGCCATTCCCATGGTGTCCCTCCCTTCGCCAGACGCATTCGTCCCTCTGTGTAACGATGCAAGGACAAGACCGTTGGACGCCGGGAAACGGCGCGCTCGCGATTCAACAGGTTAGCGTTCGATAGTTCTGACGCATCTACTGGCGAACCATTTCGGGTGGTGGAATCACACCACCTCGGTGCAAATGCACCATGGCTCAACGGAGAGCTTAGGGAGGCGGAGGTTAAAAAAATAGGGGAGACCTAGAGGCAACGGAAACCAGGCCGGTCCACCCCGCTCGTCGCCTGGGCGAGAGCGTATCTCCACGGCTAACCCTGCCGGGGTGACCACCCGAAATTAACGAACGGCGCGTTCATTCAGGATGTCGGTATAGAGCCGACAATACCGTTTGGCCTGTTCCTCCAGAGAAACATGGCTGAGGGCATGTTGGCGACAGTTGGCCCCAAGCGCCCTTCGGCGTTCAGGGTTCTGTAACAGTTCCAACATGGCCGCACCCAATGCTCCGGCCTCGCGAGTCGAGACCAGCAAACCGGTCTGACGATGTTGAATCATGTCGGGAATACCTCCGACCTCAAAACCCACCGCCGGCGTCCCACAGGCCATCGATTCGAGGACCGTATTCGGAAGATTGTCCTGCAAGGAGGGAATGACCAGCACATCAGCCGCGCTATAGATGTTGGACAACAATCGATCGCTGTTGATGTGTCCGAGGTAGGAATGCGAAATGTGATGCACCAGGTCAGAACTATTCTGGCCCACCGTGACAAGATGAAGATCCGGAATCCACCTCCCCTGCGTCCAATCATAGTCGACCAACACGGACTTTCCCCTCCAACCGGGAGAATCACTTTTGCCTGCTCCATAACAATCCCCATCGCCGACGGAAACAGGGAGGCGCTACGCACGCACCCTTGAACCTCCTTGTCAGATTCGACCTCCGACATGACAGAGTAGTGCCATCCATGTTTTCTCAGGCCACCTCGAATGTTCCCTAACACATAGAGGCCCGACGAAAGGCGGCTCCGCTCATGTGGTGTTTATTTGGTCTCCACTGCGGTCCCATACACCTGCGTGCAGGCCCGGGAAAAGAGAATGAAGTATTGAAAGTACCCGTCCACCGTAACCTCCACCATCGCGTCCGCGAGGGGTTTCGTGCGCAGCGCATCCTCAACGGCATTGCGCATCTCATTACCACCAGTCACGGGAATCAACCCCAGCAGATGGTACACACAATCCTGCCCGCGCACCTTCCCCAATTCCGTGTATCCACCCGGGGCGATTGGCTTGGTCGAAGGCGCAATCCCCCCGGGGTGATGCATGCACCCTGCGGTGAGGGCTCCCGCCGTCACTATTGCCGCCATCCAACCGCGCAGAGACCAGGTGTTCAAGAGTTGTCGCGTCATCATGACTCATTCCTTTCTTGCGCATCGCCTTTGCGGCATGCAGTGTGACATCCACGCCGGGAGAACCGTAGTGAGGATGTTTCAGGGAGTTCGTACGATAAGGAACCGGCGGAGTACCGCGAGCACGTTTGCTTCATCTTGCACAGATGCCGCTTCAGCCTCAACCCTAAATTGCGCAGGGTCCGGCATATGGCCGAATGTGCGACAGGCCCCTAGAGGGGGCGCCGGAAATTCGGACAGTGTGTTAAGTGGAAGCCTGGCTTCACCCACACCACCGAGAGGTGGCAGACGAGAGGAGCGAGGCAATGAAACGAACGAGACGGAATCACGGGGCGACTTTT